>CALWOP010000047.1 GCA_944383195.1 uncultured Oscillospiraceae bacterium
TCGAAGTAAAATTTCTCAGATGAGGAAGCTTACAAAATATCAGCTCCCACGGCGCGTTCCACCGCTGTTTTGATGTTGGCCATTCCGATCCCCAGGGAACCCTCCTTGCCAGGTACCAGGATAATGGCGGGGGTCAGGGCATCCTTATACCGGGCAATTTCCGGCTCCATCTGAGAGGCCAGCTGCTCAGTCATGTAGACGATGGCATAGTTATCCCTGGCCATGCGGTGCAGGGCCTCCCGGCCCTCCTCCGGGGTGGATACCGGACATACCTCCAGCCCCAGGGCCTTAAAGCCCAGAACGCTGTCCATATCGCCCATCACGGCAATTTTATACATCTCCACCCACCCCCTTACACATAGGTTTCCCGAAGCCGGGCACGGATGGTATCTCCATCCAGTCCGGCGGCCCGTCCGGCAAAGATGGAACGGATTGCGGTAAACTCCTGCTCCTTGGCATAGAGGTAGCCGATGACCGTCTCTTCCCCAAAGGGAATACGGCGGGCGGCTGCCAGATAGGCGGTGAGGGCATTGTCACACTCCCGCTCAAATTCAGTCAGGGAGCCGCTTCCGGGCTGGAGCAGCTTCTCTCCCCGCTCCGCCGCCGCAGCCAGCGGTCCGGAGCGAAACAGCTCATCCAGCGCTTCCCGCCGGGCGGAGAGAATGGACTGCTCGGACACGTTTCCCCCAGGCAGCAGTACCTGCCTGAGAAATTCGGTCTCTTTCCCCATCCGGTAGACCCGGACGGCGGCACGGAGGTTGGCCACGTCCACACAAAGACGCACATACCCCTGGAGGAAGGGACTTTGAAGCTCTCGGGCCAGCTGCCCCATCTCCTCATAGCAGGCCCGGTCCAAAAGCAGATCAGCCTGTTGGGGGTCATGGCTCTCGTTCAGCAGAGCCTTGCCCTGTTCCATCGCCCGGACAAAGGTGGCCGAGCAGCCCCGAAGCTCCTCCCGGCGCCACCCCTCCAGCAGCTCTTTGGGGTCATAACGTCCCCCAGCCAGCAGCAGCCGCTCCGGGTCAGCGCCCATGGCCTGGCTTTTCAGGATGGCCTTGGCGTTGTGGTAGTCGTACTTGATCTGAAACACTTCCACAAGCCTGGGGTCGGGAGCGGAGCGCTCCATGTCCTGAAACACCTCGGCCCGGGCCTGGAGCAGGGCCGCATCCAGCCCCGCCGCATCGTTATAACCGCACTCAGAGAGGACTTTCATGGCCTCTCCCGTATCTCGGGCATCGATCATGCGGTCCATCCGCTCCCGGGTGAGCAGCCGGTTCTCCATGGCCCGGATGCGGGCGGAGATAGCCAGATAATCAGTATCTTTTCTGTGAGACAACGGATCTCACCTCACTTTTCATTGGGGAAACAAAACGTTCGCCACTTCTTTTTCCAGCTTTTCCCGCTGCAGCCGGATCAGGGTCTCGAAGGCGCAGTTGATCTCCACGTCTCCGTCCACCATGATAAAGCCGCCCTTCATCTCACGGGTCTGCTGGGAGAGGGTCAGCATGGCGGTGCCGCTGACCATGGCGGCGGTGGTCTTCACCAGCTTGCCCACAAAGGCCCCCACCTTGGAGTCGGTGATGGACTCAGGCAGCTCGGGGGCCACCTGGCTGGCCAGAGCCTCATTGGCGGCCACCACCACCTGCTTGCCCACCTGGGCCCGGTCTTTCACGGAGAAGACCAGCTGTTCCTTTCCGGTGGAGGAGGCCTCCAGCACCAGAGCTGTAAGCAGCTGCACATACTCCTGCTCCGGCAGGGAACACAGCTTCTTCAGGGCCAGGTCATAGGCCTCGCCCAGCACTTCCTGCTTGGCGGCCAGCTCCAGCTTGCGCCGCTCCATCCCGGCGGCGGAGGTCAGGCGCTCCAGCCGTTCCTGGGCCGCCTTTTCTCCCCGAGCCAGGGCGTCGGCGGTCTCTTTCTCCGCCTGAGCCTGGGCCTGGGAGAGGATCTCATCCACCTGGGCCTGCGTCTCCCGCTCCAGGCGGCTCACTTCCGCCTGGGCATCCTGGGCAATTTTGGCGGTAATTTTTTCAATTCCTTCCATTGGCGGCTTCCTTTCTTGCGCCTTACGCGCTGATGTTGATGATCATCAGCATGGAGGCCAGCAGAGACAGGATGGCGTAGAACTCCACGGTGATACAAAGGACCATACCCTTGGACCAGTCATCGGGCTTCTTGGCCAGAATGTTGATGGAACCGGCAGCCACGCGGCCCTGAGCAATGGCAGAGAACAGTCCGCCCAGCGCCATGGGCAGGCAGGCCACAAAGTACTGCATTCCCTGGGCAACGGTCAGCTCAGGAAGCGTGCCGGACAGCAGGCCCATGCGGAACACGGCGAAGAACCACACCACCAGGCCGTACAGGCCCTGGGTGCCGGGGATCACCTGAAGGATCATGACCTTACCAAACTTGCTGGGGTCTTCACACAGAAGGCCGGTGCCCGCCTCGCCGGCAAGGCCGGTACCCTTGGCGCTGCCGATGCCGCTGAGCACCGCCGCAAGGCCTGCGCCCAGAAGAGCCAGGGCCAGGCCGCCGATGCTGCCCAGGAAAGTCAAACTCTGCTGAATTGCCACTAATTGATTCATGTCCATAGACTCCATAGTGTCGTCCTCCTCTTTACTTGACGATGTTATAGTATTTTGTATTTAGATCCAGGGGACGGAAGGGCTTTCCGCCGTCCTGGTAGAATTTCCCGAAATACTCCAGACACTGAAGTCTCAGGTCGTGGACGTAGCACCCCAGCAGGTTCAAAGCGAAGTTCAGGGCGTTGCCCACAAAGGAGATCAGGATAAAGATCACGATGTTGCCCGGAATAGCCCCCAGGGTATTGAATACCTGGGCAATGACGGAACCGGCCAGCATCAGGGCCATCAGACGGGAGTAGGAGAGGATATCTCCAAAGTAGCCGGTGATGTGATTATACAGGGAGCCGAAGATCCCAGTGATCTTCCCCAGCCCCGTCCCGGTGATCAGGGGCCCGGCCACCACCATTACGCCGCCCAGGATCAGCACCAGATTGGTGATCCCAAGGATCGCCAGGGCCGCCCCGGCAAAGACCACCCACCAGGTGACCTCTTCCCAGATGGCGTCCATCACCTGGCCGTCCCGCAGCTTCTTATAAAAGCTGATGGCCATGCCGGTGAGGATCTGGACAAAGCCCAGGCACATCGCGCCCACCAGGATCATCATGGTGTCCTCCAGGGGGGTGAATAGGGCGGGCAGGGCAAAGGTGCTGTTTGGATTGATGAGCTTCATCAGCTGGGTCAGGAAGTCGCCGAAGAAGCCTCCGGTGATCGCCCCCATGATAAAGGTGCTGATTCCACACAGCACCAGCAGCCCGCACAGGTGGCCCATGGTGCCGGTGGGTTTCTTCTTCCACAGCACCAGGCTCCCGATCAGGAACATCAAAAGTCCATATCCCATATCCGCCATCATGATCCCGTAAAAGAGGATAAAGAAGGGGGCCATAAGGGGGTTAGGGTCTAGCGAACCATAGGCGGGCAGAGAGTACATCTCCGTCACCATATTCAAGGGCTTGGTCAGGGGGCTGTTTTTCAGCTTGACCGGCACCTGGGGGTACTCCTCCTGAGCGGGGTCTTTCACTTCGTAGGCGCAGGGGTAGGCGCTCAGGGCCTGTTCCAGGCCGGGCCAGCTCTCCGCCGGGACCCACCCCTCCAAAAGGAAGGTCATCCCCGTGTTCAGAAGCTTGCCCCGGGACTCCTCCCGGCTGGCATTCACCTGGGCCAGATCGGACAGCCGCTGGACAGCGGGACGTGCATCCCCCATGCCCGCCAGCTTTTTCCCGATCTCTTCCCGCTCCTGGGCCAGCTGGGCCAGCTCCTGCTGCAAACGCTTGTCGTTTTCCGCTGCCGTCCCCGTCCACTCTCGAAGGTTGGCCCGGGACCAGCCCAATTCTTTCAGGGCGTCCAATCCTGCCTGCGCCTGGGAATCATGGCACATAAACAGGCAGTAGCGCCATTCGGAATCGGCGGACACCTGGCTGAGCTGGGCCAGATCCCCGGTCTGCTGGAGGGCACTCTGGGCCTGCTCCAGCTCCAGCGTGGCGGGCAGAGTGCCCAGCTGAACGGTCACCTGGCTGGTGGAGCCGGTCTCCAAAGGCAGGTCCAGACCCAACCACGGAGCCAGAGCCAAGCGCTGGGCCGCCAGCTTCCCCTCTTCAGAGTGGATGGCATTGAGCCGGGCGTCCATCTGGTTGATCTCAGCTACACAGCTGCGTGCCTGCTGCACCGAGGCCTCGTTGAAGAGCTCCTGCTCCCCCACTTCCGGCTTGGGCGCAAGGAAGTTCCCCTTTGCCGGCGCGCTGCGCTTGAGCACCCCCAGGGCACGTTCTGCCTGGCTCTGCTCCTCTCTGGCCTGGGACAACCCCTGGGCGTCCAGCCGCTGGAGCTGATCGTTCAGCTGCTGGACCAGCGCCTCATCGGCGCCCTCTTCCTCCAGGGACGCCTCGTCCACCTCCACGCATCCCATGCGCTGAAGCAGCCGAAGCATCTCTTCCCGGTTTTCCGCCATGGCTACCAGGCGCAGATGTTTCATTTTCACTATAGCCATCAGCGATTCACAACCTTTTCTACGATCAGTTGGGCCGCCTGATCCAGCCGCCCACGGGCCTGCTGCTTCATTGCCTCACAGTCCTGCTCCGCCTGGGCCAGAACCTGCCGGGTCTCTTCCGCAGCCCGCTGCTCCGCTTGGGCCATCATCTCCCGTGTCTTGGCCTGGGCCTGCTGCCGAGCCTGCTCCAGAATGCCGCGGGCCTGCTTCTGGGCATCCACCAGCTTCTGTCTGGACTGAATGGCCGCCGCTTCACACCGGGCTTTCGCCTGGCTCTCCGCCTGCGTGACCTCCTGAATAGCCTCTAACGCCATAGTCTCACCACCTTCAAATAAAGCAATAAAGCGTATGCTTATGGTTCATTGTATTTTATCTTTCGAAAAAATGCAAGTGTTATTTTGTTTGGCTTTCACGGTCTTTTGTGCAGTTTTTCACCACTATGTCACAGATTCCGTTTCTTTTGAAGTATTGTCGCTTCTTTGTTGAAATATTTTATCCTGTTTTGGAAAAACGCATAATTTTCTATTTTTTACATTTTCTGGTATGAAAGACAAAGAGCGTCAAACTGCACACAGCAGCTGGACGCTCTTTTTTCTATTCGCTTGTTGCCGGGAACAGTACGGCCTGAGAACCAGCCTTCTCCTGGTCCAGCTCCTCCACGATTTTACCGCAGGCAGGTCCAGTTTGACCGCTCTGCTCCAGCTGCTTCTCCAGCTGCGAAGCCCCATCCGGTCCCTGGAGCCAGAGGCCGTCTGGGACCTGCTCCAACAGCGAAAGGGTCAGTCCGCTGGCATCTCCCTCTTCCGGGACAGCCGTTCCCTGTACCAACAGGGACAGGGCGGTACCATGGGGGTTGAGAACTTGTTTGGTCTGTTGCAGGAAGCTCTCTACCTGCTGGGTAAACTGAGTGGAATCATACCGTTCTCCCGGAACGATTCGTTCCAAATTCCCCTCCGTGGGAAAGGTAAAGGCTTCCAGCAAAACTTCATCAAACCCCAGCTCGGCCAATTCACCACACAGGGCGGTCAAATAGTCCTGTGCCGGCTGGGAAGCGGGACTGAGCCAGCGAAGCCCTTTTTCATCCCGCCAGTTTCCCCCGGAGGTGCGCAGAGCTAAGCTGATGTTATAATATGGGATGCGGTCATCCCGGAAACAGCACACCCGGGCTATGGTATAGACCTCTGCCTTCTCCAGCTGTTTCAACGCCTCGTTGACCTCTGGCGAACCATTGGCCCCCGCCTGAATGGCCAGATCCTGTTCAGACTGCCATGCCAGTGTCCCCGCTTCGCCTTTCATCTCTAAAATCAGGGCATTGGCATCCGCCTGGGCCAGAAGTTCTTCCCAGGTCCCATCCAACAGCGCCTCTATGGGCAGTTGAATCGCTTTGATCGTCTCTTGCTGCCCAGACGCGGCAGACTGGCCGCTCTCCTCCCGTACCGTTATGCTGCCGGGGTCCAGGGTTTTTGAACCGTCCCCCTCTTCCTCCGTTTGGAAAAAGGGCAGCTCCAGGCGCAGACCCTCATCGGTATAAACAAGATAGTCCTGAGCGACAAACAACCCCGCCAAAACCAGGGCCACCGCCACCGCCAGTACAATGGCAATGATCCTTAACACATCCGTCAGCGTTCTGCGGCCACGATAGCCGCCATAATTACCGCCCCATCGCCCCATTCCTTGTCCTCCTGAACGCCCTCAGGCCGCAGGTGCGGCTGGGCCCGAATCAATCCACTACAAGGCTAGTATAGCAACTTTTTTTTGCCAGTGACAACCGCAATTTCTTTAAATACAAGTTATTATTTTCTTATTTTCCCCTTAAATCACCATTCCGCCATCTACACTCAGCACCTGTCCGGTGATAAAGCCGGCCTCTTCCCCGGCCAGAAAATAGATGGCGTCGGCCACCTCCTGGGCCGTACCCATTCTTCCAAGGGGAGTCTCCTCTGCCAGTGCCTGGCGGTCCTCCTGGGTGAGAAAGGCGGTCATTTCCGTCTCAATAGCCCCCGGCGCCACACAGTTGACCCGGATGTTGGAGGGACCCAGTTCCTTGGCCAGGGCCCTGGTCAGTCCCACCACCCCCGCCTTGGCCGCAGAGTAGGGGGCCTCGCAGGAGCCCCCAGTCACCCCCCACATGGAGGAGACAGTCACGATTGCCCCCCTTTTCCGGGAGACCATGCCGGGAATCACCGCCCGCAGGGTATGGAACACCCCGTCCAGATCTGTCCCCATCACCTGCCGCCACTGCTGGTCCGTGGTGTCTGTGAGCAGCTGGATAGGCAGAGCGATGCCCGCGTTGCACACCAGGGCATCCAGCGCCCCCAGAGTCTCAACGGCCTGTTCCGTCAGCCGTTTCGCCTGGATAGGGTCGGACACATCCCCCTGGACCAGGGCGGCCTTCACGCCCAGCCCAGCCAGTTCCTCCGCCAGTGCCTGGGCCTGTTCCCGGCTTTTATGGTAATGGATGCTCAAGCGCCATCCTCCCCGGGCAAAGCGCCGGGCTGTAGCCGCTCCAATGCCCCGGGACGCGCCGGTGATCAGCACATGCTTGTCCATGGTTTCACCTCACACAAATACGGCCTGCACCAGCACCATATAAAGCCCGGTGGCTCCAAAAATGGACAGCAGGTCGTTTCCCTTCCACAGGTGGAGCAAAACGGCGGTCACTCCGGCCAGGAAGGTGGGCAGCCAGCCGCCCAGGGTAGTAAAGGTGACCCCTTTCAGGCAGTAGACGATCAGCATGGCAATGATGGCCGGCGGCAGCACCTTGCCCAGATACAGCACGATCTTCGGCGGGTGGTCTCCCCGGTCAAAGAGCAAAAACGGCAGCGCCCGGGTAAAAAAGGTCACAATGGACATGACAAAAATGGAAGCCAGCGTCTCCAAAGGGCTCAGCGGCATAACGTCTCCTCCTCTCCCGCAGCGGTATGATCCTGGCTCAGCCGCTTGCGCAGCACAGTCAGCAGGATCACGATCATTCCCAGGGCGGGCAGCAGCATATCGTCTGCGCCCACCACCAGAAGGCTGAGCAGCGTGGCCGCGGCGCCCAGCAGCGCGGGCAGGTGGCTGCCTGCCTTTTTCCACTGGCCCACAGCGATCACCAGGAACAGCGCGGTCATGGCAAAGTCCACTCCGGTGGTGTCAAAACCCAGCGCCGAACCCAGGATAGACCCCAACACCGAGCCCATGATCCAATAGCTGTGATCCAGCATGGCCACGGCAAAATAATACCGATGCTCATCCACGCCTTGCGGAACTTTGGCCGAGCTGAGCAGGGCATAGGTCTCATCGGTCAGGGAAAAAATCATGTAAAACTTCCGCGCTCCCATCCCACGAAACTTTTCCAGCATGGAAAGCCCATAGACCAGATGGCGGAAGTTGATCACCAGCGTCAAAAACGCCACCTGACTCAAATGGGCGCCGGTGGCCAGCAGGGAGACCCCCAGGTACTGCCCCGAGCCGGCATAGATGGTCAAGCTCATAAGCAGGGCCCAGCCCACGCCATAGCCCGCCGTCTGGAGCATCAGTCCAAAGGCCATTCCAATGGCCAAATAGCCCATTAAAACCGGAACCGTCGCCGGAAAAGCGGCGGCCAGGGTCTTTCGATCCATGAATACCACACCTCGTTACAAAGGATTTCCACTCATTTTACCCGTTTTCCCTGCCGGTTGCAAGTCCCTTTTCCCCCAAGGGAAGAAGTCTATTAAGAAAGTGAAAAATTTACCGTTTGCGCCTTGATTTTTTCCGAAAGCCCCCTATAATATTCTCTACTTAATGACATGGGAACACCTAGAGGTTTTGTTCCCCATCACGGCAAGCGCACCACGGAGGACTTCCGCTATGAAACACCTTTTGTTTATTTACAACCCCACCTCCGGAACCGGAAAGATAGCTGGTCAGCTGTCTACGATTCTGGATACCTTTACCAAAGCCGGATGGCTGACCACCGTTTACCCCACTCAGGGAAAGGGGGATGCCTCCCGCGCTGTACAGGAGCTGGGTGGACAATTTGAGCGGGTAGTATGTGCCGGGGGCGACGGCACGCTCAGCGAAGTGTCCGGCGGGCTTTTGGGGCTGGAAGCTCCCCCGCCCCTGGGTTATATCCCCTTCGGCTCCACCAACGACTGCGCCGCAACCCTTCACCTGCCCAAGGGCACCAAACGGGCCACCCTGGCCGCCGCCGGGGCGGGCAAGCCCACCCCTATGGATATGGGTCTGCTCAACGGCCGTCCCTTTGTCTATGTGGCCGCCTTCGGCGCCTTTACCAACGTAGCCTACGACACACCTCAGGACTTGAAAAAGACCTTTGGCCATCTGGCATATATTTTCGGCGGCATCGCCTCCTTGCCCACCATTGCCCCTTACCACATCAAGGTGGAATACGACGGCAATACCCTGGAAGACGATTTCTTCTTTGGAATGGTGAGCAATGCCCTGTCAATCGGCGGGATGAAGCCCCCCAATGCGGATCAGGTGGTACTGGACGACGGCCTGTTTGAAGTCACGCTGGTCAAGAAGCCCCTAAGTCTGGCGGATCTGGCCAACGGCCTGCAGGCGCTCATCAATCTCTCCCCCGCCGACGGGGGTGCGCTCATCCAGTTTCAGGCCAGCAGCCTGACCTTTACCTGTGACCGGCCGCTGCCTTGGACCATTGACGGGGAATTTGGCGGCAGCCAGCCCGTGAACGAGATCTCCAACCGGCAAAAAGCCCTTCAGATCATTCAAGGCGCATAACAAAACACCCTGGCTCACGCCAGGGTGTTTTGTTGTTATTTCAGAATTTCAGTCATATCCATTTCCTGGGCATCGCTCCACAGCCGCTCCAGGTCATAGAACTTTCGGGCCTCATCGGTAAACACATGGACCACCACACTGGAAAAATCCATCAGCAGCCAGGTACCGTCCCGGTGTCCCTCAATGTGGTGGGCACGCTCCCCCTGCTTCTCCGCCGCCTCCTCACAGGCATCCGACATAGCTTTCACCTGGGTATTTGAGGTTGCCGTACACAGGACAAAGTAGTCCGCCAGCGTGGTCAGCTCCTCCGTCTTCAGGACCTTGATGTCCTGTCCCTTTTTCCCATCCAGAGCTTTGGCCAGCAGGGCCGCCAGTTCATAGGAATTCATCCGCTCTGCTCCTTTCCTTTTGATTTTCTTCCTGTTCCCCTACTCCGTGCCGCCTTATGCCGCAGACGCTTCCGAAGCGGGCGTTTCATTCCAATTAGGGAATACCTGGGCGGGATCGCCGGTGCTCATGGTGATGTCTCCCGTACCCGCTCCGGACGTCCCCGAATCTCCGGTTGAACCAGTTCCGCCGGAGGCCGACGAGCTTGTCTCTCCAGTTCCATCTCCAGGAATGACCGGATCACCGGGAATCACCGGATCAACCGGGTTCTCACTTCCACCAGGATTCTCCGTTCCTCCAGGAGTTTCAGTTCCGCCGGGATTCTCCGTCTCACCGGGGGTCTCGCTCCCGCTGGAGGTGCTCCCGTCCCCAGTTTCGCCCGGCACAGTGGGCTCACCGGGAACCGCAGGCTCGCCTGTCCCGGTCCCACCCTCGCCGGTTGTGCCGGACTGGTCCGGATTCTCCGGCTCAATGGGGACCTCAGGCTCCTCAGGCTGCTCCGGGTCGGGCTTTTGCGCCACATATGCCCGGCCCATGCTGGGATCGGCCAAGGTACCGTTGGTCACACCAAAGCTTCCATCGCTCTTTTGATAGAGCAGCTGCAAGTCGCTGGCCTGAATATCGTCCACATATGGGTTAATACCGTCGTTGAGCAGTTCCAGCAGTTCATCCTGGTTGGGCAGAACCATGGAGGCCCCGTGATAGGACACCCCAGTCCAGGGCATGGAAACCAGCGACACATCGTTATCCGGGTCCATCCCAACGGCCAGCTCAGCAAAGGCCAAGATATTGCCTACGCTCAAATCTGTGGCCACATTCTCCATAAAAATGTTCGCCAGTGTGGGCAGCTTCAGCAGCACGTCGGGCTGGAGGCACTCTTTCAGCACAGCGGTGAGGAAGTCCCGCTGGATCTCCGTCCGGCCGCTGTCTCCCAGGGAGATGCTCAGGTCATTGTTCTTCCGGAACCGGACCACCTCCATGGCGTCCTGTCCGTCCAGCAGGCGATAGCCCGCCTTCTGATGGATGTGAAGATTCTGGGCCGGGTCGTCATAGTCCATATCAAAGGGAACCTCAAAGTAGACTCCGCCAATGGCGTCCACCAGTTCTCCCACCGCTTCCCACTGGATCATCACATAAAAGTCGGCGTAGATGCCGGTCAGCTTGCTGACCTCCAGCCGCAGGGCATTCATACCGTTTTCTACCCGCTGGGCATCGGGCAGATCCTTGTCCCCCCGGTTCCGGGCGTACACAGAATTCAGCCGTTTGCTGCTGGCGCTGGTGTTGATCATGGTATCCCGGAGCAAGCTCATGGCGTGGATTTCCTTATTCTTGGTGTCGTAGCTGATCAGGATCATCGTGTCGGTGGAACCGCTGATCACATCCTGTCCGGCCACCAGGAACGTATAGTATCCGTCTTTCCGGCCGCTCTTGGCCACGTTGGGCAGCTCCGCGCCGTCGTAGCCCAGTTCTTCTCCGGTCTCTGTGCCCGTTCCTCCCCCAGTGGGCAGATTGGGCACCTCCGGCAGCCGGATCCAGGCCCGCAAAGCCAGGAAAATGGCAATGACTACCACAGCCAAAACCACCAGGACCTGAAACAGGCGGTACTTGATCTTCTGTCCCCTGCTCAGACCCACCACCCAGGCTTTATGCTGCCGCCAATAGCCGCCCAGCGAGGTCCGGTCGGCAGTTGCTTCGTGCTTACCATGTCTGTTTTTCTCTGTCATCGTTTTCAGTCCTCTATCGTTACGCCTTGTCCTCTCAGCCAGGCCTGGGCCTGGAGGGTATTATTGTGTATCGGGAGATTGCGATCCTTCATCTCCTGGATGGTCGTCTCCACGCCAAGCAGGAGGGCCTTGTCCAGGTCCTGATAAGCCAGCTCCCGCAGCCGCTCCACGCCTTCAAAATCCCGGTTCGGCTCCATATAATCCGCCACATACAGGATTTTTTCCAGGGTCGTCATATCCGCCTTAGCGGTAGTATGCCAAAAAATGGCCCAGTAAACCTCGTCCGGCTCCCCAAATACCGCCCGCGCAATGCACGCCCCGGTTTTGGAGTGGAGCAATTTTACTGCCCGCTGCTCCAGTTCATCCAGTTCCACACCGTATTGGGCGCAAAGTGCCAGCTGCTCCTCCAGCTCCAGATACTTGGTGCAATCGTGTAAAATTCCAGCCCGGCGCGCCATGGTCTCATCCGCCCCCCAGCGCTTGGCCAGGCGGACGGCCTCCTCCTCCGTGCCTCGGATATGGCGCACCCGCTTTTCTTTCACCATGGAGTAGGAACAAGCCCGCAGCTGCGGAATATCCAAATGCTTCAGATCCGCATGGGTGCCGTAAAGCCCGTTCATCAGGATATAGCCGTAAACAGAGGGGTGCAGGTAGGACTCCCCGCCCCCTTGGGCCAGCAGCTTTCGCAGCTGGGTAGAGGAAATGTCTACCAGTCCAGGCAGCGTTATGGTGGTGATTTTTGCCTGATAGGTACGGGAAAGATACTCCCGCTGGGGGGCGAAAAGCGCCTCCCCGTCCTGCTCCGTGCGTCCAAAGGCACACACACCCGCCAGCTTCAAAATCTCCGACGGGTCATGCCACTGGTGGAGGGTCAAAAACATATCCGTTCCCATCAGCAGCCAGAGCTCCGCTCCGGGGTACTGGTCGTGGATGGCTTTCAGAGTGTCTGAGGTATAGCTTTTCCCGCTGCGCTCCAGCTCAAGCTGGGAGACTTCCACCACCTTGGGCAGCTGCAGCCCATCCGCCATTTTCTCCACCATGGCCAGACGGTGCTCCAGAGCGGGCGTCTCCTGGGGCAGGTCTTTATGGGGCGGCACAGCCGCCGGGACCAGCAGCAGTTTGTCCAGTTTCAGTACCTCAATGGCGGTTCGGGCCGCCGCCAGATGCCCCAGATGGGGCGGGTTAAAGGTTCCGCCGTAGACGCCGATTTTCATACCGGTACCACCTTTATCACAGAATCTTAAGGGCCACCGCCCTGGTTACCTGCCTTTTTTGTCGCTTACCAGTACAATTTTATCTTTTTTGTCCTTGTTATGACTTGGACGATATAACACGAATTTTGTTCCAATCACCTGCACTACCTCGCTGCGGGTGAGAGGAGCCAGCTGTTCGGCCGCCTCCCGGGGGGAGAGCATGGAATTTTCCAGCACTCTGCCCTTGATCAGCTCCCGGGCCTCCAGCGCGTCGTTGGCCTGTTTCACCAGGTTATCCCCAATTCCATCCTTGCCCACGATCAAAATGGTATCGATGCTGTTGGCCAGGCCCCGCAGCTGGGAGCGCTGCTTGCTTGTCAGTTCCGACATAATGTTAACTCCTAATCCTTATTTCTTCAAATACGCTTCCAGCTTGACCTGAAAGGCCTCCAGGGCCTTGCCACGATGGGAGATGGCGTTTTTCTCCTCAGCAGTCAGCTGGGCAAAGGTCTTTTTCAGCCCCGGCACAAAGAAAACAGGGTCATATCCAAAGCCGCCCTCTCCCATGGGGGCAAAGGCGACGGTGCCCGGACACTCCCCCCGGGCGGAGATCACATCCCCGTTGGGAAAGCAGCAGGTGATGACCGAGACAAATTTGGCCGTGCGGGGCATCTGCCCTTTCATATTCTCCAGCAGCAGCTGGTAGCGCTGTACATCGTCCAGCCCTTCCCCGCCGTACCGGGCGGAGTAGACCCCGGGAGCGCCCCCCAGGGCATCCACACACAGCCCCGAATCGTCGGCAATGGCGGGCAGGCCGCTGGCCTCCATGACGGCTTTGGCTTTCAAAAGGGAGTTTTCCTCAAAGGTGGTGCCGGTCTCCTCCACCTCCACATCTACACCCGCCTCTGCCTCAGAGCAGACCTCGATGCCCAGATGGGAGAGGATATCGTTCATCTCCACCAGCTTCTTTTTATTCTTGCTGGCCAACACCAGTTTCATGTGGTCGCCTCCTAAATTCACACGCCCAGAATTTCCTTCTGGATGGCCTGGAGCTTGGCAATTCCCTGGTGGCACAGCTCCACCAGCTGCCGCTGCTCATCCAGGGTGAAGGGGCGCTCCTCGCCGGTACCCTGGATCTCAATGAGCCGGCCCTGGTCATCCATGACACAGTTGAGGTCCACCATGGCGGAGGAGTCCTCCTCATAGCACAGGTCCAACAGGGGCACATCGTTCACAATGCCCGCGGACACGGCGGCCACATAGCCGCTCACCGGGTACTCAGCGAGCTGGCCCGCTTCTATCATCTTTTTAAATGCCAGCATCATGGCCACAAAGCCGCCTGTGATGGAGGCGGTGCGGGTACCCCCGTCCCCCTGGAGCACATCACAGTCAATGGTGATGTTCCAAGGCCCCAGCTTCTTCATGTCCACCACAGAGCGGAGGGCCCGGCCAATGAGACGCTGGATCTCAGCGCTGCGGCCGTTGAGCTTCAGCTTGGAAATGTCCCGGCGGGAGCGCTCCCGGTTAGCCCGGGGAAGCATGGAGTACTCGGCGGTGACCCAGCCTTCCCCTTCGGGGACATGGCGGGGGGGCTTGTCCTCCACGCTGGCGGTACACAGCACATGGGTATTGCCGCAGCGAATAAGGCAAGAGCCCTCGGCAAATTTGTTGATATTGGGAATGATCTCCACCGGACGCAGTTCATTGGCTGCCCGGCCGTCAATTCTGGACATAAACGACTTCCTCTCCGCAATTTTTCCCATATTGTATCATAATTCGACCCAGGAAGGTATAGATAGAATGTAAATAAAC
>CALWOP010000048.1 GCA_944383195.1 uncultured Oscillospiraceae bacterium
GGAGCGAGTGACGAGGCTCGAACTCGCTACCTCCACCTTGGCAAGGTGGCGCTCTACCAGATGAGCTACACTCGCATTTTGGGTCCCCCGCAGAAAAATCAGCGGGGGATGGTGCCTCCGGTCGGAATCGAACCAACGACACGAGGATTTTCAGTCCTCTGCTCTACCAACTGAGCTACAGAGGCAAATCTTTCTTTTTGAAAGACTGCAAGCAGGAAAACCAATCTGAAGTTTTCTTTGCTTACTTTCTTTTTCAAAAGAAAGTAAGTGGCGACTCGGAAGGGGCCTTTGCCTCATCCTTCGGATGGCGCATCAGGCAACTCCAGTCAGGAGAAATAAGTGGCGACTCGGAAGGGACTTGAACCCTCGACCTCCGGCGTGACAGGCCGGCGTTCTAACCAACTGAACTACCGAGCCAGGTAGTCATGGGGGAAGTGGTGGGAACAACAGGGCTCGAACCTGTGACCCCATGCTTGTAAGGCATGTGCTCTACCAGCTGAGCTATGCTCCCGAAGCGTCCGCCTCACTTGCGACGGCTTGCTTATTATACTCGAGGAATCTCATGTTGTCAACAGGAAAATCAGAAATTTTTTGGAAAAAATTTTTAAGGGGAATTTTGGGGAAGAATAGAGGAAAAACGGATGGTTCTCTTGACTTTTTTGGGAGAGGGGCCCGTTCTTGACAAGGATGAGGAATAATGACATAATGAATCCATGCGGCCCGTTCCGGCAGGATCGGGATGGACGCTTGGTTTATGAGAGAATAAGGAGGGCTTCCCATATGAGCGAGCAGGTAAAGCGGATTGGAGTGCTGACCAGCGGCGGCGACGCGCCCGGCATGAACGCGGCGGTACGGGCAGTGGTGCGTACTGCGGTGGGTCAGGGGATCGAGTGCATTGGCATCCGGCGGGGCTGGAGCGGCTTGATCTCCAATGACTTTGTACGGCTGAACAGCTCCAGCGTCAGCCACATTATTAATAAGGGCGGCACCATCCTCTATACCGCCCGCAGCGAGGAGTTTATGGACCGGAAGGGCCGGGAAAAAGCCATCGGAACCTGTAAGCTGTTGGGTCTGGATGGCATTGTAGCCATCGGCGGCGACGGTACGTTCCGGGGAGCGCTGGCCCTGTCACGGCAGATTGCCGAAAGCGGTCAGAAGCTGAGCGTAGTGGGTATTCCCGCCACCATTGACAACGACATTGGTTGTTCTCACTATACCATCGGCTTCGATACCGCCTGCAACACCGCCATTGAGTGTATCGATAAGCTTCGGGACACCATGCAGTCCCACGAGCGCTGCTCGGTGGTGGAGGTCATGGGCCGTCATGCGGGCTATCTGGCGCTGTATGTGGGCATCGCCGTGGGCGCCACCGCTGTGCTCATTCCTGAGCGGCCCCTGGATTTTGAAAACGATGTGGTAGAGAACATCCGCCGTGCCCGTCTGGCCGGCTCTACCCACTATATGGTAGTCACTGCCGAGGGTGCAGCCAGCGCCTATGAGATTGCCAATCGGATCAAGGAAGAAATCGGGATTGACCCCCGTGTGACCGTGCTGGGACACATCCAGCGGGGCGGTTCCCCTTCGGCCCGGGACCGGGAGACTGCCAGCCGCATGGGCTATGAGGCAGTGCAGGTGCTTATGGCGGGCAAGGGCAACCGGATTGTGGCCACCCGTGACGGCCGGATCGTGGATCTGGACATGGAGGAGGCGCTGGCGATGACCAAGGCCTTTGAGATGGACCGCTACGATGTGCTGGAGGCGCTGACCAACAACGACACCTTTGCCTGCGGGCGGTAATGAAAAGAAAACCGAGGGGAATTGCTCCCCTCGGTTTTTTTACATGGTTTGGAGAATTTCCTCCAACTCCTCTTTAGAGTAGCGGTACACCTGATCGCAGAATTGGCAGGTGAGCTCCGCCTTGCCCTGGTCCCGGATGAGCTCTTCCAGGTCCTTTCTGCCCATGCTGATGAGAGCACGGGTCACCCGGTCACGGGAACAGTAACAGCGGTACTCCACCGGGTGCTTTTCCAGAATCTCCAGATCAAAATCCTTTAATACGGTCCGTAAGAGGCCCTCTCCGTCCAGGCCATCAGCCAGGGCGTGGCTTACCGAGCCCATGGCGTGGACTCCGGCCTCGATGCGGGTGATCATGTCCTCACTGGCGCCGGGGAGCAGTTGGATGAGGTAACCTCCCGCGGCGGTG
Source organism: uncultured Oscillospiraceae bacterium (assembly GCA_944383195.1). Taxonomy (GTDB): domain Bacteria; phylum Bacillota; class Clostridia; order Oscillospirales; family Oscillospiraceae; genus Lawsonibacter. The sequence continues at coordinate 2,204 of CALWOP010000048.1, forward strand.
ACGCTTTGATCCAGACCCACCAACACCCCCAGGGCGCAGGCGGTGGGGATCTGCTCGCTCTCTACAAAGTACATGGCCAAATCATCTGCGATCTCCCCGGAGAACAGGCCGATGGACCCCACATAGGGCTCCTTCAGGCCAATGTCCTTGATGACTGTGAGGGTACCGTCCTGGCCCACTGCCGCCCCCACGTCCAGCTTGCCCTGATACTTTTCCATCAGTTCCACCTGGGGATTTTGTACATAGCCGCGGACGTTGCCGCCGCAATCAGATACCGCCAGGATGGTGCCCAAAGGGCCGCCCCCCTTGATCTGGAGGGTGAGAGAGCCCTCCTCTTCCTTGAGCATATCCCCCATCATGGAGGCCCCCAGCAGGGCGCGGCCCAGAGCCGCGGTGGCCATGGGCAGCAGGGTGTGGATATTCCGGGCCCGTTCTACCAGATCCCGGCCGGTGACGGCAACGGCTTTGACCAGGCCGTCCCCGGTGATCGCGCGTACGATCTCGTCATGCATAACTGATTAATCCTTTCTTGCCACGAAAAAGACGCGCCCCTCCCCCGGAACGGGGGGGCGCATTTTCCGCTCGCCATAGGTTTTAATGTCCCGGAAGCCCGCCTGCTCCAGCATGGCGGTGAGTTCTTCCAGGGAGTAGGCCCGCTCCTGGTGGAGCTCCTCGCCCCGGTCCCAAAGGCCCGTTTCCGGGTCCAGACGAAAGATGTCCATAAAGTAGGAGCAAATTCGGCTGCGCTGGGAATATTCGCCCCGCCACACGCAGTAGGTGTCCTCTGTTTCATCCAGAAACACCTGTCCGTCCATGGCCTGGAGCTTCTGGGGGGTGTTTACATCAAAGAGGAAAAGCCCCCCGGGCATCAGAAACAGGTGGACCCGTTCAAAGGCCTTTTGAAGCTGCTTGGGCCGGGTCACATAGTTGACGCTGTCCAGACAGCACACGCAGGCATCAATGGTGCCGTAGAGGTCCAGCTTGTCCATACTTTGACACAGAAAAATGGGCGCGATAGGGCCCGCGTCCCGGTTTTTCTCCGCCGCCTCTGAGAGCATTTCCGGGGAAAGATCCACTCCGATCATCTCATATCCCCGCAGGGCCAGCTCCCGGGTGAGGGAGCCGGTACCGCAGGCCAGATCCAGAACCGTCTTTCCCGGCAGGCCCCGGCGGGCAAAGTGCTTTTCGATGTAGTCGGCCCAGGCGGCATAGTCCACATCATAGGTCAGCCGGTCATAGCAGCCGGCCAGGAAATCGTAACTGCTCATTCTTCCGCTTCCCGCAGCCGGGGGATCACCGTCCGGTATCCATCCGCTCCATAATGAAGGCAGCGATTGACCCGGCTGATGGTGGCGCTGGACGCGCCGGTGCGCTCAAGAATATCGCTGTAAATGAGTCCTTTGTCCAGCAACATGGCCACATCCATCCGCTGCTCCATGGCCTTCAGCTCCGAGACAGTGCACAGGTCCTGAAGAAAACGGCGGCACTCCTCCTCGCTTTCCAGAGCGGCAAATGCCCGGTACAAAGTATCGCTGGCGGGTTTGTCCAGAAATTTTGACATGGTATTGTCCTCCTTTATCTGCGATATGGCAAACCAAAAACTGCCAATCTTCGAGCTCTTATATTTTAACACTGTGCCATATAAAAGTAAACACAAATCTGTAAATTTTCTTTTACGAATTACAGTAAAAGGGAGACGCCAAATTCCCACCGGAGCATAGGATGGAAAAACAGAAAGGGGGAAGCTGGGTATGAAACGGGAGCAGGCAGTTCAGGTAAACTGGAAGGAAAAGCACCGTACCCTGACGCTGGAGGGAGAACCCGTACTGGAGTATGTGCTGTACTGGCCGGAAGTAGCCGGAGGAGGACTGGGGGGAGCGTGGATCACCCGGTATTATGCTCGCCTGGCCCGGTCCTGGCAGAGGCGGTGGGACCGGGAGGTCTACTGGAAAGCCTGCCTGGAGCTGGGGCAGCGGCGGCAGAACGCTCGGCCCTTTACACCCTGGCAGGGGGAGTTGCGGGGAGAGGTGACCCGGCTGGAGGCAGGGGTGCTCAGCCTGCGATTTACCGGCTGGGAGACCAGAGGGGACGGGCGGCCTAACCGGGTGCGCTGGGGTGATGTGTGGAACGTGCGTCAGGGCGCACCCTGCCCGCTGAAACAGTGGCTGGGAAAGGATCGGGACTGGAAAAGACGGATTTGGAAGAAGCTTGTGGCGCAGGGGGAGCGGCGCAGGGAGGGGGGAGACCTCTTTTTGGACCGGGACTGGGAGCGGCAGGCACGGGCATCGAGGCCTTGGGAGGACTACTGCCTGACGCCGGAGGGGATCGAGGTGTCTCTGCCTCAGGGAACCGGCGCCCCGATGGCGGAGGGGTGCCCGGTGTTTCTTTTGGAGCTGGAGACGGAGAAAAAGGAATGAAAAAGGCCGCCTTTCCAAGGCGGCCTTAAAATTGAAGGGGTTACAGGCGGGTCTCCAGAGGGGTACCCACCACAAAGTGGTTGTCCGCCAGCCGCAGCAGCAGTGAGGACAGCACCCGGGCACCGTTTTCGTCCCCAGCCAAAGTGAGGTAGGTGACCAGATTCCGCCCCTCCAGCTGGCCTATGACCCGGTTGCAGAACGTAGATATCCCGACGGCAGACGAGGGGGCCAGGAGCATGGTCTCGTCCCAGCACACCCAGCCGTCCCGCTCAATGGCAGTGATCTGATCTTGGGGAACATAGGCCAGGGTGGTTCTGGTGAGGGCCTGCTGCTCCAGAATCAGGCGCCCTTCCTGTAAAATCTGCTTGGTCTGGTCGGCATCCTCTCCCAGAGCCAGGATGCCCACGCTGTGGCCGGTGCCCAGCATTCGGCGTACCAGATCGCCCTGAGCTTCCAGAAGCTGGGGGGTGAGGAAGAACACCGCGTAGCGCCCGGAACTCTCCAGCGTGTTGAGGATGGACAAAAGGCTCTCCTCACTCTCGCAGCGTACTGCCAGATAGGTGGGGATGTTGGTGGGGGTGACCTCCTCCTCCTGGCTGATCTCATCGCCGGGGACGGCGGTGTTGGGGGTGGTGGTCTCGCCGGGGATCAAGGTCTGGGTATAGGCCTGGAGGCGGCGGTCCAGCAGATAGCCGGCGGAGTTGATAAAAGTGGAGTCATCCAAGACCACATCCGAGGACATGATCCGCACCAGATACCCCTGGGGAATGCTGGGCAGACTGTTGTAGGACCAGCTCAGACCGAAAAAGCTGCACACCATCTCCAGGGGGAGATAGGGTTTTCCGTTTCGCATGATGGCCCGATAGGGGAAGACCTCGCCGGAGAGCTCGTCTCGGCAGTTGCCGGAGACCAGGTCAAAGGTCAGCATCTGCTGGCGCAGGTTGTAGAGGGTGACGGTGCTCTTGGTGCGGCTGTTGTAGCTGACGGTGATGCCCAGGTCCGTCTGGGTGGAATTAAGGTTTTTATCAAAAACAGTATAAGGCACATAGAGGATTCCACCCGACCAGAAGGGCATGGTGTCGGAAGTGAGGTACTCGATGCGCTCGTTGATGGCGGTAAAATAGAGGTCGGCGGCGGAGACCGGAATGGGCAGGAACAGCCCTACACATAATGCCAGGGTGAGCAGGACCACAAGGGGCCGGCGCAGAGCTTTCATGGGGTTCCTCCTTTCCGTCCAGGTTGCGTAAACCATTATAGCATAGTATAATCGGATGGGCAAGAGCTCCTCCGGCCGGTAAGAAGAGGGTTTTAATGGGATTTTAATGAGGGATAAACGGTCTTTCAACCCGAAGGTGGTATGGTGAGACCATACACAACGCGCATACAGGGAAAGGAGGGCGAACGGCATGGAGATCACCTTGGAACTGGTGGAACGGCTGCGGGAAAAAACCAACGTCAGCTATGGACAGGCCAAGCAGGCCCTGGAGTATAGCGGGGGCAACCTGCTGGACGCCATCATTTATCTGGAGGAACAGGGGGTCATCCCCCGGGAGGAAGGGGCCTACTTTTCTACCCGAAGCGAGATGCCCCCACCGCCCCCGCCGCCCTCTGAGGCCATGTCTCCGCTGGTGGAGAAAAAGGGCCGAAAGGAGAAGCGGGAGGAGACGAAAACAAAAGCGCTCCGTGCAAAGATGACCTGGCCCGGGGACAGCGGAAAAAGCGTGTTTACCACCCTTCGCCGCTGGCTCATCGATAATGAGCTGGAGATCTGGCGCAAGGAGAAGCCCATCACCGCCCTGCCGGTGCTCATTTTGTTACTGCTGCTGATTTTTGCCTACTGGCTGGTGATCCCGGTGCTGGTATTGGGCCTGTTCGTAGGTTTCCGCTACCGCTTTTCCGGCCCGGATCTGGAGCGGGAGGATATCAATAGTGTGATGGGCAGCGTGGCCGACACCGCATCGGAGCTGAGCCGTCAGGTGATGGACGAGCTGAAGCTCCAGCATGAGAAGCACGATAAGAATAAAAACCAGGACGGCGAACAGCCGTGACGATATTGAGGTGAAACCTATGGGAGAGAGGATCCTCCTGGTGGAGGACGAGGAGAAGCTGGCCCGGATGGTGGAGATGGAGCTGAAGTATGAGGGCTACATTGTGGAGAAGGCCTTTGACGGCCGAACGGGCCTGGAGCGGGCGCTGAGCGGGGAGTTTGACCTGATCCTGCTGGATATTATGCTGCCCCAGCTGTCCGGCATGGAGGTACTGCGCCGGCTGCGCCGGGAGAGCCAGGTGCCCGTCATTATGCTCACCGCCCGGGACAGCGTGATGGACAAGGTGTCCGGGCTGGACTCCGGGGCGGACGACTATGTAACCAAACCCTTTGCCATCGAGGAGCTGCTGGCCCGCATCCGGGCGGCGCTGCGCAATCAGTCTGGCCCTGGGCCAGGGACCTGCCTTTCCGCCGGGGAGGTGTCCATGGATGTGGAGCGCCACCAGGTTACCGTGAAAGGAACGCCGGTGGAGCTGACCAAAAAGGAATTTGACCTGCTGCGCCATTTGCTGGAGAATAAGGGGCGGGTCCTCACGCGGGAGGCCCTGCTGGACGCGGTGTGGGGCTTTGACTTTGTGGGGGAGACCAACTCCGTAGACGTGTACATCCGCTTTCTCCGGGGCAAGCTGGATGACGCCTTTGGCATCAAGCTCATCCATACGGTTCGGGGCGTGGGCTACGTCATCAAGGAAGACTAGGGAGGAAGCGAACATGGTCATCGTATACCGTTCCAACACCGGCTTTACCAAGCAGTACGCTGAAATGCTGGGCAAGGCGGAAAAGATGAAAGTATATAGCCTTACCCAGGCCGGCGAGCTGGACCAGGGTACAGAAGTCTTTTTTATGGGCCCGCTGATGGCGGGCCACATCACCGGAGTGGACCAGGCGGTGAAGCGGTTTCAGGTGAAAGGGGTGTGCGGGGTAGGAATGTCCCCGGCCTCCCAGCAGGTGCTGGACACTCTGAGCAAGGCCAACTATGTGCCCGGCGCCCCCATTTTTTATCTTCAGGGGGGCTGGGCCCCGAAAAAGGTTGGGTGGATCAAGCGGCGGATGGTGAACATGGTCACCCGTTCCATGCGCCAGGCGCTCCGGGAAAAGGGGAGCCGCCGCACGCCTCAGGAACAAAAACAGCTGGATTTCTTGGAAAAGGGCGGCAGCTTTGTGGCCTTTGAACACTTAAGCCCCATCCGCACGTGGATGCAGGAGCAGCAGCCTCAGAAATAACCGTTGAAAGGAGGGGAGGAAAATGGGGAAAAAGAACCATCGCTTTCAGTCTCCTCCCCCGACGGACCCCATTTCCGCCGCACGGGATTCCTCTCTGGCCTTTCGGCTGAATATTGGATTTTTCCTTCGTCAGCTGGGCGTTTTTCTGGTGATGGATCTGCTCCTCCTGCTGATGATCACCCTGGGAATGGTCCTATACGCAGAAAACCGCTGTGCCAGCGTGGCCGCTCTGGTGGAGGAGCGGGGAGTACCAACTCAGGAGGCTCTGGCCTGGATGGAGGCCAGCGACTACACCATCACCCCTTTGGAAGAGGAACCGGGGCGTTACGGCCAGGACGAGGGCGGTGGGGTGGAGGGCCATGCCCTGATGGCCTTTCCCTTTTTGCCCCAGCACTCGGAGACGGCGGAGGGAATACGTTCCTGGGATCTGGCCTCCTATTATACCATCGAGCTGCCCAATAACGGACAGCCCTACGCCATTACCGTAGACCTGTCCGGCATCGCCCGGACCGTCTACTGGGCGGGACTGGTGCTGCTTATCTGTCAGGGGCTGTCCCTGCTTACCAGTCTCTTTCGGAATAACCGCTCCATCCGCAAGGTGCTGCGTCCCATCCAGGAGCTGGCGGCCACCGCTGCCCGCCTCAATTCCATGACCCATATGTCCCGCCGGGAGCTGGAAAACCTCACTGGAGAGCTGGAGAAAATTGACGCCAAGCATCTGGACAGCCGCATCGACCTGCCCGCCACCCAGAAAGAGCTGCGCTCCCTGGCCCAGGCTATCAATGAGATGATGGACCGGGTGAACCAGGCCTATGGGACCCAGATGCGCTTTGTCTCCGACGCCAGCCATGAGCTGCGCACCCCCATCGCCGTCATCCAGGGCTATGCCGCCCTGCTGGACCGGTGGGGAAAGTCAGACCCGGAAGCCCTTCAGGAATCCATTGACGCCATTCGGGGGGAGGCCGCCTCCATGGAGCGGTTGGTGGAGCAGCTGCTTTTCCTGGCCAGGGGAGACAACGACTCCCAGCCGGTGAAGCGGGAGCGGGTGGACCTCACCGCTCTGGCCGGAGAGGTACTCCGGGAGGAGGAGATGATCCACCCACAGCGGGTCTTTCTGCCCCGGTGGGAGGAGAAGCCGGCGGCGGTGTACGCCGATCCGGGGCTTGTTAAGCAGGTATTGCGCATTTTGACGGACAATGCCTTGAAGTATAGCCCCCCGGAGGGGAAAATCTACCTCCGGGTCACCCAAAGTCCTGGCTATGCCCGGCTCACCGTCCAGGACGAGGGAATGGGCATTCCGGCCCAGGACATCCCACATATTTTTGAGCGGTTTTACCGCACCGACCGATCCCGTGACCGGAAAACCGGCGGGACAGGCCTGGGCCTGGCCATTGCCCGGTGGATCGTGGAGCGCCATGGGGGCTGGTTTGAGGTGGTATCCCGGGTGGATGTGGGCACCCGTTTCACCGCGGTGCTGCCCTTGATGGAGGAAAAGAAGGAGTTGTCTGTATGAACCTGCGCATGGCCCGCCCGGAGGATGCCGGGGCACTTTTGGAGATTTACCGGCCCTATATTGCCACCACCGTGACCTTTGAATATGTCTGTCCCAGTCTGGAGGAATTTGCAGGGCGCATCGCCCACACCCTGGAGCGCTACCCCTATCTGGTGCTGGAGGAGGAGGGCCGCCCTCTGGGCTACGCTTACGCCCATCCCCTGGCCCAGCGGGCGGCCTATGGCTGGAGCGCGGAGCTGTCTATCTATCTGGGGGAGAATGCCCGGGGAAGCGGGCTGGGAGGGCGGCTCTACGGAGCGTTGATGGAGCTGCTTGCCTTTCAAGGGGTGTGTACCGCCTGCGCCCTGGTGACCAGTCCCAATCCGGCCAGTGAGGCATTCCACGAGAAGCTGGGCTTTATGCGCACAGGGCTTCAGGAGCGGGTGGGGTATAAAAATGGCCGCTGGCTTGGAGTGTCCTTTTATCAGAAAGCCATCGGCCCCTATGATGGGGAGCCTGAGCCGGTGCGGGCGCTGGGGGATCTTCCTCAGGAGGAAATAAACCGCGTGTTGGAACGGTTTTCCAAGTAACAAAACATTCCCCGCAGGCTATGCCCTGCGGGGAATGTTGTTTTGAAAGATATTATACTTGAACGCGCTCGATGCCCTCCACAGCGGCGGAGACCATGGCTTCAATATCCAGGCCCTGCTCAGCGGCCTCGATCTCCTCCAGAGTGGGGCGCAGCCGGGGATGCCGGGGAGTGAAGACGGTGCAGCAGTCCTCATAGGGGAGAATGGAAGTATCAAAGGTGCCGATCTTCCGGGAAATCTGGACAATGTCTTCCTTGTCCATGCCCACCACAGGGCGGAGAACAGGCAGCTTCGTCACCGCGCCAGTGACAGCCATGGCCTCCATGGTCTGGCTGGCCACCTGGCCCAGGCACTCGCCGGTGACCAGGGCCTTGGCCCCGCAGCGCTGGGCCACCCGCTCGGAGATGCGCATCATGAACCGGCGCATAATGAGGGTGAACAGCTCCGGGGGACAGGAGCGGCGCAGCTCCTCCTGAATGGCGGTGAAAGGCACCACGTGGACAGTGAGCCGGCCGCACCAGGGGGTAAGCAGCCGAGCCAGCTCGATGACCTTCTCCTTGGCCTCGGGGGAGGTGTAGGGGTAGGAGAAAAAGTGTACCATCTCCAGAGCCACGCCCCGCTTGGCGATCATCCAGGAGGACACGGGGGAGTCAATGCCTCCAGACAGCAGGGACACGGCCCGGCCGTTGATGCCCACAGGCAGGCCGCCTGCGCCGGGCTCGGGGTCAGCGTGGACAAAGGCGGCGTAGTCCCGAATCTCTACATGGACGGTGAGTTCGGGGTGGTGCACATCCACCTGGAGGTTGGGGTAGAGCTCGTCCAGCTCACCACCCACATACTGGCTGAGCTGGATAGATGTCATGGGGAAGGTCTTGTCTGCCCGCTTGGTCTCTACCTTGAAGGTTTTTGCGGTGGAGAGCTTGTCATCCAGGTACTCCCGGGCGGCAGCCAGGATGGCGTCTTTGTCCTTCTCACAGGCCCGGGCTCGGGAAAGACCCACCACGCCGAACACCTTGGTCAGGGCCTCCCAGGCCTTGTCCATGTCACACTGGTCGTTCATGGGCTCTACATAGGTGGTGGACTGGCGGGTGTAGACCCGGAACTGGCCCAGGTTGTTGAGCCGGCGGTAGATGTTGGCCTGGAGCTTGTCTTCAAAGCTGCGGCGGTTCAGGCCCTTGAGGACCAGCTCACCCAGCTTGAGCAGTATCATTTCGTTCATGCTGATGATCCTTTCTTCGTCTGCGGTAGCGCCGGCGGCGTTTGGAGCCGCCCCGGCAGGGATAGTGGGTTCCAATTCTGGCCCGGCCATAGTCCTCCAGCAGCGCCTGGGTCAGGTCGGGGATCTCCTGGCGGCCTTTCCAGTGCCCGTCCTCTCCCTGGGAGAGGGTCAGCCGGCAAATAAAATGCCCATGGCTGGGGCAGAGCAGGTCGGTATAGTAGGTTCCAGGCTGGAAATAATTCCAGGACTGAATCCAGATAGGCTCTGTGCACAGGGGACAGACACCTTTTCGGGCGGTCCGGCTGTTGAGGGCGGCCCGGAGGGAGGGGTGAGGACCCACCAGATGGCTGGGCTGAGGCGGGTAGGGGTGCAGGAAATAGCGCAGGGTCCATCTGGGCCGGGCAGATAGTTCCAGCAGGTTTTTCGGAATCCAGGCAGCCGTGAGGGCGGTGTACATGGCGTCGTGGAGGGCGTTGTGGTAGGAGAAGCACTCCGGAATCTGGCAGTATTCCACCGCCCACCACAGGGCGATGTTCTGCATGGTGCCCAGGGTAAGGGAAAAAGCGGTCTGCAAATCATAAATGGCCCGGGGCTCCAGGGGCGGGAGCTTCCAGTACCGGGCGTTTTGATTGAGAGTGTCAAAGTCGTCGGCACCCCAGGCGGCAAAATCTCCTTCTTCCCCGCACCAGCTGAGAAAGCGGTGATAAGCGGTGGGAAAGTCCAGGGCAGAGGAGAGGGAGGAGGCAATCTCCGGCAGGGCCTTGGCAGTGCGGTTGAGGCGCTTGTGTACATGGGGCTTGATGAACACATTAAAGGTGTCCACGATCCGGCCCCCGGGACGATCCAGGCGCACCGCGCCAATCTGCAAAATCTCGTCCAAAGGCGTTTTGTCGTACCCACGGTTCCACTCCAGATCCAGAACGATCAAGCCATCGCCTCCCTATGTGCATACTATATTAAACGGTAGCACATTCCAGATATTTCGTCAATGAAAAGCCGCCTTATTTGCTCCCAAAGCCATGGAAACGGGGAAAAGCCCCTTGCAAATTTTGAAAAAGCGCGCTATACTCCCTTTGTCTCCGCCTTTGGCGGGATAAATTTGCGCTGCATCCACAGGTTTGGAGCGGCAGCAGGAGGAATTGAATATGAAACGCAAAACCAATGTACGCTACCTGTCCGAACTGGCACTGCTGACGGCCCTGGTGCTCATCATGGCCTACACACCCTTGGGCTATCTGAAGACCCCATGGGGTGTGGAGATCACCTTTATCGTCATCCCGGTGGCGGTGGGCTCCATCATTCTGGGGCCCATGGCGGGAGGATTTCTGGGATTGGTGTTTGGCCTGACCAGCTTCTTCCAGTGCTTTGGGGCAAGTCCGCTTGGGGCTATGCTGCTCCAGGTAAATGCTCTGGGGACCTTTTTCTGCTGTGTGGTCAACCGGGTCTTGGTAGGGGTCATTCCCGGGCTACTCTACAAGCTGCTCAAACGCTTTGACCGCACCAGAGTGGCGGGAATTGCCCTGTGCTGCTTCCTGACCCCGGCACTGAACACGGTATTGTACATTGTGGGCAACTGGTTCATCTTTGCCGACACCTGGCTGAACATCTCCGTCACCACCTATGGCTATTCCGGAGAAGGTGGCATCAGTCTGCTGGCTTTTATGATGGGCCTGGTGGCGGTCAATGGCCTGGCGGAGGCAGCATCCTGCCTGGTGTTGGGTACTGCCGTATGTAAGGCGCTGCAAAAGACGGTGAATCGGGGAGAGGTGGAGTTGACATGAAAGAAATCGGCATCATGGAGGTAGGCGGTTTCCGGGTGGGCCATGCCCAGGATCTGGAGGCGGCTACCGGCTGTACGGTGATCCTCTGTGATGAAATGAGCCCCGCCGGACTGGACGTTCGGGGAGGAGGCCCTGCCTCAAGGGAGTCACAGATCCTCAACCCCGTGGCCGCGGCGGAGGGCATCAATGCCGTGCTTTTGTCGGGAGGCAGCGCTTTCGGACTGGATGCAGCCGGAGGCGTGCAGCGGTATTTGGAGGAGCGGGATATTGGCTTTGATGTGGGGGTGACCAAGGTCCCACTGGTGAGCCAGTCCTGCCTTTTTGACTTGACCGTGGGCCGCAAAGACGTGCGCCCCACGGCACAGATGGCCTACAAGGCCTGTGAAAACGCATCCTACGAGCCACCGGCTGAGGGCAACGTGGGCGCGGGCACCGGCTGTTCCGTCGGCAAGTACCGGGGAATGGAGCGGGCTATGAAGTCCGGCTTTGGCACCTGCGCGTTCCAGGCGGGAGCTTTGAAGGTGGGGGCTCTGGTAGCGGTGAACGCCCTGGGAGATGTGTGTGGTCCCGACGGGAAGCCGGCAGCCGGTTTGCTCAACGAGGAAAAGACGGGCCTGTCCAGTACGTTGGAGGAGATGTTCTCTGATGTAACTCTGGCAGAGAATCATTTTACCGGAAATACCACCTTGGGCGTGGTGGTGACCAATGCCCGGTTTCACAAAACTCAGCTTTGCAAGATTGCCGGCATGACCCACAACGGCTATGCCCGGGCCATCCGTCCGGTGCACACCACCGCCGACGGGGACAGCATTTATGCATTGTCTCTGGGAGATGTGAAAGGCGATGTGAACGTAGTGGGAGCTCTGGCCGCTCGGGCCATGGAACGGGCAATCCTCCGGGCGGTTGAGACTGCCCGGTCGGCCTACGGCCTGATGGGCTGGGAGGAGCTTAACAGAACATGACGGAAATGTGGGGCGGTGGAATATTCTGCCGCCCCACAAGATCATAATGAAATGTATCTCCGATGAAAAATTTTAACCTGGGGATTGTTTTCTGGGAAGCTCTCTGGTATACTTACCTGCGTAGGTCAAAATTAGATGGGGTTTCTATAGGGTGCACACTGGATTTGGTAGGATACGCCCGGGCCACCCCACAACTTCATATCCGGGTGTAGCGCAGTTGGTAGCGCGCCTGCTTTGGGAGCGTGAGGCTCGGGTTCGAGCCACAGCCCTCGGAAAACCCGAAAAGCCTTGGGACACTTAGGCTGACCGCACTTTCCTCGTCGCCGGTAACTGGTCAAAAATCGGCGTTGACCACATGTTTGACCACAATTGGAAAATTTTATATCCGGGTGTAGCGCAGTTGGTAGCGCGCTTGCTTTGGGAGCAAGATGCCGGGAGTTCGAGTCTCCCCACTCGG
>CALWOP010000049.1 GCA_944383195.1 uncultured Oscillospiraceae bacterium
GGGGCTGCCAGCCGCACTTGTCGCACCACACCATGGGGATGGGCTCACCCCAGTAGCGCTGACGGGAGAACACCCAGTCACGCAGCTTGTAGTTGACCTTGGCCTCGCCAATGCCCTTCTCCTCCAGCCACTTGGTAATAACGGGGATAGCGTCCTTTACGGTCAGGCCGTTGAGGAACTCGGAGTTGACCAGAATGCCGGTTTCGTCCTTGGCGGTAAAGGCGGCTTTCTGCACATCCTCGCCGCCGGAGACCACCTCGATGATCTCACAGCCAAACTTTTTGGCAAACTCCCAGTCACGGTCATCGTGGGCGGGCACGGCCATGATAGCGCCGGTGCCGTAGGTGGCCAGGACGTAGTCGGAGATAAAGATGGGGATCTCCTTGCCGTTGACGGGGTTGATACCCTTCACGCCGTCCAGGCATACGCCGGTCTTCTCCTTGTTGAGTTCGGTACGCTCCAGGTCGGACTTGGAAGCAGCCTCCTTTTGGTAGGCGGTGACCTCCTCCGCGTTTTTCAGCTTACCGCTCTCCAGCCAGTTCTTTACCAGCTCATGCTCGGGGGACAGCACCATATAGGTGGCGCCGAACAGGGTATCGGGGCGGGTGGTGAAGACCACGATATCCTCGCCAGTGGTGGCCTTGAAGGTGACCTCAGCGCCAGTGGAACGGCCGATCCAGTTGCGCTGCTGGATCTTCACCCGCTCGATGAAGTCCAGGCCGTCCAGATCGTCAATGAGCCGCTGGGCGTAGGCGGTGATCTTCAGCATCCACTGGCTCTTCTCCTTACGGATGACAGGGGAGCCGCAGCGCTCACACACACCCTCCACCACCTCCTCGTTGGCCAGCACGCACTTGCAGGAGGTGCACCAGTTCACAGGCATGGTAGTCTTGTAGGCCAGGCCGTGCTTATAGAGCTGGAGGAAAATCCACTGGGTCCACTTATAGTAGCTGGGGTCAGTGGTGTCCACCACACGGTCCCAGTCGAAGGAGTAGCCCAGCATATGAAGCTGCTTGGTGAAGTTGGCGATGTTGTCCTTCGTCACCTTGGCAGGGTGAATGTGGTTTTTGATGGCGTAGTTCTCCGTGGGCAGACCGAAGGCATCAAACCCGATGGGGAACAGGACGTTATAGCCGTCCATGCGCTTCTTCCGGGCCACCACATCCATAGCGGTGTAGGGCCGGGCGTGGCCCACGTGCAGGCCGTTTCCGGAGGGATAAGGGAACTCCACCAGGCTGTAGAACTTAGGCCTGGAGGTGTCGCCGGTCTGGCAGGCAAAGGTTTTTTCGTCCTTCCAGCGGGTCTGCCACTTCTTTTCAATGGCGGTAAAATCGTACTTCAATTTGAATCACACTTTCTTGTATAGTTGCCCCAAAGGGTTCAAGACAAATAATTCCGGAATATTATACAAGAATCTTGTCCTGATTGCAAGGGCCGCCGGGAAAAAGGCGGACATTTTGCCCTTTTCCTTGCATTCATTTCCATGGTCTGGTAGGATAATAGAGATCAGAGGAGGTGAGCGATATGCTATGTTTTGACTCCAGAGCCCTGCAGGTGGTGGAACGGCTGCGCAGCGCTGGGTTTCGCACCGCGCTGGTGGGCGGCTGTGTCCGGGACAGCCTGCTGTCCATCCCGCCCCATGACTACGACGCGGCCACCGCCGCCCGGCCCGAGCAGGTACTGGAGGTCTGCTCCGACTTTCGCTGCGTGGAGACAGGCTTGAAGCACGGCACCGTCACCGTCCTCTCCGGCGGACTTCCCGTGGAGGTGACCACCTTTCGCAAGGAGGGGGACTACACCGACCACCGCCGTCCGGACAAGGTGACTTTTACCGGGGATCTGACCGAGGACCTGGCCCGGCGGGACTTCACCATCAACGCCATAGCCTGGGAGCCGGAGGGTGTAGCGGACCCCTTCGGAGGGCAGGTGGACCTGGAGCGGCGAATGGTCCGCTGCGTGGGGAATGCGGACCGCCGCTTCTCGGAGGATGCCCTGCGCCCCCTGCGCGGGCTGCGGTTGGCCGCCCAGCTGGACTTTTCCCTGGAGGAAGATACGTCCGCTGCCCTCCGGCAGCACATCCCGGAACTGCGCTACGTGGCCTGGGAACGGATCACAGCCGAATTTCTCCGCCTGCTGTGCGCCCCCGCCGCCCCCCAGATACTGCTGGAGTTCCCTGAGGCGATCTCCCAAATCCTGCCTGAAATGGCAGCTACCGTGGGCTTTGACCAGCGCAATCCTCACCACTGCTACGACGTATACACCCACAGCATCAAAACCCTGGCTAACGCCCCCCCTGACCCAGTCCTGCGGCTGGCCGCACTGCTTCATGACGTGGGCAAGCCCCCCTCCTTCACCCTGGACGAGTCGGGTGTGGGCCACTTCTACGGCCACCCCAAAATCAGCGCCATGCTCTCAGAGAAAGCTCTGGGGCGGCTGAGGTTGGACAAGGCCACCCAGGAACGCACCCTCACCCTCATCGCCCGCCACGATCTGCCTGTGGAGCCCACCCGGCGATGGGTGGGCCGGTGGCTCAGCCGACTGGGAGAGGAAATTTTCTTCGACCTGATGACCTTGAAGCGGGCTGACGGTCTGGCCTGCGCCCTGCCCGGGGGCGAACGGGAACAGATCCGCCGTCAGGCTGAAGAGCTGGCCCGGGTCATGGTAGCGGAAGAAGCCTGCTTTACCATGAAAGACCTGGCCGTCAACGGGCGAGACGCCCTGGCTGCCGGGCTTCGTGGTCCGGCGATCGGACAGGCCCTCCGGGAACTTCTGGACCAGGTGGCCCAGGGGGAACTGCCCAATGAGCGGGACGTGCTGATGACACAGCTGGATCATCAAAAATGGAGTCTGGATTAACTTCCAGACTCCGTTTTTCTGCTTATTCATATGGTTCTGAGGTGTGCTCTGTTTTCTTCTGGCCCCAGCTCTCCCCTGTGTAGAGGAATTTCTTGATGGCAAAGATCAGCGCCACCGATAGCACGCTCAGCAGGGTGCCCTCCGGCCCGTTATGGCTGACGATCATCTGCCGGGCCATGGCGAAGAGGAGCACGTCAATGACCGCCCCGTATGTATGGAGCATAAGCATCTTCACAAACTCGATGCCCATGATGACCAGCAGCACCTTGGAAAGGAAGTCGTCAATGGGAAAGGACATGGGGTCCTCCCCCAGCTCCTGGGCTAATCCGATCACCAGCAGGATGGCACGGATCACGATGGCCGCCAGAATGATTACCGCCATAACGATCTCCATGGCCTGAGCAACGGTCAGGGTACGTTCCCGCATTTTTGCGCGCATGGTTTCCTCCCTTGTTGTCTGATCTCTTCTGTTTCGAATGGGCAACTGCTTTTCTCAGCCCTTTCCGTGTCTCCGGGCCGCGGCCAGGGTATTTTCCATCAAAACGGCACGGGTGACCGGGCCCACGCCCCCGGGAACGGGAGTGATGTAGGACGCCTTGGGGGCAACCTGATCAAAGACCACGTCGCCGCACAGCTTTCCCTGCTCGTCCCGGTTGATGGCGATATCGATCACCACAGCCCCCTCCTTCACCATGTCTCCAGTGATGAGGCCCGTCTTACCCGCGGCTGTAATGAGGATATCCGCCCGCTGGCATTCTTCTTTCAGGTTGGCCGTCTTGGTGTGGCAGACGGTCACCGTGGCGTCCTGAAGCAGCATGAGCATAGCCTGGGGCTTACCCACAATGTTGGACCGCCCCACCACCGTACAGCGCTTCCCGGCGGGATCAATGTGGTATTCGTTCAGCAGACGCATAACCCCTGCCGGAGTGCAGGGCCGAAAGGAATCCACGCCCAGAATCAGGTCCCCCACATTGGAGGGATTGACGCAGTCCACATCCTTGTCCGGCCGGATGGCCAGCTGCACCGCGCGGTCATCCAGGTGCTCAGGCAGAGGGAACTGGATGAGGATACCGTCAATGTCCTCCCGCTGGTTGAGCAGCTGTACCACCTCTACCAGCTCCTCCTGGCTGACCTCGTAGGGCAGGCGGTAGGTCTCATAGTAGATGCCGCACTGCTTGCAGTCCTTCCGCTTGCCTGCCTCATAGACCTGGGCGGCGGGGTCCTCCCCCACCAGCACCATGGCAAGGCCCGGACGCTGGGGCATACCCTCCACATGGGCACGAACCTGCTCCTTGATTTGGGCGGACAGCCCCTTGCCGTCCATCAAAACCGCGGACATGGTCATTCCTCCCTCTTCTCGGTCTCGTTTCCGGTCTCCTGCTCCCCTTGAGAGGCAGAGGAAGCCTCCGTTCCAGCCTTTTCCCCGTACTCTTCAACGGGTTCTGCCTGGGTCTCAGCCTCGGCCCGAGCCTGGGCAGCCTGGGCGGCCAGCCGGTCTACAAACAGCTCCAGAGGCGCTTTGCGTGTGGACCACAGAGCCCACGCCAGCACAGCCCCAGCCGCCAAAGCAGACAGAGCGGCCAACAGCTGAGATACCCGGATGCTGCTGCCCACGTAGAGATAGAGGCTGTCGGTACGCAGTCCCTCGATCCAGGCCCGGCCCAGGCCGTACCAAAATACATAAAAGAGGAAGCACTGTCCGTCAAACCGGCGTTTTTTCCCTATAAAATAGGTCATCACAAGACCAGCCAGATTCCACGCCGATTCATAGAAGAAAGTGGGGTGTACCCCCAGGGTACCGCTGAGGATGGCCTGATAGCCCGCCTCGTCCACATAGCCGTTGCGCGCCATGTACTCGGCAATGGTGGGGCCGCACATCCGCCAGGGCAGTGCGGTGGCCGAACCAAAGGCCTCTACATTCATAAAGTTGCCCCACCGGCCGATGAGCTGGCCGATAAACAGGCCATGAACGCCCAGGTCGGCAAAGGCCAGGAAGCTGAGCTCCTTCACCTTACAGAAAATGAGCAGCACAATGGCCGAGGAGATGATGGCCCCATAGATGGCCAGGCCCCCGTCCCCGTAGTTGAGCACCTTCCCCCAGTTGAGAGAGCCGTCGGCATTTTGGAACATACTTAAATTAAAAATCACATAGTAGGCCCGGATAGCCACCAGTGCGGCGGGGACAGCAAAGAGCATCATATCCAGAATGTTGTCCTCCGAGATGCCGTACCGCTTGCCCCACCGGGAGCAGAGGATCACCGCCAAAATAAGGCCGCTGACGATGATGATGGCGTACCAATAGATGGGTCGCCCCAAAATGATGATGGCAACCCGGTTCAGTTCAAATTCCAGCCCCAGGCCGGGGAAGGAGACGGACTGCACCGTCTCCGCCCCGGGCAGGGCGATCAGATTCTGCAAAAATCCCATGGGAATTATCCCTCCTTGGGCCGCACCACAGAAAGAGCAGTTCGCTCCTGGGTGACCCAGGACACGATCATTTCCTCCGCCTCTTTCTTGGTGATGGAGGCAAACAGAGCGGCAAAGTCCAGAAAATCATAGCCGGCAAAGAAGGCCTGGGCCTGTCCCACGCACAGGTTTTCAAAGGAGTTGAGCCCTCTGACCTTGTTGCCGTACACGCCCTTTTTGACCCGCTCCCACAGCTTTCCGTCAACGCCGTCCCGGCCGATGCGCCCGGCCTCCTGGGCAATGGCCTCCCGCACTGCCTCCGGGTCCTTGGACTCGCCTCCGGCGCACAGGAAGAAGCAGCCGGGGTAGCTCTCGCACCCGTAAGAGAAATTCCGGTTGATGAGGCCCTGTCGGTAGAGCTTGGCATACAGGGGGCTGGAATTGCCCAGCAGCACCTCCAAAGCCAGCTCGCCCACAAGCTGGCTGCGCAGGCGCTCCTCCCCCTGGGGCAGAGCATCGCCCTTATAGCCCAGCTGGAAGATGGGGGTGGACACTTCCATCTTTTCCTCCACCAGGGCCTTGGCAGCCCTGGTGCTCTCCTGGGGGCCGTAGTCCTTGGCGGCAATGGGGCCGGCCTCTTTGGGCAAGATTTCCTTAGCCACCTGGCAGATGTGCTCCGCCTCCACCGGCCCGGCCACGCACAGCACCATGTTGGCCGGGTCATAGAAGGCCTTGTGGCAGGCGTAGAGGGTGTCGGCGGTGATGTGGGAGATGGACTCCACGCTCCCCGCCACGCTCACCCGGATGGGGTGGTTCTGGTAGAGGGCGGCCATCAGGTTCATAAACACCTTCCACTCCGGATCGTCTTCGATCATGCCGATCTCCTGGCCGATGATGCCCTGTTCCTTGTCCACGCTCTCAGGGGTGAACCAGGGCACGGAGACAAAGGAGAGGAGGATGCGCAGATTTTCCTCAAACTTCTCTGTGGACTCAAAATAGTAGCCCGTAATGGCGCTGGAGGTAAAGGCGTTGGGGCTGGCCCCGTTGGCGGCCAGATCCTGGAGGGCGTTGCCCTCCTTGGTGTCAAACATCTTGTGTTCCAGGAAGTGGGCCACCCCAGCGGGGGTATCGTGCCACTCCCCGTCCAGGCAGAAGTGCATATCCATACCGCCGTAGTTGGTGGCAAAAAAGGCGTAGCCCTTTTGAAACTCCGGCTTGGGAAAGACGAAGACGGTAAGGCCGTTGGGCAGCTTCTCCTTGTACATCCGCTCCCCTACCTGGGAAAATTCCAGTTTTTCCATTCCTCAGCCCTCCTTGCCTTTCAGGAAATAGATGGTGTCCAGCTCCAGCTTCTGGGCCGACTGGGCCACCTGCTCAGCCGTCACTGTCTCAAACTGGGCACACAGCTCCTCAATGGTGGTGTCCAGCCCGGCTACAGCCTGGCCCAGCCAGAACTCCTCCTGCCGCCCCTGGTCGTCCAAGGTAGCCAGGTGGCCGCCGATGAGGGTACGACGTGCACCCTCCAGCTCCCAGGGCTCGATCTCACCCCGGCGGATGGCATCCAGCTGGGCAAGGATCTCATTTTTGGCCGTGTCAAACTTCTCAAACTCAATGCCGGAGGACACCAGCACCAGGCCCTTCTGCTTTTCCAGGCTGGAGCTGGCGTAGTAGCACAAAGACAGCTTTTCACGCACGTTCAAAAAGAGCTTGGACAGGGTGGTGCCGCCAAAGATGGCATTCATCATGGTCAGGGCGGGATAGCTCTCCTCCCAACAGGTCTGTCCCCCGGTGCGGAAGCCCAGAGCCAGCTTGCCCTGGGTCACATCCAGCTCCTCAGTGGCCATCAGAGGCTCAGGCCCGGCGGTCAGGCGCACCTGGCAGTCGGGGACAGACCGCTCTCCCCCATTCTCCAGGGGGGCCAGAGCGGAGCGCAGGGCAGCCTCCACCCTATCAGCGTCGGCGCTGCCGCAGTAGTAGACCTCTACCGCCGCCTGTCTCAGCAGCTGCTGATACCGCTGCCACAAACTCTGGGGGGTAACGGCGGCCACACTCTCCTCGCTGCCCAGCTTGTCCACACCGAAAGCCTCATACTGGCACATCTCCTGGACCAGGCGCTGGGTGGCGTAGGTGCGCTTATCGTTGATCTGGGAGCGAATGCGGTCGATAAGGTTCTGCTTCTCTCCAGCGGTGTAGTCCGGGCAGAAGCAGCCGTCCTGGGTGTAGGGGTTCAGCAAAATCTCTCCCAGCAGGGCGGCGGCACTCTCCAGAATTTTTTCCCCTTTCAGGGTATAGGCATCGTCCAGAAAGCTGGCCACAAAGCCCACGCACTGGGTCTCCCCCTTCTTGCGCACCACAGGTTCGATTGCCCCGCCGTACAGCTCATCCAGGGCGGCGGACAGGGACTCCATGTCGGGGTGGACGGCGGTACCCCGGCGCAGCACGGCGGGAATCAGGGCGTTGGGGCCGGCGGTGTCCTTGTCCAGCGGGCACAGCAGCGTCAGGGACAGGTAGGCGCTTTTGAATTTATCGGTGTGGACCGCCCGCAGCCACACCCCGGGAAACAGTTCCCGTCTGGTCACTTGTGACATAATCTTGTTCCTTTCTTTGCACCGGAGGCAGGAAAACCCTTCCTCCAAACGGTTGGGGCTATCATATCACGATTGGGCTGGGAAAGCAATCTTTATGGCTATACGGTCACATAAAGTTCATGGTTTCCCGTCAGCTCATCCAGTTTGATCCACGCTTTCTCCTTTCCGTCCAGGCGGGCGGAGGTCGTGCCGGTGCGCTTTACGACGATAGTAAGCGCCCCCCTGGGAAGCCGCCACACCGCCCCGAACCCGGGCCAGCTTTCGGGCAGGTTGGGCCGCAGGGTCAGCTTGCCCTGCTCCACATGAAGTCCCAGCAGCTCCGTCACCGCCACCTGCCAGTACCACCCGGCCGCGCCGGTGTACCAGCTCCACCCCGCCCGCCCCTCCAGGCCGGGGGCGTAGGACACATCGGCGGCCAGGACGTTGGGTTCCCCCCGGTAGACCCGGGTTGAGTGGTTCTGAGGCAGCAGGGCTTTCAGTACTGCCCAGCCCTCCTCCGGCCGCTCCAACCGGAAACAGGCCATAGACAGCCACAGGGCGGCGTGGGTGTATTGTCCGCCGTTCTCCCGCACGCCAGGGGGATAGCTTTTGATATAGCCCGGGTCCTGGCTGCCCCCAGCGTCAAAGGCCGGGTCAAACAGCCGCACGATCCCCCGTCCCCGGTCAAAAAGCCGGTCCAGAGCCGCGGTGAGAGCCTGATCAGCCCGTTCTTTGTCACTTCCACGGGGGAAAGCCGCAAAGGACTGAGCGATGGAGTCGATCTGGCACTGGTCGTTCTGGGCCGACCCCAGGGGCGTGCCGTCATCAAAGTAGCCCCGGCGGTACCAGCCCCCATCCCAGGCGTTTTGAGCTGCCTTTACAAGCTCTCCCGCCTGATTTAGAAGCTGCCCAGCTGTCTCCTCCTCCCCCATGCGCCGGCACAGGGGGGCAAACTCCTGGAGGACCAGGGCCAGAAACCAGCTCAGCCAAACTGATTCCCCCTTGCCCCGTTCTCCCACCCGGTTCATCCCGTCGTTCCAGTCCCCGGTACCCATTTTTGCAAGGCCATGTTCCCCCACGCCCCGCTCCAGGGCGCAGCGGATGGCCCCAAGGGCGTGACGGTAGAGGGAGCCCCTTTTCTCGCTCACCCCAGGCAGCTCATACCGCTCCCCCTCCTCCGGTCCCAGGGGCCTGGAGGAGAGGTAGGGGACCTTCTCTTCCAATACACCCCAGTCCCCGGTGACGGCGCAGTACCGGCACAGCACATAGGGAAGCCACAGCAGATCGTCGGAAATTCGGGTGCGCACTCCGGCTCCCTGGGGCGGGTGCCACCAGTGCTGCACATCCCCCTCCTCAAACTGCCGGGAGGCAGCCAGCAAAAGCTGCTCCCGGCTCCGCTCCGGCCAGGTGTACAGCAGGGCAAGCACATCCTGGAGCTGGTCCCGGAAGCCGAAGGCCCCGCCGTTTTGATATTGGGAAGTGCGCCCCATAAGCCGGCAGGCGGTGATCTGGTAGAGGCACCAGCCGCTCAGATAGCGGTCCAGAGCCGCTTCAGGGGTGGAGAAGGTAATCTGGGACACCTTTCCCGCCCACCAGGCCAAGGTCTCATCCCTCTTTTGGCCTACATCTTCCCATGAGAAGGCGTACTCCGGCCCCTCCGGCCCGGGCCGGGTGAGGAGGGTCAGCCGCTCCCCCTCCCCAAGGGCCTGAGTCAGGGGCGCTCCCTCCCCCAGGCGGCAGGTGAGTACCCCCCGTCCCCCGGTGATGGTAAAGGTGAGACAGCGGCAGTCCTCTTCCAGGGGGACAAAGCCCTCCGTCACCAGTCTGGCCCCGCCCAGCTCTTTTTCCCACCGAGCCAGGCCCGGACGGTAGGTGACGATACATGGGCTGCCGTCCCCATCGGCGAAGACGGAGTACTCCTCCTCTCCCACAGTCAGGGTGATGCGCTCCCGGCCTCCCACCGCAAGGGGATCATTTTCCCAGGGGGTAAGCTTGCCCTCCCGGGAATTGCCCCCCGCCCACAGAAAGCCCGCTCCCGTCTCGTCGGCGAGCCAGCCGAACCGGGGATTGCACAGAATCTGGCTCCAGCCTACCGGGGGCAGGTGCTTTCCCGCCTTGATGACCAGGCTCCCGTCCTCCTCCAGGCTCCAGGGGGCAGGTCCCGGCTTGCAGCGCACAGGCGGCGGCGGAGCCAGCTTTTCTTGCCTTGGTTTCGTCCGCTCCAGAGGGAGTACCGCTCCGGCCCAGGCCAGTACACCATCCCGGGCAGACAGATCCACAAGGTGGACCCCACCTCTGGCGCCCAAGGCAGTCTCCGCCCCCAGCTTTTTGAGCAGCTGGGTCATGGCGGTACGCCGTGGGCGGCGGTAGTCGCCGCTCTCCTCCACCAACAGCACCAGGTCAAAGTGGAAGCCGGAGCGGCTGAGCATCTGGTGCCACCGGCACCACAGCCCCGCTTTCTCCACGTCCTCTTCCCCGGACAGCACGCCGGCGGCAATGGGGAAATCTCCGGAAATGCCCAGGGGCCAGAGGGCCTGTTCCCTGGGGGGACGGTGCTTTTTCCCCGCCGAGGCCAGTCGCTCCAGCAGGCGAAAAGCCTCCAGAGCCTGTCCCTCATTGAGGCCCAGCCTCCCCGCCAGCGGCGCCAGCGAGCCAGGCTCTCCACCCCGGCCTTTCCAAATCCGTTCCGCCGCTTCCAGGGCACTCTCTCTTCCGTCCCCAACCCCCAGCGCCAGGCGCACCGTTTTTCGCTCTCCCGGTGCCAATGAGACGGGGATGGATACCATCAGACAGGGGTCGGTGCCACTCCCGCCCCGGCAAAGCGTCGCCTGACGCCCAGACAGCGCCCGCAGACCGCCCCGTCCCAGACAGAGCGCCCGGTCTAAACAGGCGCTACCCTGGTTCTCTTCCCACCGGGCCGCCAGCCACAGCTCCCCCTCCGCCCCTCTGGGCCTGCGCCGGAACAAGGCGCCTCGGTCCACAAGACTTCCCTCCAAAAAGAGCCTGGAGAACGCGGGATGGGCCTGAAAATCCCGGAGTGGGCACAGCACCGGCTCCAGGTACAGCAGCACCTCTCCCTGCAGCCGCCCTGCCCCGTTCCAGTTCAATTCCACACGCCGCAGCTCTCCATTTTCCCGCCCGGGGACGGCCAAGGTCGTTTGTGCCGCAAGCCCGTCTTTTTCCACTGACCAGCAGGCGCCGGCGGCATGAAAGTCCCAGCGGTAGCGCTCTTCCTGATAAAGAGGGGCGGGGGTCAGCCCCAAAATGCCCTCCGCTCCCCGGAAAAAGGCAGACACTCCGCTGGGGGCGTAGTAGCGCCCCGCCTGGGCCAGCAGGATCTGATTTTCCCCCAGCTGGGAGGAGGTCAGGCCATTATCCTGGCAAAATACATGATAGCTTCCATTGCTCACCAAGTGGCACTCCGGCTCCAGGCGGCCAAATTTTTCCCCGCCGCGCTCCAGATCCGGCCCCGCTCCCGGCCGCAGGCGCTCGGGTACTTCCCGCTCCGTCTGCCGGAGGATGGGCGCGCCCACCGGCACCCGCTCCTGAAGCAGGGAGCGATAGGCCGCCATGTCCCGGTCGGTCATAAACCGCTTTTGCATAATTTGCTCCCGGAGCACATTGTCCACCGCTATCAGGCTCATGCCCATGTGGTGGGACATATAGGAACGCACCACTTCATAGTCCCCCGCGCCGGACAGGCGGGAGGGGGTGTAGTCCACCGCCTCATACAGGCCGTACCGCCCCTCCAGCCCCATGTCCCGCAGCCGCCGCAGGTTGCGCAGAGCGCTGCGGGGGGCCAGGAGGAGGGCCAAAAAGGAGGAGTAGGGGGAGATGACCAGTTCGGAATCCAGGCCCCACTTCAGCCCCAGAGCCTGGACCCCGTGGGCCTTGTACTGGTAGTTCATCCCCGGGTCAAAGGCGTAAAAGCCCGACTCAGAGATGCCCCACGGGGTTTTGGTCCGGCTCCCCCGCCGTTTCTGGGCATAGACGCAGAAAGAGAGCGTCTCGTAGAGGAAGGAGTTTGGCTCGCAGGGCAGAAGCAGGTGGGGCATGAAGTACTCAAACATGGTTCCCGTCCAGGAGGCCATGCCGCTGTAGTCATTGTCCCCCAGCAGCATCCGCCCAAGCTTACGCCAGTGGCGAAAAGGCACCTCTCCCTTGGCGATGGCAATGAAACTGGCCTGCCGGGCCTCACTGGCCATCAGGTCGTAGTACCCGTCAGTGAGCCGGTCCTCCTCCACCTCATAGCCGATGGAAAACAGTCCCCGTTCCCGGTCATAGAGGGGCGAGCAGTCCATGTCACGCTCCAATCTATCCGCCCGGCGGGCCAGAGCTTCCTCCCCCCAGTTTCGCAGGCCCTCTCGGAGGGCAATGAGGCAGCCCCGCAGGTTTCCGCTGTCCACGGTAGACACATAGCGGGGGTGGAGGGGGGCCAGGGTGCGGGTGTCGTACCAGTTATAGAGGTGGCCCCGCCATTTGTCCAGCTTTTCCACCGTGTCCAGCATATGGCCCAAGAGTTCCACCCCCCGCCGCCGGGGGATGAGCTCCAGATCCGCCGCCGCCATCACCGACAGCAGTGCCAAACCGATATTGGTGGGGGAGGTGCGGCGGGCCAGAGTAGGCCCCGGCTGTTCCTGGTAGTTGTCCGGCGGCAGGTAGTGGTCCTGAGGTCGGAGGAACTGGGAAAAGTACTTCCAAATCAGCGTTCCCTGGTGGAGCAGAAACGCCCGATCTGTTTGGGAAAGTGGCCGGGCTTTCCGGGCCGGCCGGCTGATCCAATGGGCCAGAACCGGGGCCAGCAGCCACACAAGGCCCACCACCTTTCCGATGCGCAGGGGGGCCAGCATCAGCACTGCCGCCCCCGCCGCCAGAGAGAACCAAAAGGTGCGCAGGTAAAACCACAGCCCATCCCCCCGCTTTTCCGCCTGGGCCGCCGTCACCCAGGCCAGGAGGTTTTTATGGGACACTCCCATCCGCCAAAGGGCCGTCCAGATGGCTGTGGCGGAAACATAAGCCTGATAGGGCAAAAAGATCAGCTGGAGTGCGGTCTGGAGGAGCACCCCGGCCACGCCGGAGATCACCGTGGAGTGGTATCTCCGCCGTCTGCCCCAGGGTCGGGCGGCTGCCTCCGCTCCGGACAGCAGCAGGTTGGAGGCTGCGGACAGCACCGCTACCGTTCCCGCCAGAGCAAAGACCCGGCCCGCTCCACATAGCCCCAACATTAAGGCCAAAAAGGTAAAGACCGGAGAGAGAGACCGGCGCAGGTTGTCCACAATTTTCCACCGTGCCAGAATAGACAGGGGGTTCTTCTCCTGAGAATCCTCCCCGCTGGGCACCTGTCTCCCCAGCCAGGGCAGCAGCTGCCAGTCCCCCCGGACCCAGCGGTGGAGCCGGGCAAAGTAGCTGTGGACCTTGTAGGGGCAGCCATCGGTGAGTTCCACTTCCCCCAACAGCCCCGCACGCAGATAGCTGCCCTCCAGCAGATCATGGGACAAAATGCGGTTGTCTGGAAAGCGGCCCTCCAAGCAGGTGTAAAAGGCATCCACATCAAAAATCCCTTTTCCGGTGTAGCTCCCCTCGTCAAAGAGGTCGTGGTACACGTCGCTGGCCGCCCAGCCGTAGGGGTCTACGCCCCCCAATCCCCCAAACACCCGGGAAAAGAAGGACTTATTTGCCGCCTCCAGTTCTACCGCCACCCTGGGCTGGAACAGGCCGTGGCCGGAAACCACCACCCGCTTTTTCGGATCGATCACCGGCCGGTTCAGGGGGTGGAGCATAGCTCCCGCCAGAGAACGGGCCGAGTCCACGGTCAGGCTGGTATCTCCATCCAGGGTGAGGATCAGTTTTACCCCGGAAAGCCATGCCTGATCCCCCGCCTCCACGCAAAGGCCGCAGGTACGTCCTTTGATCAGGCGCACCAGCTCTACAAGGGCCCCTCGCTTGCGCTCCCAGCCCATATACCGCTCGTCCCTGGAACTGAAAACGGGCTTGCGGAACAGCAGATAGAAGCCGCCCCCGTACTTCTCGTTGAGCCGCTCCACCGCCCTCCGGGCGCTGTTTGC
>CALWOP010000050.1 GCA_944383195.1 uncultured Oscillospiraceae bacterium
TCCGGAGTCTGTCTCCCCTATGCGCCTGCCCTCCGCGCTTCTTACTCCTGGTTGGCAGCGTTGATGATCTGCACGAAATCCTCGGGCTTCAGGCTGGCGCCGCCGATGAGGCCGCCGTCCACGTCGGGCTGAGCCAGCAGCTCAGCGGCATTCTTGGCGTTCATGGAGCCGCCGTACTGGATGGTGACAGAGCGGGCCACATGGGCGCCGTACTGCTTGCGGATCACGGTACGGATGGCCTGGCAGACCTCGCCGGCCTGCTCAGCAGTGGCGGTCTTGCCGGTGCCGATGGCCCACAGGGGCTCATAGGCGATGACGATGTGGCGCACCTTCTCAGGAGCCACACCAGCCAGGGCGCACTTGACCTGGTAGGCGATCAGCTCCATGGTCACGCCCAGCTCACGCTGCTCCAGGCTCTCACCCACACAGACAATGGGGATGAGGCCTGCCTCGATGGCGGCGTGGACCTTCTTGTTGACGGTGAAATCGGTCTCATTATAATACTGGCGGCGCTCAGAGTGGCCGATGATCACATACTTGGCCCCGGCATCCTTGATCATAGCGGCAGTGATCTCGCCGGTATAAGCGCCCTTCTCCTCGTAGTGGCAAGTCTCAGCGCCGATGGCGATATGGCAATCCTTAAACAGACGTACCGCAGCCTGAATGTTGGTGGCGGGCACACACAGCACCACGTTGCACCACTTGCCCTTGGGCATGATGGGCTTGATCTCCTCGGCAAAGGCCTTGGTCTGGGTCAGGGTGTTGTTCATCTTCCAGTTGCCGGCGATGATGGTCTTGCGATAACGACGATTCATGATGAATATCTTCCTTTCCTTTATCTGTAAAGCACTGACTGTCGTCGTGCGAAAAAACTATTTATTCGGTGTGTGCTTTTTACTTGTAACGCTTCTTAAGCGTCCAGCAGGCAGGCCACGCCGGGCTCGTCGGCACAAGTTGCATATCCCTCGCTTCTCCGCAAACGGAAAAGCTCGCTCATTTCACTGTGCCTCCTCTCCCCACGAAACCCGCTTTGCTGGGCTTTCGCGGGGCCCCGTCACGAGCTGCCCGGTATAAAAATCTTACTTATCCAGCAGACAAGCCACGCCGGGCAGCTCCTTGCCCTCCATAAACTCCAGGCTGGCACCGCCGCCGGTGGAGATGTGGGTCATCTTGTCGGCATAGCCCAGCTGCTGCACGGCAGCCGCGCTGTCGCCGCCGCCGATGATGGTGATGGCGTTGGTCTTGCTCAGGGCCTCGGCCACCGCCTCAGTGCCCTTGGCAAAGGCGGGGAACTCAAACACGCCCATTGGGCCGTTCCAGATGACGGTGCCGGCATCGGCCACGGCGTCACAGTAGAGCTTCACCGTCTCGGGGCCAATGTCCAGGCCCTCCCAACCGTCGGGGATCTCCCCGGCCTTGACCACCTGAATGTTGGCATCGGGAGCAAACTTGTCGCCGCAGACAGTATCCACGGGCAGCAGCAGCTTCACGCCCTTATCCTTGGCCTTCTGGACCATCTCCTTGGAGTAGTCCATCCAGTCCTCCTCCAGCAGGGAGTTGCCGACCTTACCGCCCTCAGCGGCAGAGAAGGTGTAGGCCATGCCGCCGCCGATGATGATGGTGTCGGCGATCTCCAGCAGATTGTTGATGACGCCGATCTTGGAGGAAACCTTGCTGCCGCCCAGGATGGCCACCAGGGGCCGCTTGGGATTGGCCAGGGCGCCGCCGATGACCTCCAGCTCTTTCTGGATCAGGAAGCCGCTCACCGCAGGCAGATAGTCGGCCACGCCGGCGGTGGAGGCATGGGCGCGGTGTACCGCACCGAAGGCGTCGGACACATAGACCTCAGCCATGTCGGCCATGGCCTTGGCCAGGGCGGGGTCGTTCTTCGTCTCGCCGGGCTCAAAGCGGGTGTTCTCCAGCAGGAGGATCTGGCCGGGCTGGAGAGCCTTGGCCTTGGCCTGGGCATCGGGGCCCACCACGTCCTCAGCCATAATGACCTCTTTGCCCAGCAGCTCGCTCAGACGCTTGGCCACAGGCTTCAGGCTCAGCTCAGGCTTGACCTCACCCTTGGGCTTGCCCATGTGGGAGCAGGCGATGACCGCAGCTCCCTGCTCCAGCAGGTACTGGATGGTGGGCAGAGCGGCGCGGATGCGCTTGTCATCGGTGATGACGCCGCTGCCATCCTTGGCCATGGGCACGTTAAAGTCACAGCGCAGCAGGACCTTTTTCCCCTTGACGTCAATGTCCTTGACCGTTTTCTTGTTATAGTTCATTTCGTTGGCTCCTTTCTCCAGTTAAAAAAGCGTTCAGAAATCGGGAACTCATGTTTCTTGCGCCATTTCTCCCACCCCGGACAGCTGGGGAAAGCCCTGCTGCCGCAGGGCCTCATAGGCCAGAATGGCCACAGAATTGGCCAGATTCAGGCTGCGGGCATCCGGGCGCATGGGGATTCGGATGCACCGATCATAGTACCGGCGGCGCAGCGCCTCCGGCAGGCCGGCGGTCTCTTTCCCAAACATCAGCCAGCACTCAGGCCGAAACTGTACCTGGGAATAGTCCCTGGGGGCCTTGGTGGTAGCCAGCCACAGGTCCGGGTCAGGATGGACGGCAAAGAAGTGATCCAAGTTTTCATAGACCTGCAGATCCACCATAGGCCAATAATCAAGCCCGGCCCGCTTGACTGCCTTATCACTGATATCAAAGCCCAGGGGTTTGATCAAGTGCAGGCGGCTGCGGGTGGCGGCGCAGGTCCGGGCAATGTTGCCGGTATTCATCGGGATCTCCGGCTCAACCAAAACAATATTCAGCACACAGGACCCTCCTTGCTTTCGCGGCTATCATTGTATTCCAAAACTGTAAGAATTTCAACTGTAATTTGGTCGAAAAATCTCAAAAACTTCAAAATTCACTTTAAAATTATATGGAAAGCATTATTTTTTGGTGTTCTTGATATCTCCGTGGCGCTTATCGGCCATTTTTCCAGCATTGTGCCGAATTTCCCCTCTTACTTTTCCTCTTTCGTCAGCAGATTCCCCCGCTTATTCTTCCTCTTTTCCCCCGCATGATGTCTAATTTGCACCATGATCCCGTTTTGTCCCCCTCTTCCAGCCTTTGCTTTGTTCCAGCCCTGTGCTATAATAGAGCACAACAAAAAGCGCCTGTTTTTTTCAACGGCGCCCAACCATCACAGGAGGTCTTTTTTCATGTCACACAGCGTGGAAATTTTATCCGTCGGCACAGAGCTTTTGCTGGGGAATATTGCCAATTTGGACGCCCAGATTCTCTCCCAGGGGCTCAGCGAACTGGGGCTGAATGTCTTTTGGCACACCGTGGTGGGCGACAACCCCCAGCGAGCCAGAGAGGCCGTAGCCATCGCCAAGCAGCGGGCGGACATCATCATCACCACCGGCGGCCTGGGGCCCACCTGTGATGATCTGACCAAAAATGTCCTGGCGGAGGCTTTTGGGAAAAAGCTGGTCTTCGACGAGGATTCCGCTCAGCGCATCCGCAGCTATTTTGAACGCACCAAGCGGCCCATGACGGAAAACAACCTTCAGCAGGCCATGCTGCCCGAGGGGTGCACTATCCTGGTCAATGACTGGGGCACCGCCCCCGGCTGCGCCTTTGAGGCGGACGGCTGCCATGTGATCATGCTCCCCGGCCCGCCCAGTGAATGCCGCCCCATGTTCCAATACCGGGCAAAGCCCTATCTGCTCAGCCTGTCTGAGGGGGTCATCGCCTCCCACACCCTGAAGCTCTTCGGCATTGGGGAGTCCACCATGGAGGCCCAGCTGCGGGAGCAGATGAATGCCATGCACAATCCCACCCTGGCCCCCTACGCCAAGGAGGGGGAGTGCGAACTGCGGGTCACGGCCAAGGCGCCCACCGACCAGCAGGCCCAGGACCTTCTCCGGCCCACAGTGGAGCAGGTCAAGGCCCTGTTTGGCTCCAAGGTCTACGGCGTGGACGTGCCCTCCCTGGAGTATGTAGTGCTGGAAGGGCTTAAGGCCAGGGGAATGACCCTGGGCACCGCGGAAAGCTGCACCGGCGGACTGATTGCCAAGCGGCTCACCGATATCCCCGGCGCCTCCCAGGTCTTCCTGGGTGGTATCGTCTCTTACACCAACGATGTAAAAGCCCGGGTGCTGGGGGTACCTCAGCACATTCTGGACCAGTTCGGGGCCGTCTCTCCGGAGACCGCCATCGCCATGGCCCAGGGTGCCCGAAACGTGCTGGGCTGTGACATTGCCCTGTCCGCTACCGGCGTAGCGGGGCCGGACAAGGACGACTGGGACCACGAGGTAGGCACCATGTTCGTGGCCATCGCCACCCCGGAGGGAAGCCACGTGCGTCCCTTGAAGCTTGGCAACCGCCCTGTCCGGGAGCGGCTGCGCATCCAGACCGCCAGCCACGCTTTTGATCTGGCCCGGCGCTATCTGTCCGGGTTAGACTATGAGGATTCTCTGTAATCTGCGCATTATTACAAAAAAGGGAGCGCCCGTGGGCGCTCCCTTTTTTATACCAGGCCGTCTCAATCGTCCCAGTCCTGATCGTATTCCAAAATGGTTCCGGTACTTCCGTCAATCTTGTACTCATACTCCATGCCGCCTGACTTGAACTCCACCTCGTACTCCAGCCGGCCATCGTCATAATCCCGCTCCACTTTCATGGAAGTCGTCTGGGACTCTGAAATCCCCGCATGGGTCAGGGCAGCCTGTTTGGCGGCCTGGCTTCCGATATCTCCCGAGGTCCCGCCCCCGGAAGTATTGTTCCCGCCTGTGGCCGTCTGGCTTCCCGAATTGGAAGCCCCGCCCCCGGACACCGGGGTCTGGCCCCCTATATTTTTGGACTCAACTTTCAGAACGGTGCTGCTGGTCAGCGCGATCTCATACTCATACCGGGTGGAACCGGCCATAAACTCCACCTCATAGCACTCAGGGCGGCCGTCGTCATATTCCAGCCAGGCGTTGCAGTACTGGGTATCGCTCTGCTTCACACCCGCGTGGCTCAGGGCAGCCTGCTTGGCCGCCTCCTCCCCGATCAGGTTTCCGGACGGGACGGTGGTCGCTCCACCGTAGCTGTGGGAGCCGTCGGTTTCATACTTGATGATCTCCCCTGTCAGGGCGTCCACTTCATACTCATATTCCTGCCCCGCCGAACGGAAGTCCACTTCGTAAACCATGCGGCCGTCGTCGTAGTCGTACTCTGCCTCCAGAAACGTCACATCCGCAGCCGACAGCCCCGCGTGGTTCAGGGCAGCCTGCTTGGCGGCATCCAGCCCGATATAGGCGCTCTGGCTGGCGGAGCCGGAGGTCACGATGGTGCTGGCGGGTGTCTCCGTCCCCGTGCCCGGGGCGGTATCCGTTCCCGTCCCGCTCCCCTCCTGGCCGGGCAGGGCAGCCTGGTTCAGGGAGGAGTAGAGCAAATTCAGCTCGTTGATGGACAGGCCCACCAGGCTCTCGAAGGTCTTGGTGCCGTTGCTTCCATCCACGATCGTCTGAATAAGGGCGGCCTTGCCGGCGGAGATGCCATACTCCTCCGCCTTTTGGCTCAGCTCGTTGCTCATCTGCAAGGTCTGGGAGAGAATGGCTCCATTCACCTGGGCGTTGGCCAGGGCGGCGTCCGCCTGGGCGGTAAGCTCCTGCTGGAGCTTCTCACCCCGCTGGGTATCTTCGTCCTCTACAGTAATAAGGATGGAGTTTGCCAGCTCATCCACGTATCCATGCTGTAAAAGCGCACCGATGATAGCGTACATGGCCACATCCGCCTGGGTGCCCTTCAGGTCCACGCCCTCCAAAAGAGCCGCTCCGTCTTCATTCATGGGGGTGGCGGAGAGAACTTTTTCTTTTTGGTTGACCCTTAGCTCAATGCTGGGGTTCACATCCAGCGACACTACGGAGGCCACCGCGTTTGCCTGATAGTAGTAGGTCCCGCCGCCGCCCGCCAGCACCAGGGCCAGACAGGCCACCGCCAGGGTTTTCCACAGCCTGCCTGTGGTCTTTCGTTTCATGGGGATCACAATTCCTTTCCGCGCCTCACAGCGGGCGAGCACCCCATCCAGATCGTCCGGTGCCGCGGCGGAGAGGGCCTGCGCCAGGCGCTGTTCCAACTGCTTGTCTGTCATCGGATGCCATCTCCTTCCAGCCGTAATTTCAGCTTCTTCAGCGCACGGTGATATTTGGACAGGACCGTGGCCAGGGGCAGCTCCAGCAAGGCGGCGATCTCCCGGTGCTTCAGCCCTGTCACCGCGTGGAGCACCACGATCCGGCGCTCCTGTTCCTCCAGGGCTTCCAGGGCGTTTTGCAGCAGAAGCCGGTCCTCATGTGAGACGTTGGGGGCATCGGCGGGAATGGCCTGCCATTGTTCCTCATCCAGTTCCCCCTGCCGCTGCTGCCGGCGCAGCTTCATCAGCGCCAGATTTCGGGCAATGGTCAAGATCCACCCCATGGGCGAACCCTTCGTCCGGTATTGGGGCGCGTTGTCCCAGATCTGTACAAAGGTGTCCTGGGTGATGTCCTGGGCATCGTGAGCGTTTTTTACATAGGACAAGGCCAGTCCATAGACCGCCGAACGGGTCTGGTGATACAGCTGGGCCAGGGCCTCCTGCTCGCCGGCGGCAACCGCCGCCAGCAGCCGGTCCAGCCCCTCCCGGTCCCGGACTGCCTCCTGTTCCATTGTCTGTGCCAACATGAGCATCAGCATGGGCCATTTCTCCTGTCATTTTAATAATGCGTAAGCGCCTGGTTTTATTGCGCCAAATCAAAATTTTCTTCTTCAATAAGATAAATCTTTTTTGGCAAAAAAACAAGAGCCGCTTTTCACGGCTCTTGCAAAACGTTTATTGAGCAGGGTGGATGCCCGCACGCACCAGGCGCTCCCGAACCATCGGCCCCAGCACCATGGCCACAGCCATTTTGGCCAGGTCCCCGGGAATAAAGGGGAACACACATACCGAGAGGGCCGCGGCCAGGCTCTTCCCGGCCTGCACACAAAACCAGGCAGTCCCCAGGGCATAGAGCACAGCGGTGGCAATCACCATCCCCACAAACTGGAGCAAACGGTTTTGGGGAAAACGCTCTACGGCCAGACCAGACAGAAACGCCATCGGAACAAACCCGATGATGTATCCCCCCGTGGGTCCGGCCACCACGCCCAGGCCGCCGGTAAAGCCATTAAATACCGGCACACCCACCGCACCCAGCAGCACATAAACCAGCACCGCGACGCCGGCCCGCTTGCCGCCCAGCACATAGCCTGCCAGATACATGACCAGGGTACCCAGCGTAATGGGGATGGGGCCGATGGGCAGCGCAAATGGGGCAACGGCCGCAATGACCGCAGCCATCACCGCTGTCATCACCAGAGGATAAACGGAATTTTTTGTCTTTGTCTCCATGGGGGTATTTCCTTTCTGTCCGCAAATCGTAAACTTAACTTTAGTCCAAGTATACAATCCACTTCCCCGTTTGTCAACTAAAATTTTCATTGGTTTACGTTCCGCTTATAAAGTTTGGGGGCGGCTAAAACCACCCCCAAACTTACCGTCATTCCTTGACCACCGCGTGAAGCAGTGACCACAACGACCAAATCAGGCATCCAATTCCCAGCACAGCGCTTGCTCCGATCATGGCTTGGTTCCAGTCTCCAATGGCAAACACCTCTCCGCCCAGGAGCTGTGGGATAAAGCAGGCCGCCATCCACACACTCCAGAGCACCCAGGCTCCTTTGGTGCCAAAGCGCTGAATCAGCGCCCCGCCGATGAGTCCCACTCCCAAGCCGATGAGCAAAATAACCGGATACCACCACCAGTTCAGATTGAAGGAATTGAGCACCAGACAGTCCTCCAGCTCCCCCAAGTCCCCGGGGTAGTCCACCACCCAGTGGCCTCGACCTGCCAGCCAGGCCCATACAGGCGGGCCAAGGTACCGCTCCACCACACTCAGCAGGGCAGCCAGCGCCAGGGCGAAAGCGGTCTCCACGCCCATCACGCCCACCGTCAGTCCCAATGCCCGATGCCGGGTCTGTCCAAAGCGCAGCGCCTGGTCAAAGGTCACCGTCACATGGGTCACCCCGGCAAGGAGCGCCAGAAGCCCCGCAATAATCGGCAGTATGATGCCGGAAATGAGAATCCCATCCATAGGCTTTGATATCGCCATGACAGCGCCAATAATGATCTGGGTCAGGAGAAACACGCCCGCCTCTACGCTCAGGTAGAGCAGCAAATCATCCAGATTCAGTCCAATTACTTTTTTCAGCATAGGTATCACCTCACCACATAGCCCTTGACCGTCCGCCAGATGACCGCCTCACCCACCAGGAAAATCAAAAGCGCCGCCGCGCCCAGGATATAGGGCAGGTTTCCCCAAAGACCGCCGTACTCTCCGTTTACCAGGAACTCCCATAATCCAATGTCCGCCAAGATAAACAGAAATGCGCACAGGGCAATCATCAACAGCACCGCCACCACGCTGAGGACGGTCCCTCCAACCCTGGACCGGGCCATCACCAGCCCGCTGAGCCCCCCCAGCACCAAAACCAACACACAGAGGAAAGGATACGTCCCCACAGGCAGGCCGTCCCCCAGAACCCAGCCCCATCGGCCCAGATCCGTCCAGCCACCCAGCCGGGGCAGGATGGATATAAGCACCTGAATCAGCCAACAGGCCGCCGTATACAGCAGCATCACCCCCTGTATGCCCCAGAAGAAGTCCCGCCGTTTGGCCCCGAAAGCCAAAGCCAGATTCAGATTGTTGGTACATAGGGCAAAGCCATAGAAATAGAGGATAAACAGCTCCATCAGGGGGAACGCACTATAATAGCTGCGAAACAGATTGTTGGCCCCCTGGGGAACGCCGGTGACATAGCATCCCACAACGACAATCATCGCAAAGCAAACGATCGCCGCCAAATTGGCCCAGATAAACTGGCTGAGAAAACGAGTGGATTTCACCATCTTCCTCCCCTCCCTTACTGGGCATCTCCGTGGCTGCACAGGGCCACAAACACATTTTGCAGGTTCATGGGGGCAATATCCACATCGGCCTGGCGAGCCTGCTCCAGCTTGACTCCACCGCCCCGCACGGCTGCGGTCTTGTGCCGCCCCATCTGATGGACGGATAGGACCTCCAGTCCGGCGCACACCCGGTCTACCTCATCCTCACGCCCAGAGATATAGCGGAACTGGTCGATCAGCTCCTCGGTGGGACAGTTCTCCAAAATCCTACCCTCATCCAAAATAATCACCTGTTCAAAGACAGAAGCAGCCTCCTCAATGATATGGGTGGAGACGATGAAGGTGCGGTTGGTCTGGGCGTAGTCCTCCAGCAGCAGCTGGTAAAACCGCTCCCGCATGACTACATCCAGCCCCGCCGCCGGCTCATCCAGAATGGTGATGGGAGAACGGCTGGCCAGGGCAATGGTGATGGTGACCATGGACAGCTGCCCCTTGGACAGCTGATAAATTTTCTTTTTGGGCTCCAGCTTGAACTCCTCCAGCAAGCGCTGGGCATAGTCCTTGTCCCAGTTGGGATAGTAGATGGCGGCGGAGTTCAGATAGTGCTTGATTTTCAGGTTGTTGCGCCCGTAAAACATGGTGGGCTGCAGCTCCCGGGAAAAACAGATGTCATTGAGCGCCTGCTGGTTTTCCCAAACTCCCTGATCGTTATAGGTGACCTCGCCGCTGTCCTTGGTATTTTGGGCGGTGAGGATACCCAAAAGAGTGGTCTTGCCCGCCCCGTTGCGGCCGATCAGGCCGTAGATCTTTCCCGGCTCAATGGTCAGGTCCAGATCATGGAGCACTTTCTTATCCTTATAGGACTTACACAGGCCCCTGGCCTGCAAAACACCTGTCATCATGTGGTTTCTCCTTCCCCGATGGCCCGTTCCACCATCGCCAGCAATTCCTCCCCGGTCAGCTCCAGAGAGGCCCCCTCTTTCACCAGGGGTTTTACATATCCGTCATAAAAGGCGGCTTTTCTCTTCTGTTTCACCGCTTCACCCGCTCCCCGGGACACAAACATTCCAATGCCCCGCTTTTTATACAAAATTCCATCGGCCACTAACCGATTAAGCCCTTTGGCCGCGGTGGCCGGATTGATGTTATAGCCCCGGGCCAATTCATTGGTGGATGGCACCTGTTCCTCCTCCTGGTAGACGCCCCGGAGAATGTCATCCTCCAGCATTTTGGCGATCTGCAGGTAAATCAGGGATTGGTCGTTCAGCGTTCCATGCACATGATCACCTCCACAGTGGTTTGTCATTTAGTTACACGGTTCATTACTTGTGTAATTAACCATACCACGCAAGAGGTTCCTTGTCAAGTGCCGGTAATAAAAAAATTGGACCGTCCCAAAAGGACGGTCCAATTTTTTGGATTCCATAAAACTGTTTATTTCGCCTGAGGTGCGGTCGCGGCAGCTTTGGATGCCTCCGCAGCCTTTACCGCATCCAACACGCCGCGGCCCTCAGCTTCCTTGGCGTGCTTCTCCACATCCATCTTGTTCCGGGGACTGCGCACCAGACAGCCGGCGCCCTGGACACAGCCGCCCTCGCAGGCCATGCCCTCGATGAAATTGCCGTCCAGCCGGCCGGCCTTCAGCTTCAGCAGGGCCAGCTCACACTCGGCAATGCCGCTGCAGGGAACTGCTTTCAGATCAAACTGAGTTCCCCGCTCCTTCATCGTCTCGGCCACTGCCTGGGCCACACCGCCGCTGCGGGCGAAGTTGCGTCCGAAGGGGCTGGCCTCATCCAGAGGCTCCTCCTCCAGCGTGGTCAGGTCGATATCCTTGGAGTCAAACAAGGCCAGCAGCTCCTCATAAGTGAGGGCGCAGTCAATGGCATTCATGGTGCGGCCCAGCTGGAACTCCTTTTTCTTGGCGATGCAGGGGCCAATGAACACCACCTTGGCATCGGGGGTCTTCTCTTTCAGGTGCAGCCCGATCATCACCATGGGAGAGGGAGTATGGGAGACATATTTCTCCATCTCCGGGTGCTTCTTCTTCACAAAGCCCACAAAGCCCGGACAGCAGGAGGAGGTGAGCACCCCCTTCTCCACCAGCTCTTCCGACTCCCGGTCGGCCACCATATCGGCGCCCAGGGCCACCTCTGCCACGCCGGTGAAGCCCAGCTTCTTCAGACCGGCCACCACCTGGCCGTATGTGGCCGGGGCAAACTGCCCGGCAATGGAGGGAGCGATGACCGCGTAGGTCTTGTAGCCCCAGTGCTCGCTGCCCTTGAGCATCTGGATGGCATCGGTGATCCAGGACTTGTCCTGAATGGCGCCGAAAGGACACTGATTGACGCAGCTTCCGCAGGAAATACACTTGTTGATGTCAATGGAGGCTTTCTTGTCCGGCCCCATGGAAATGGCGTTGACCGGGCAGCCCTTTTCACAGGGGCGCTGAGTCTTCACAATGGCGCTGTACTGGCAGGCATTGAGGCACTTTCCGCAGGTAATGCACTTGTCATGGTCGATGTGCGCCCGGTGATTGACGATGGAGATGGCATCTTTGGGGCAGGCGTGGACGCAGCGGGTAGCCAAACAGCCCCGGCAGGAGGCACTGACGGTGATTTCCGTCACCGGGCACTCGTCACAGGCGATGGGCAGCACTTCCACCACGCTGGGATTGGTCTTGTCGCCCCCCATAGCCATCTTCACACGGCTGTTGATGATGGCCCGCTCCTTATAGATACAGCAGCGCAGACTGGCCGTAGGCCCGGGAATGATCCGCTCGGGTACATCCAAAATGCCGGTCTGCAGCCGGTCCTCCCAGGTCAGGCGGGCAACCTCGGTCAACACTTGGGTCTTTAACTCCTGAATTTTTGTCTCAAATGTACGCATAGCGCTTCCTCTCCTCCGGCTGATCCCGGCTTTTCCCCCCAGTTTGTCCCGCGTTTTGCAAGGTTCAGACGGGCAGCCTTCATTTTGCAAGTTTTCATTCATTTTCAGCCCATTCTACCCCACTACCTATGTAGTGTCAATCTACATTTTACACCATTCCACCCCGTTTGAAAAGCTTATTTTACACCTTGTCCACAGTTTCACCAAGCAATTTGGTCTTGCATAGGCTGGGGCACAGATTCGTTGATACGGAGGGTCGTCTATGACTGCTTTACCACATATTCAATATTTTTTAGGGGCCAATTCCCCCACTGGTTTTTACTCCCTGTATTCCCAGCTGCTCCCTCCCGAGCAGGCCCGTGCCATCTATATTTTGAAAGGCGGGCCTGGGTGCGGCAAGTCTACCCTTATGGGCAAGGTGGCCGCCCGGATGGAGCAGGCGGGACTGCAAACGGAGTACATCCTCTGCTCGGGCGACCCCGACTCTCTGGATGCGGTGGTCCTGCCTCAGCTGAACGCCGCCCTGGTGGATGGCACCGCCCCCCACGTGGTGGAGCCAAAATACCCCGGCGCGGTGGAACGATACGTTAATGTGGGCGACTGCTATGACAAAACCGCTTTGTGGGATCTGCGCAGCCAGATCATGGCCTGTATGTCCGGCTACCAAGGCTGCTATCAGCGGGCTTACCGCTGTCTGGGGGCGTCAGCGGAGATTTTTGAAGACCAGCGCGGCGCGTTGCTCACCCCGTCCCTCTCCGACAAGCTGGCCAAGCGGGCCAGGGGCATCCTCCTGCGGGAGGTTCCCAAACAGAAAGCGGCTGTCCCCGGCAAAATCAAGCAGCGTTTTCTGGGCGGCGTCACCCATAAAGGCGTGCTGTGCCTGTTTGAAACAGCCACTGCCCAGTGTGAGCGGATCTATGAGTTGACGGACAGCTGCGGCCTGGCCCACGAAATGCTGCTCCATCTGCTGGCCGGCGCCACCGCCAACGGTTACGATGCGGTGGTCTGTCCCGACCCCATGGCTCCCGATCGCCTGGCCCATCTGCTGCTTCCCCAGCTCAGTCTGGCTTTTCTCTCCTCCACGGCCGCGCTCCCCTTCCCCGGCACGCCCTACCGCCGCATCCGTCTGGATGCCGCGGCGGACCGTGAGATCCTCCGGCGCAACCGTCCCCGGCTGCGCTTTGCAAAAAAGGTGTCCTCCGCCCTCTTGGAGGAGGGAGTGGCGTGCCTGGCCCAGGCCAAATCCATGCACGATGATCTGGAGTCCATTTACAATCCCCACGTGGATTTCACCCTGGTGGACCAGCTGGCAGATCAAATCGGAACGGAGCTTCTTTCCTTTTAAATGTAAAACCAGCGGGCTAAAAAGTCCGCTGGTTTTCTCAAAAAAATCGGAGCAAGCGATATGACGCTTGCTCCGGCGCTGTCTTGTGGGAAAAGTCTGGATGCCGCATTGATGGAACGAATCACAAAACGGCCCTTCTGGGCCGCGCCGCGTTGGCGGCGTAAATTCGGAGCAGAGGGTCGAATTGCGCAGGGGCGGCTTTGCCGGCCCCGAGCATTTTAATGCCGAAGGGTGGAGCCGCCTTGCAGGCAGCGGAACCCAAAAGAAAAAGACACGACCTACAGGAGTCCCATCAGAAGGACAACAAAACCGATTTAGTGTATCGTCAGCATAGGATGCACCTGTAAATTTTGCAGGTGCATCCTATTTTCTTAGATTTCGTTCAATCATACCAACAACCTGCATATAGATACTGGTTGCGATTTCAATCCACGCTCCCCGCGAGGGGAGCGACGGCTTTCCGTTTTCATAGCAGACGATACTGCCCAAAATTTCAATCCACGCTCCCCGCGAGGGGAGCGACCGACAACGCCAGCTGAGAGGGGGTGAGTATTGATATTTCAATCCACGCTCCCCGCGAGGGGAGCGACCCATCATGTTGGTGGCTTCTTTCTCCAGTGTGCGATTTCAATCCACGCTCCCCGCGAGGGGAGCGACGACTTCCCGCAGTTCTTAACATAGGGCAGGGAGGAAATTCAAGCAACTC
>CALWOP010000051.1 GCA_944383195.1 uncultured Oscillospiraceae bacterium
ATCACCAACCTGCCTCCCCGGAAGATGATGGGCATCGACTCCTGCGGCATGATCATCTCCGCCATCCACCACGAGGAGGGCGTGGAGAAGCTTCACTGCCTGATGGTGGACGACCACATTCCCGCGGGCGCTAAGCTGTACTAAGCGTTACGAAACATTTATAAGTGCGATTTTCCGTGAATAACATGGAAAATCGCACTTTTTATTTTGAAATTGGCATTAACTCCGTGGGAAGCAAGAACATAGGAATTTTTCTTCCCTTGACCGGGGGAATGTGATATACTTACCCTGTATGATTGGGGACAGGAGGACGCTATGATCATTTTAGGCATTGACCCTGGGGTGGCCACCATTGGATTTGGAGTCATCCGGGCCCAACGGGGGCAGAACACCCTCCTCCAGTATGGCATCATCACCACCCCGGCGGGACTGCCTTTATCCAATCGGCTTTTGCAGATTTCCAACGATATGGAAGAACTCATCCATACCTTTCACCCGGATGAAATGGCGGTGGAGGAGCTGTTCTTCACCAAAAATATCACCACCGGCATCGCCGTGGCCCATGGGCGGGGCGTGATCCTTCTGGCGGCGGAAAAGCTGGGGGTGCCCATTTTTGAATATACCCCTATGCAGGTGAAACAGGCTGTGGCGGGGTACGGCGGAGCCCAGAAACGGCAGGTCATGCTGATGACCCAGCGCCTTTTGCGTATGAAAGAAATTCCACGGCCCGACGATGCCGCTGACGCGTTGGCCATTGCCATCTGTCACAGCCGCTCGGCCACCAGCCTTTTGAATACCGAGCGGGTCTTTGATCCGAAAAAATATGATACGAGGTAAAAACGATGTTTTATTATGTGAGCGGCACTGTGGCCCATATTGAGCCTTACCTGGCCGTCATTGATTGCGGCGGGGTGGGCTACGCCTGCCGTACCACCAGCTATACCTTGTCCGCCCTAAAGAAAGGGGACAAGGGAAAACTCTTTACTTATCTGAACGTCCGGGAGGACGCTATGGAGCTCTACGGTTTTGCCACCCAGGAGGAGCTGAATTTGTTTCAGCAGCTGATCTCTGTCTCTGGAGTTGGCCCCAAAGCGGCGCTGTCCATCCTGTCCTCCAGCACCCCGGCCAATCTGGCCCTGTCTATTATTACCGGAGATGAGAAGGCCCTCACCTGCGCCCAGGGCATCGGCAAAAAGATTGCCCAGCGGGTGATCCTGGAACTCAAGGACAAGCTGGCAAAGGGCCAGACCATCAACGGGGCGGGGGAGACTTACGGCGGAACCGGGGTCACCGTCATTCCCGAAAACAAGCTCTCTGAGGCCAGCGCCGCTCTGGCGGTGCTGGGCTACTCCCAGGGGGAGATCAATGTGGCTCTCAAGGGCATTGATCTGGACAGCCTTACTCTGGAGGAGATCATCAAGCAGGCACTGAAAAAGATGATGAAGGGGTAAGGACCATGGAAGAGAAGAAAACGTCCAAAACCGTTGTGAAAAGTGGCATTACCTTTGGTAGCTGCCTGGCCATGGTGATCTCCTATACTACTTGGCACTCGGTGGGGTGGGCTATTTTTCACGGTCTGCTCAGTTGGGTATATGTGATCTATTTTATCCTGCGGTATTGAGAGGAGGCGGGGCCTTATGGCAAAGTTTGAGATAGAGCTCCACGGTGATTTTAACGAGACCCTGGAGTATTTCCATAGAGGAATTTTGGATGCCAGTATGTCGGCCAGTTATGAGGATGAGAGTTATGTCCAGTACGCCGGTGTGCGCTGCTGTGTGCGGGTATATGAGCGCTACAGCTTCGGCGGCGGAAACCGGGTGTCCATGGCCATGACCCTGGTAGGAGATGGTGAGGACCTGTTTTTATCCGCCATCACCTCCGGAGGCAGTCAGGCTATGTTCTTTAAAATCAACACCTGGGGGGAGGAAGCCTTTCTGGACACCCTCAGGGAGCTGGCGGAGCGCTATCACGGCTGACCTGTCCCCCCGCTGTAAACGCAGAGGGCGCACAGAGGGGAGCAGAAGCCCGTTTCCAATGATATCCGAGACTATGATATGCAGGAAGTGAACTATGGCCATTGATTTTACCCTTGGAGCACCCTCCGTTCAACTGACCAATGCCCAACGGGTCGCCATGGGATTGACGCCGGTGGGAGAGGACTGGGAATGGGGACGACTCCCCGGCGTGGACAGTGCACCAAAGACGGAGTACTGGGCCGCCTTTCAGGGCGACATTCTGCGCAAGGCTTTGGTTTTTTCGCCAAATCTTTATGAGGAGCGGGAGATGGCGGAGCAGTCTCTGGAGGAGCGCAGCAAACTATTGCCCCGCAGCGGAAAGGGGCACCCACAGACCTGCATGAGTTTCTGGACTGGGCAGCCTGATGGGAGGCGGAGACCACTCCGGCAGATCAGGCTGAGCTGACGGCTTTGTTGGGAAGTAAGTTCCAAAAGCGAACCTACCGGGCAGGAGACTTTTTCCGCTTTCCTCTGGGACGGCGGGAATTTGGCTATGGACGTATCTTGCAGGATGTACGGGCTTGGAAAAAGGCCAAGAAACCCTTTTGGGATGTGCTTCAGGGGACGCGGCCCCTGCTGGTGGTGCCTTATCGGATTATTACCCGGGACCCGGATCTGGCGCCGGAGCAGCTGCGGGACCTGCCGCAGATGCCATCGTTTTATATGGAAGACTTTCACCTGGAGGTGGGGGACTATCCTTTGGTAGGACATCTGCCTCTGGTAGAGGAGGAGATG
The DNA here is from genome assembly GCA_944383195.1 of uncultured Oscillospiraceae bacterium. Classification (GTDB taxonomy): domain Bacteria; phylum Bacillota; class Clostridia; order Oscillospirales; family Oscillospiraceae; genus Lawsonibacter. The sequence continues at coordinate 2,751 of CALWOP010000051.1, forward strand.
GATCACCCCATCCGATATGGCCGGGCTGTTCCCTGGACAGAAAAGCCCAAGGTGGTATTCCAGTGCGGCGAGATCTTCCGGGAATTGGAGGGTGCTGAGCCTCCGCCTTACTGTGACAGGTTCAGAGGGTGGGGCGTAAGGGGAGATATCTTTAGAACGCCTGATTTGCTGGAAAAAAGCGTCTCACTTAACAGTAATGAACCCTACTGCAAGGAACATCTGGATGATCTGCGCAGCCGGGCGTACCGGCCCGAGTTGGAGACGATCTGCCGACAGATGGGAATTTCAATAGAGCAGCTGCCTGCCAAGCTGTGGTAGGCAAAAAGGAGTATACCTATGGCCATCGATTTTTCCAATTCGGAATTTGACAGCGAGGAGCTGGAGCCCCTTGTGACCACCTCCCTCACTCGGGAGGACGAGGGGGAATACTCCCTGCGGCCCAAAACTCTCCGGGAGTACATCGGCCAGGAGAAGGCCAAGGGGAATCTGGAGGTTTTTATCCAGGCGGCAAAAATGAGAAACGAGCCTCTGGACCATGTGCTCCTCCATGGCCCGCCAGGTCTGGGCAAGACTACCCTCAGCGGCATCATCGCCAATGAGATGGGGGTGAACGTGCGCATTACCTCGGGACCCGCCATTGAGAAAGCGGGGGACCTGGCGGCCCTGCTCACCAATTTGAATGAAAACGACATCCTCTTTGTAGACGAGATTCACCGTCTCAACCGCTCGGTGGAGGAGGTGCTCTACCCGGCGATGGAGGATTACGCCATTGATATCATCATTGGCAAAGGGCCGTCCGCCAACTCCATTCGCTTGGATCTGCCCAAGTTCACCCTCATTGGAGCCACCACCCGGGCGGGGCAGCTGTCCGCACCCCTCCGGGACCGTTTTGGGGTGACGCTGCGGCTGGAGCTCTACACGCCGGAGGAGTTGGCACTGATCGTCACCCGGTCGGCGGGAATATTGGAAGTACCCATTGAGCCGGACGGGGCCATGGAGATCGCCCGCCGGAGCCGGGGCACGCCGCGAATCGCCAACCGGATGCTTCGCCGGGTACGGGATTTTGCCCAGGTGAAGGCGGGGGGCGTCATCACCAAGAAGGTGGCTGACGAGGCCCTCACTGCCCTGGAAATCGACTACCTGGGTCTTGACTCCATCGACCATAGAATGCTCCGGAGTATCATTGAAAACTACCGGGGCGGCCCCGTGGGCCTGGAGACCCTGGCCGCCACCATCAATGAGGAATCAGTCACTTTGGAGGATGTGTACGAGCCCTACCTTATGCAGCTGGGCTTTCTCACTCGAACTCCAAGGGGACGGTGCGTCACCCCCAAGGCATACCAGCATTTGGGCCTCTCTGTCCCCGGCGGGGAGAGCGGAGGACTGGATCAGCTGACGTTTTAAATCTTAAAATACATTGATGACTCTGGAAGAAAGAAGGAACAAAAGTATGGGTAAACTCTTTGGAACTGACGGAATTCGCGGTGTAGTCAACGCCGGTCTGGACGCGGACCTGGCCTATAAAGTGGGGCTGGCTGCCGCCACGGTGCTTGCCAAGGGAAAGAAGCAGGGGGAGAAGCCCCTGGTCACCATTGGCAAGGACACCCGTATCTCCGGGGATCTGCTGAAAGGCTCTCTCATTGCGGGGCTGTGCACCGCCGGGGCCGATGTGCTGGATCTGGGCACCCTGCCCACCCCCGGCGTGGCCTGGGTCACTGTGGATGAGGGGGCCGATGCCGGCATCGTTATCTCCGCCAGCCACAACCCCTTTGAGCACAACGGAATCAAGATTTTTAACGGAAAAGGCTTTAAGCTCTCTGACGAGCTGGAGGAGAAGATCGAGGACATCGTTCTGTTTGGCCACAACGATGTGCCCCGCAAGACCGGGGCGGAGATCGGAAAGGTAAGCTATGTGGCACCCAAGGCTTCAGAGGACTACATTGACCATCTGGAGGGCACCATTGACTCCACGCTGGGCGGGCTGCGAATCCTGGTAGACTGCGCCAACGGCGCTGCTTCCGCTACAGCCGCCCGGCTCTTTGACCGGTTCTCCAAGCTGCGTACCGATGTGATCAACGCCGATCCGGATGGCGTCAATATCAATGAAAAGTGCGGTTCCACCCACATCGACGGTCTGGCGGCCATGGTGAAAGCCGGCGGCTACGACCTGGGGCTGGCCTTTGATGGTGATGCCGACCGTTGCCTGGCGGTGGATGAGCTGGGCAATCTCATTGATGGGGACCAGATCATGGCTGCCTGCGGCCTGGATCTGAAAAAGAAAGGCAAACTGTCCGGAGATACGGTGGTGGCCACTGTGATGTCCAACCTGGGGCTGCACCTGTACACCAAGGAAAACGGCATGAAGCTGGAGTGCACCGATGTAGGCGACCGGAACGTGCTGGAGCGTATGCTGGAGAAGGGCTACGCCATCGGCGGAGAGCAGTCCGGGCACATGATCTTTCTGGAGCACGCCACCACAGGTGACGGACAGCTCACCGCGCTGCAGATGCTTGCCCTGCTGAAGGAGAGCGGCAAAAAAGCTTCTGAGGTGTTTGGTCCCTGTCCCCGGTATCCCCAGGTGCTCATCAATATTCCGGTGGCGGACAACGATGTGAAAAAGGCTATCATGGGAAGCCCCTTGCTGGCCCAGGCGATTGAACGGGAAGAGGCCGGCCTGAATGGAGAAGGTCGGGTCCTGGTGCGTCCCTCCGGAACTGAGGCGCTCATGCGGGTCATGGTAGAGGCCAAAACCCAGGAGCTGGCCCAGGAGGTGGCTGAGCGGTTGGCAGATTTGGTAGGGAAGATGTAAGGAGAACCGGAAAAGTCTGGAGTTTTTCACAGAATATTTCCCAAAAACCCTTGACAAATCTGAACAATTTGTTTATTATGTATAACAATCAATGCAACAATTTGGAACATTGGCCTGTGGATGATTTCACAGATGAGCAGCTGTGCCAGCGGTCCGCCGAAGGTGATCCTCAGGCGGAGACAGAACTGGTCCGGCGGTACGGCCGCATGGTGCGTGCCTGTGCCCGTCCTCTGTTTTTAGCGGGGGGCGACAGTGAGGACTTGATTCAGGAGGGAATGCTGGGGCTGCTCACCGCCATCCGGGGCTATGACCCGGGACGGGATGCGCTGTTCCGGACTTATGCGGAGATTTGTATCCGCAGCCGTCTGCTGAGCGCCGTTCGAGCCGCTCAGGGCGGAAAGCATACCCCCTTGAACCATAGCGTTTCATATGAGCCACCTCTTTTTGACGGAACCAGTGCGCACCTGTTTTCCAGCGCCGAGAGCCCAGAGGATGTGGTGATCGGCAGAGAGGAATTGAAGGAGCGTCTGGACGCTCTGAAAGGCCAACTGTCAGAGCTTGAAGCACAGATATTGACCCCTTATCTCAGCGGGCTTTCCTGCAGAGAGATCGCGCGGCGGGTGGGCCGCTCTCAGAAGTCGGTGGACAATGCCATTCAGCGCATTCGCCGCAAAATGGCCCACAGCTTTTCTTCCGGCGTATCCAGCGAAAGCTGATCGCAATATTACAACCGCCCGGCGTGAAATGACCGGGCAACGAGTCAAAGAGAGGGAATACCAATGTACGAAGACAAGATCCTGGTATGCAAAGAGTGCGGCAACGAGTTTACCTTTACCGCTGGTGAGCAGGAGTTCTACGCTGAGCGCGGCTTCCAGAACGAGCCCCAGCGCTGCAAGCCCTGCCGTGACGCCCGCAAGAACGCCGCCCGCGGCCCCCGTGAGTACTTCACCGCTGTGTGCGCCGCTTGCGGTGGTGAGGCTAAGGTTCCTTTCGAGCCCAAGTCTGACCGTCCCGTCTACTGCAGCGATTGCTTCGCCAAGATGCGTGAGCAGGGCTAATAGAATTGCCAAGATCAGAAAGGACGCCCGTCTGGGCGTCCTTTCTCTTTGTGTGTACGGAATTTTTTCGATTCTCCATTGAAAAAGAGAAAAGAATCGGTTATACTATCCCCATCTCAATGAAAAATGGAGGACTTCCAATGACCATTACCAAGGATACCATTATCGGCGACATCCTGACCATCGCCCCCCAGACGGCCCCCCTGTTTATGGACATCGGGATGCACTGCCTGGGCTGCCCCGCATCCCGGGGAGAGACGGTGGAGCAGGCCTGCATGGTCCACGGTGTGGACCCGGACGAGCTGCTGGCCAAGGTCAACGCCATGATCGCCGCCCAGTAAAAACCACACATATGAGGAGAAAGGGAGCGGCTGACCCGCTCCCTTTTCTGTTGCAGTAGTATGGATGAAATCAAGAACCCATGGGGGGGGAACGAAGATGAGACTGTGCGTCCTGATGGGAAGCCCCAGAAGAAACGGGAATACCGCAGCCCTGATGAATGAATTTCTGGATCAGTGGGCGCTGCTGGGGGGAGAGAGCCAGGTGATCTGGCTGTATGACCGCCAAATCCATGCCTGCCTTGGCTGCATGGCCTGTCAGGAGTGTATGGACTCCCTTGGCTGCGTGCAGCAAGATGATGTTGCCGATATATTTGGGGCAATGGCCCGTGCGGACGGAATCCTTTTGGCGACCCCCATATACGCATGGTACTGCACGCCCCCCATGAAAGCCCTGGTGGACCGGGTGGTCTACGCTGGAAATAAAAAGTACGGCACGCAAAAAGGCCCCGCCCTGCTGGAGGGGAAGTGTGTGGCATCTCTGACTACCTGCGGCTACCCGGCGGACAAGGGCGCTGATCTGTGGGAGGAGGGGCTCAAACGTCTGTGCCGCCACAGTAAAATGCGCTATTTGGGAATGTTTTGCCGCCGAGACCTGGGGCGGGAGATTCCATTTATGAACGAAGAGGCCGCGCGGGATGCTCGGGCGTTTGCCCGTTCTCTGCTGCGGATGATGGAGGTGAAAGAACCATGAGCGGAGTTCGTGATCTGTCTCCCCGGCTGCGGATGGTGGCAGACTTGGTGCCCCAAGGGGGACGGTTGGCTGATGTGGGCACCGACCATGCCTATCTGCCCACAGCGCTGCTTCAGGAGGGGAAAATCCCCTTTGCCATTGCCGCCGATTTGCGTCAGGGGCCACTGGCCAGCGCAAAGGCGACGGTGCGCCGGGCAGGCCTGGAGGGGAAGGTGGCTTTCCGCCTGTGTGACGGACTGCGGGGCATTCAGCCCCAGGAGGTAGAGGCCGTTGCCATTGCCGGAATGGGAGGCGAGACCATTGCCGCCATCCTGGCTGCCGCCCCCTGGACAAAGGAACGGAACATCCCCCTGATTCTCCAGCCCATGTCCTCCATGTACGACCTTCGGGTCTGGCTGGAGGAAAACGGCTACCAGATCAAGATGGAGGAGTTGTGCCGGGAGGGGGATACCCTTTATACAGCAATGCTGGTCTGTTCGGGGGCTATGGGACCCCTGAGCCTGGCGGAGCAGTGGGCGGGGGAGAACCGAGACCATCCCCTTCGGGGCGCCTGGCTGGATCAGTGGCTGGCCCGAACGAACCGGGCCCTGGAGGGCATGGAGCGTGCCCAGGATGCCCGTGGATTACCGAAACAACAACAGCTTAGACAGCTGCGGGACGAACTGCTGGAAATGAAAGGAGCGTGGGAAGCATGGCAGCGGTAAAGGACGTTTACGAAGCGTTGAATCAGTGGGCCCCCTTTGAAATCCAGATGGACTTTGATAATGCCGGTTTTCTGGTTGGACACGGGGACAGGGAGGTCACAAAGATTCTGGTGGCCCTGGACATTACCCGGGAGGTGGCACAAGAGGCCGCGGACTGGGGGGCACAGCTGGTGGTTTCCCACCACCCGGTGATTTTCCATCCGGCCCGGTCGGTCACGGATACGGACCCCACAGGACAGATTTTACTGGAGCTTATTGAGGGGGGCGTGGCTGCCATTTGTGCCCACACCAATCTGGATGCAGCCCAAGGGGGTGTGAACGACTGCCTTGCCCAGGCCCTGGAGCTGTCCCAAATCAGTCAGCTCCATCAGGACGGCGTGTTGAAGGACGGCAGCGCCTATGGAATCGGGCGGGTCGGCTTTGTCCGGAGCGAAGGCTTGTCCGCTGGAGCGTATGCCGACTATGTGAAGACCCGCCTGAATGCCGCATCGGTGCGCTATGTGGACGGTGGGATGCCGGTGTCCAAAGTGGCGGTGGGGGGCGGTTCCTGCGGCTCTATGCTGTCCGACGCGGTGGCGGCAGGGTGTGACACCTTCGTTACAGCCGACGTGAAATATGACACGTTCCTCCAGGCCAAGGCTCTGGGAATCAACCTCTTGGATGCGGGCCACTTTGCCACAGAACAGGTAGTCTGCCCAAGTCTGGCGGCGTTTCTGAGCCGATCTTTCCCTCAACTGGAGGTTCGTATGTCCCAACGCCATGGTGAGGTCTACTCCGGTGTCTAAGGTTCACCGCTGGGGAAAATGGGAATGGGGCATGACCCTAATCCTGTTTCTTCTGATCACAGCCCGGGCCTGTGCCTGGGGAATGGAGTACTGGCCCCAGCTGGATGACTATATTCAACTGTCCAATTATCCCAGCCACAGCAGTTTGGCCGCCGTTCAGGAGCACATTGGGATTTTGGGCGCACGTCCCTTGGCGGTGTTGGGAGACTTCTATCTCTGGGGGCAGATGTTTTCCGTCCTGATCGTAGGCGTGGCGCTGATCTCCCTGATGCTGGCTGTGTCCGCTGTAATGTTCCGACATCAGCTGGGGCGATATTTCACCGTCAGCCCGCTGTTTTTGGTGATCGTCACCTTGCTGCCCCTGGGGGTGGAGGGGACTTATTGGATGGCGGCATCCAGCCGAGTAGTGTGTGGCCTGTTTGCTGCTGCTCTGTCCTCGGGGGCTTTCCTGCGGTGGATGGACACGGGTCGTTGGTACTGGGCACTGGGCTTTGTCGTGCTCCAACTGTTGCCCATGGGCTTTTACGAACAATCCGGCGTCTTTGCGGTGACGCTGGTGGTGGGACTGGCGATTTTGGAAGTGATCCGGAGCCGCCGGCAATTCAAACGGGCCCTGTTGTCCCTGTGGAGCCTGCCTGCCATGGGAATGTACTTTGTGGTGACCCGTCAGCTGGCGGTAGGGGACTTATACAGCGGACGAGCCAAAGTCATCCTTCCCACTGACCCCATCTGGAAAGAGAGCCTGTGGCCGGAAATCCTGCATCAGCTTAAGACAGTTTTTGGAAAAGGGAATTTCTATACCCTGGTCAAGGGCTTTCGGCGAGGCGTTGAGGCCATCATTTCCGGAGAATTGATCCTTTGGGTGCTGGTAACGGCGGCGCTGTGTCTGCTGTTCTGGTTTCTGTGCGCCCGGTGTACAGTCGGAGAGAGGGATGGGGAACAACTCTCGCCCTGGTTGGAGCTGATAGCGGGAATCCTGCTGTTTCTTGCTCCTCTGACCATATTCCTGGTGCTGGAGAACCCCTGGTTTTCGTTCCGGGGAGCGGTGACCTCCTTTGTGGGCCTGGCTCTGGTGTGTGATACGGTGGTAACTGCTGTTTGGAGACAACTGTCCGGGCAGAAGAAAGGGCTTTCGACAGCGGCGGTTTTGCTGGCTTTTATCTTCTGCGTGGCGGGAGCCTCTGAAATCGGGGACTACCGGGCCAACTATCAGGCTGACCAGAAAGTGGGAACAGCGGTGGCTCAGCGATTGGCGGAGGACTTTCCCGATCCCTTGAAATATGGCTATCCCCAGCGCATTGGGATTTTGAACATCCTGCCCACCTATTTGGAAGATCAGAACTATTTTTATCACGAGCACATCCACGGCTGTACCGAGAGCAGTTGGGCGTTTCAAGGGCTGCTTTCTTACCTTGGGGGCCAAGGGACCTGGGATGCTACTCCTCTGCCGGTTTCTCCGATGTATTGCCACTGGAATCAGACGACCAACCGGCCGGAGACCTTCGACGTGCTGTATTACTATAATGGCCAGACCATCCAGCCAGTGGAGCTGACGCAGACGGGGGAGCATCAGTTTCAGGTCTGGAGTCAGAGTGGAGAGCTGATAGGATCGATCTGGGAGGAGCCGGACGGAAAAGGATATTTTGCACCGGCATAAAGACAGAAAAACGGAAAAATAAAAATAATTCTTGCAATCCTGGAACAGATGTGATACAATTCCTTGGTCTGAATAACGGGCGGTCCTCTGCGGCGCACTTTCCAGCGGGAAAGGGCAGAAAGCCGGAATGAACGCCTATACAACAGGAGGAAAAATCATGGATCTGATGAAAGCTTTTACCGAGAAGTACACCAAGGCCGAGCCCCCCGTGGCCAATGTGGGCGACACTGTGCGTGTGCACCTGAAGGTCAAGGAAGGCAACCGTGAGCGTATCCAGGTGTTCGAGGGCACCGTGATCGCCAAGAAGCACGGCGGCATTGAGGAGACCTTCACCGTGCGCCGCGTCTCTTACGGTGTTGGTGTGGAGAAGGTGTTCCCCGTTCACTCTCCCGCTGTGGAGAAGATTGAGGTGGTGCGCCATGGTAAGGTCCGCCGCGCCAAGCTGTACTACCTGCGTGGCCGCGTGGGCAAGGCTGCCAAGATCAAAGAGGCCCTGTAATTCAAGCGCGAAAAAGGAGCGGTTTTGCCGCTCCTTTTTTCATATAGCGTCCGAGCCGTCGCGAACAGCGAGCCTGGACTGAAGCGAGGAATACAAACTAAGGACCCCGAAGGGGGCCTGTTTGTGTTCCGAGTCGGAGGGAAGGGGAGCGTAGTGAGCAGGCGAGGCGTGAATGGTATAGCGTCCGAGGCCGCGAACAGCGAGCCTATGCAGAAATTTTGCGTAGAAAGGAGAAATTCCATGTATATACAGTGGTACCCGGGCCATATGACCAAGACCCGCCGGCAGATCGAGGCAGATCTGAAACTGGTAGACGTTGTGGTGGAGATCATTGATGCCCGCATTCCTGTCTCCAGCCGGAACCCGGATATTGATGCCATCTGTGCCGGAAAACCCCGGCTCATTGTGCTCAACCGGGCGGATCAGGCGGACCCGGAGGGAAATCAGCGCTGGGGCACATATTTTCGTTCCCAGGGCTGGGCAGTTCTGGAGACCGATGCCAAGAGCGGAGGCGGCGTCAATCGGTTTTCTGCCGTGATCCAAAATGTGCTGAAGGAGCAGATACAAAAATGGCGGGGAAAAGGGCAGGTGGGCCGCCCTGTCCGGGCCATGGTGGTGGGGGTGCCCAATGTGGGCAAGTCCACCTTTATCAACAAAGTGGCCAAGAAAAAGTCGGCCAAGGCCAGCGACCGACCGGGCGTCACCCGGGGCAAGCAGTGGGTGAATGTAGACCAGAGCCTGGATCTGCTGGACACCCCCGGAATCCTTTGGCCCAAGTTTGAGGATGAGGTCACCGGGATGAACCTGGCCTTTACTGGAGCGGTAAAGGATGACATCATGGACGTGGAAACCCTGGGCTGCCACCTCATGGCCCTGTTGGGGGAGCGCTACCCGCAGACTTTGGTAACCGCCTATAAGCTGCCAAAAGTCCCTGACCGGGAAGAAGAGGAGAACGATGTGGCCTACGGCTACCGTCTGCTGGAGGCCTGCGCCCAGAAGCGTGGGATGCGCATTTCCGGCGGAGAATTGGACACAGAGCGAATGGCCCGGGTACTGCTGGATGAATACCGTGCAGGAAAACTTGGACGCTTTACGCTGGAGCTTCCGGAAGAGAAGGAGACGGTTTGATGGACTTCTGGCAATATGAGCGGGAGGCCCGGGAGGCTGGATTTCAGGCCGTGTGCGGCTGTGATGAGGCGGGGGCGGGCCCCCTGGCCGGGCCAGTGTACGCCGCTGCTGTCATCCTGCCCTTTGGGACGGAGATCCCCGGCCTGAACGACTCCAAGAAGCTGACGGAGAAAAAGCGTGAGGCGCTGTTTCCGATCGTAAAGGAACAAGCGCTGGCCTGGTCGGTGGCCTTTGTTTCGGCGGAAGAGATCGACCGGACCGATATCCTCAGTGCCCGGATGAAAGCCATGCAGCTGGCGGTGGACGGTCTGAGCCTGCCTGCCGATTTTGCGCTGATCGACGGAAACCGGGATAAGGGAAAGACCTCGGCGATCACCACCCGCCACCGCTGCATTGTAAAAGGAGACAGCCTGTCGGCCTCCATTGCGGCGGCCTCCATTCTGGCCAAGGTGAGCCGGGATCACTGTATGCTGGAACTGGCGAAGCAGTATCCGGAGTACCGATTTGACAAGCATAAGGGGTATGGAACCAAGCTGCACTATGAGCTGCTGCGTACCTACGGCCCCAGTCCCATCCACCGCCGGACCTTTTTGAAACATCTATGAGCGGTCAGACAAGCAGGCTTCTGGGCCGCTGGGGTGAGATGCTGGCCGCCGACTATCTCCGAAAAAAGGGATTTCAGCTGCTGGGAGCCGGGTGGCGATGCCGGTTTGGGGAACTGGACCTGATTGCCGCCGACCGGGAGTATCTGTGCTTTGTGGAGGTCAAGCTGCGGAAAACTTCCGCTTACGGAAGCGCCGGAGCCTTTGTGGACTGGCGTAAGCAGGAGAAACTGCGCCTGGCGGCCCAGCTTTATCTGTTGGAACATCCCACCCAGCTCCAACCACGGTTTGATGTGGTGGAGATCTACGCGCCCCGAGGGATGAAAACAGAACAGCCGGAGATCCGTTACCTGGAAAACGCATTTTGAAACAAAGAAGCGGGCTTTTTGCGGAAATCCCTTGACCGGGAGCCGGGAAGCTGGCATAATGAGAAATTAGAATTGTGCGCGCGACAGCGCCGCGGAATGACTTCAGTGAAAGATGGGAAGGATCGCCATGCAGTATATCAGTACCCGAAATATGGGCGCTCAGTATTCCGCCTCCCAGGCCATCGTCCAGGGACTGGCCAAGGACGGGGGACTGCTGACGCCGTTTTACATTCCCAAGCTGCCCAACAAGGCCCTGGAAGATATGAAGTCCATGTCCTATCAGCACCGGGCGGTGTACATTATGAAGCAGTTTTTGGAGGAGGTCTCCGTTAAGGAGCTCACCGACTTTGCCAATGCCGCTTATGGGCCGGAAAAGTTTGATACCCCTGCGGTGGCCCCGGTGCGCACGGTGGATGGAAACACCCACTGCCTGGAGCTGTGGCATGGCCCCACCTGTGCCTTTAAGG
>CALWOP010000052.1 GCA_944383195.1 uncultured Oscillospiraceae bacterium
AGGCTGAGGGTCCGTGTCGCTGATGCAGCCAATGCCGCTGCAGCCGTGAAACTCGGTCAGGTCCTTCTCAAACTTGGTGCGGAAGGGGGTGTTTTCAATGGAGTGGATCTGCCGCTGAAAGCCGTCCTGAGCGTCATGAATGATCATACCGCCCCGACGGGTACCCAGGTGGGAGTGATAATCCACCCCGAAGAAAATATCGAGGGAAACGTCGCGCTTGGAGACAGCGCCGAAAAAACCGCCCATTCTTGTTACTCCTTCGTTAAAACTCAGACTGTGGAAAAGGGATCAGGCAAAGAACAGCTTGGACAGGGTCATGGGATCGATGTACTTGCCGTCCTTATAAACACGCATATTGCCGGAGGCCACCTCATCAATGAGCATGACTTGGCCGTCGGCGTCATAGCCAAACTCGAACTTGATGTCGTAGAGGACCAGGCCCTTCTCCTTCAGGTCGTCGGCCACGATCTGGGTGATCTTCTGGGTCTCCTCCTTGATGGCGTCGTACTGCTCCTCAGTCATCACGTCCAGCACCACCAGGCCGTCCTTGGTGACAAGAGGATCGCCCAGGGCGTCATTCTTAAAGGTGGTCTCCACATAGGCGGGCAGATCGGCGCCCTCTTCGATGTAGTCGCCGTAGCGGCGCAGGAAGCTGCCCACAGCCTTGTGGCGGCAGATGACCTCCAGGCCCTTGCCGAACACCTTGGCGGGCAGGACTTCCATGGTGGTGTCCTCCAGGTTGGCGGAGACGTAGTGGGTCTTCAGGCCGGCAGCGTTGATCTTCTCAAAGAAGTAGATGGACATGCGCAGGTTGACGTCGCCCACACCGTCAATGGTCAGGCCCACGGAGTTCTCACCGGGATCGAACACGCCGTCCTTGCCGGTGCAGTCGTCCTTGAACTTCAGCAGGTAGTTGCCGTTGTCCAGAGCGAACACGTCCTTGGTCTTACCAGTGTAAACAAGCTTCTTTTCCATGATGATGTCCTCCGATCAAAAATAAAATATAAAGGAAAGTGGAACGGAACAAACAAAGCAGGTGATTAGCCCAACTCCGCCTGGAGCTTCTGCTCCTTCTGGGCGATCTGGGCGGCCATGTCGGCGCGGGCCCCGTCCAGCTTGGCAGCCAGCTCGTCATCGCTGACGGAGAGGATCTGGGCGGCCAACACAGCGGCGTTTTTCGCACCGTTGATGGCAACAGTGGCCACGGGGATGCCGCTGGGCATTTGAACGGTAGCCAGCAGGGCGTCCAGGCCGTCCATGGCTCCGCCCTTCATGGGGATACCGATGACGGGGAGGGTGGAGTTGCCGGCGAAAGCCCCAGCCAGGTGGGCGGCCATTCCGGCGGCGCAGATGAGCACGCCGAAACCATTTTTCCGGGCGCTGGAGGCAAATTCCGCGGCGGCGGCAGGGGTGCGGTGGGCGCTGAGAATGTGGGCCTCGTAGGGGATACCAAAGGCCTTCAGCTGCTCACAGGCGCCCTTGACTACAGGCCAATCGCTGTCAGAACCCATAATAACCGCGACTTTTTTCATAGGGATTGCTCCTTTCAAAAAAGATTCAGGCCATCTGTATTGTGCGTACAGACAGCCTGGAGATTTTTACCGGTTCCCTTTGGACAGATTGAGGCCGTGACCAAAAGTGCTCTTGGGACAAAACAGGGGAAAGCAGAGCATAGGGCACACCTCTTTCTATCAATTAGGGTTTTATTTTATCGAAAAAACGCAGCCTTTGCAAGAGGGCGGATGATTTTCGTAGGCTTGAACAAGATGGGCGGGAAGAAAATGGGAAAATCTTGGTGTTCAAACCCTAAAGAAAACCTGCGGTGGTGAGAATGCGGGTGACGGAAGCACTGCGCAGAGTCCAGGCGGCGGTAGCCGCGTGATTCCGGCGGCGCTGGGAGACAAAACCGGGGACTTCCTCCAGGGCATGGTCACAGAGGATGAGAAATTCCTCCTCATCGTGAGCGGAATAGACCACGTCGGGGAACGGCTCCACCTGATCGGGCCATACCATAGACACCACAGGTTTTCCAGTGGCCAGATACTCATAGAAGCGGGGAGAGACCACGTCGTCATAGGGGCGATGCTTCCGCAGCAGCTCCAAGAGCACATCGCAGCGGTAGAGCCAGTTTGGCACCTCGTTTACCGGGCAGGAGCCTGGGATGATCACATTGGGCAAGCGCTTAAGGTGAGGGAGCAGGGGGTTACCCTTTTCCCTCCGGCCCAGAAGCAGAAAGGTCCAGTCGGGCCGGTCCAGAGCGGCATAGAGGACAGGGGACAGATCCAGATCGGCCCAGATGGTCCCTGCCCATCCAAAGAGCGGGCCTTTTACCTGGGGCAAGGGATTGGGACGGTGAAATTCAGGAACAAATAAGGGCAAATTGATGCCGTTTGGCAGCAGGACAATGTTGCTGCTGCATGGAGAAAGACGGTTAGCCAGCTGAGGCGAAGCGGCAAAGACCACGTCGGCCGCCTGGGCCAGCCGTCCCTCCCAATGGGGGGGCAGCTCGTCCCACTCCCGGTCACAGTCATAGACCAGGGCGTCGTAGCTCAGGTGATCCAGCATATGAACGTGCTCTGGGCTGGTCACCCAAAGCAGAGGGTCTAAAAAACGATGCCGGGCTGCTTTGGCAGCGATAAAATTCCCAATGTACCTGCGCTGGGCCCGGAACAGGGCGCCGTGGCGCTCCTGCAGGGGAAGCAGGGGGACGGGCAGGGTATAGGCCGTTACGTTGGGCCGGACCTGGAGACCCTTTTGATACAGGGTGGAATATCTCCAGTACTGGCCGGGGGAAAAATAGAGAATTTCCGTGTCTCGAATACGGGAAACAAGTTGCTGGGTGCGCCCGGGAAGCCTGCTCCATGGCTCGGTAGACAGGCAGATGATCTGCTTCAAGAGAAAGCCTCCATGTGGTAAAGGTTGACTTATAGGGACTTTTCTCTTATTATAGTATAAGACAAGGAAAGCCGTCAAGACGAACGGCAGATCACAGTCGAAACTGGAGAAGCAACAAGGAGAACGTGTAAATGCTGGAAGCTTTACAACAGGCAGATGGCAGCCTTTTGCTCTGGATTCAGACATTGCATATAAGCTGGCTGGATCCGCTGGTAGCAACCTTTACCACGCTGGGCAACGCCGGTCTTCTTTGGATCGGGCTGTCTCTGATCATGCTGTGCTGGCGGCCCACCCGCAAAGCAGGATTCCTGGCTCTGCTGGCTATGGTGCTGGGGCTGCTGGTGACCAATGTGACCATTAAGCCTCTGGTGGAACGTGCACGCCCCTGGCTGGACTTGCCTATTGTCCCGCTGGTGGTGGAAAACGATCCCCATTCTTTCCCTTCCGGGCATACTTGTGCCGCCTTTGCGGCTGGAATGATCTGGCTGCGGACCCTGCCCTGGAAGTGGGGGAGAGTGCTGGCCGTGGTGCTGGCGGTTTGTATGGGGCTGTCCCGACTTTATGTGGGCGTCCACTATCCCACCGACGTGCTGGCGGGTGCGGTGATCGGCTCTCTGTGTGCCTGGATAGCCTGGAGGCTTTACATCTACTGGGAGAAAAGACATCATAAGCTGGACGGTCCTGGGGCCGTTTCCAATCAATGAGGAATGAACACAGAGAGAGGAGAAACCATTATGTGGAAAACTGTCGGCTATTATAACGGCGAGATGGGCCCTCTGGAGGAGATGAAAGTTCCCATGGGGGACCGGGCGCTGTACTTTGGAGATGGCATCTACGAGGCCACCTGTGTGGCCAACCGGGTGCCCTTCGCCCTGGATGACCACCTGGACCGGATGTATAACAGCCTGCGTCTGCTGGAAATCCCATTCAAAAAGGATCGGGACTGGATGAAGACGGAGCTGCAGAAGGTCATCGATGCGGCGGAGGATTCCCCCATCCATTTCCTCTACTGGCAGATCTCCCGGGGTGTCTGCCCCCGGAACCATCCCTTCCCCAAGGATGTGGAGCCTACCCTCATGGCCTATGTGAAGCCTCACACCATGAAGCCCATGGACAAGCCCTATAAGCTCATCTCCCTGGAGGACAACCGGTTCAAGCTGTGCAACATCAAGACCTTGAACCTTATCCCAAGTGTGTTGGCCAACCAGCGTGCGGTGGAGCATGGGTGCGATGAGGCGGTGCTTCATCGGGGCAGCCGGGTCACTGAGTGTGCCCACAGCAACATTTCCATCCTGAAGGACGGGGTGCTGCGTACCGCCCCCACTGATGAACTGATCCTGCCGGGCATCACCAGAAAGCATCTGCTGGCACTGGCCAAGGAGCACGGCATCACCACCGATGAGACTCCCTTCTCCATGGTGGAGCTGATGAATGCGGACGAGGTCATTGTCACCAGCTCCAGCGCTCTGTGCATGATGGTGGAGTCCATCGACGGCATCCCCGTAGGGGGGAAAGACCGGAAGCGGCTTAAACTGCTCCAGGACGCATACCTGGCCAAGTTCCAGCGGGAGACTGCCAAGTAAATACGCACTGTACCCATGACCGTCGGGACCTTCGGGCCCCGGCGTTTTTATTGAAAGAAGGAAAGCCCCGGCCGGTGCCGGGGCTTTCTTTTTCAAACTGGATGGGGGAGCAGCTCAGCCCCGAAGGTACTTGTCTCCCAGCTCTTTATAGTGATCCACATTGACGAACTTCAGGTATTCGGCAAACTCCATCATGTCGCCGGTGTAGCCCTCGTCGGTTTCGTGTTCTTTCATATACTTGAGTATAGACATGAGGGCGGCGGTCTGGGCAAACAGACAGCTGACGGGGAATGTAATGATCTTATAGCCCAGCTTGCCGCAGTCGGCGGCGGTCATGCCATCGTTGATTCCCTTGTGGCGGTACAGGCCCAGATGGATGGGACCGTTGACCCGGGAGGGAAGCAGCTCCAGCTCCTTGCGGGTCTTGGGCAGGATCTTTACCATGTCGGCGCCGGCCTCCATGTAGGCGTTGGCCCGTTCAATGGCCTCCTCGAAGGGCGCGTCGGTGCGGGCGATGATGAGCATATCCGGGTCTTCACGGGTGGCAACAGCCGCCTCGATCTTGCCCACCATCTCCTCAGTGCTGATGACTTCGGGAGCCTTGATGAAGGGGCAGTTGGGGGGCTGCTTCTGGTCCTCAATAAACAGGCCGGCCACGCCGGTCTTTTCATATTCCCGAACGGTGCGAATGACATTCATGGCGCTGCCATAGCCGCCCTCAGCGTCTGCCAGGATGGGAATGTCTACCGCATCTACCATTTTGCTGAGAATGGAGACAGTTTCATTCAGCGCCAACAGGCCCGTGTCCGGCTGGCCTAACACCACGCCGTGCATTCCGTAGCCGGTGGTTCCAGCCAAAGAGAATCCAGCCGCTTGGATCGCACGAGCACTCAGTGCGTCGTAGGCGCAGGGAGCGATCAGATAGTCGTTTTCGGCCAGGAGCTGGCGAAGCTTTTTATTTTGCTTACCCATGGAAAATCCTCCCTTTTAAATGTTCTGAATTCATTATAGTGAGGGAAAATTCCAAAGTCCAATACTACTTTTATTGGAAAACGCCCGATGTGATTGATGATTTCTATCATGCCTCAAGCAAAAATTAAACTTGACAAAGTCAAGTAAAAAGGATAAACTTGACTTAGTCAAGCTGAAAGGGGGAGGCTTATGACCGAGACGTTTTCCTACCGCTGCATCACCTTTTACCGCAGTTTTGTGGCCTATACGTCCCGCCGCCTTCAGGAGCTGGGGCTGAGCTTTGGGGTGCTGTTTCTGCTGGTCTATGTAGGAAAGCACCCGGACTGTACCCAGGGGGAACTGACCCAGGCCCTGGAACTGGATTGGGGCTATTGCCAGCGCAGCGTAGTCAAGTTAGTGGAAGACGGTTTTTTGCTTCGGGAGCGGAAGGGCCGTGCCTATCATTTGGCACTGAGCGAAAAGGGGCGGGAGGCCTTTGACCTGAGCCATCATTTCTTTTCCGAGTGGGATGGGCAGGTGCTGAGTACATTGGATGATGAGGAACGGGAAACACTGTTTTCCCTGCTGAGCAAAGTAAAAATTAAGGAAGGAACCGACCCATGTACGAAACCATTCTAAGCCCCATCAACTATGGCGGGCTCACCTTAAAAAATCGCATTATTTTTGCGCCGACTTCCATGGGGCTTCCCAGAGAACAGTGGTTGGAGCGAATGCGAACCATTTCCGCAGGGGGCTGTGCCATGATCATCATTGGAGATGTTCCAGTGAGTAAACACGGCTTTGGCCCCTCCTTATATACAAAAAAGGGCCGGGCACTCTATCAGGAACTGGCCCGGATCGTCCACGGAGAGGGCTGCCTTCTGTGCGCGCAGCTGCATCAGTCTGACTCCAACCTGAAAGCTATGCTCAAATATGTACCGGGCGTGTTAGGGAAAAAAATCTCTATGGAACAGCTTCGTCCCCTGCTCAATGAGGAGGTAGGTCCTTACATTACCGGACTGCCTGCGAAGAAGGTGCAGGAGATCACCGACAGCTTTGGCGTGGCCGCCGGTCTGGCAAAAGAGATCGGATTTGACATGGTACAGGTCCACGGAGACCGAATGTGCGGAAGTTTTAGTTCGCCGCTTTATAATCATCGGCAAGATGAATATGGCGGAAGTCCAGAGAACCGGGCCAGATTCGCAGTGGAGGCGGTAGAAGCGGTGCGCCGGGCACTGCCTGACATACCGATAGATTTTAAACTTCCGGTACGTCAGGAGACTCCGCACTATGGAAATGCCGGAGTGCTGGAAGAAGAACTTGGGACATTTATTCCGCTGTTGGAAGAAGCGGGGGTGACTAGTTTTCATGTCACACTGGCCAATCACGGTTCGCTCACCGACACGATTCCTCCCCGCAGCCATCCTTATTTCGGAGAAGAAGGATGTTTCTTGAAGTTCTGTGACCGGGTGAAAGCAGTTACAAAACTTCCGGTTTGCGGAGTGGGAGGATTGACAGACCCGGATTTTGTGGAGAGGCAGTTGGCTGGTGGCCGGATCGATTGTGCCGCCATGAGCCGCCAGCTTCTGGCAGATCCAAACTGGCCTAAAAAGGTGGCCGAGGGGAATCTGGCTCATTTGCATCGCTGTGTTCGGTGCAATCGGGAATGCCTGGGGGGGATGATGGCTCACCGAGGTGTCCATTGTATTTATGATCAAAAGGAGGAGCAATCATGAGTTACTCGATCGTATACAGCAGCAAGACCGGCAACACGGAACTGCTCGCCAACACGCTGCGGGACGTCCTTGGAGAGAAGGATTGTCTGTACTTTGGCCCGCCCAGCGCACAGGCGCTGGACGCACAACGAATTTTTGTGGGCTTTTGGACGGACAAAGGGACGTGCGATGCGCAGACGGCCTCATTTCTAGCTAATCTTGGCGGACAGGAGGTATTTCTCTTTGGAACTGCCGGTTTTGGCGGAGATGCAGCCTATTTTGAGAGCATCCTCACTCGGGTAAAGGCAGAACTGTCCGAGGAAGTCAAGGTTCTGGGAGAATATATGTGCCAAGGAAAGATGCCTGATGCAGTACGTCGCCGCTATGAACAGATGGAAGATAGTCCTCGCAAACAAGTTATGCTGAAAAATTTTGACCAGGCTCTGGCCCACCCCAGCCGAGAAGATTTGGAAGGATTGAAACAGGCTGTGTTGTTGCTGAACTAATGCGGGTTACCCCCGCCCAGACCCCGTTCAGGGGAATGGGCGGGGGTTTTAGTTTGAAAAAATGGCAGTGGTGTGTGGGGAATAGAGTGGCGATTGAGATAAAGGCTGGAGGGGAGTTTTGGAGCATAGGGACGGGCTGGGATGGAATAAGCTGAGGCGGAGGTGTTGAACAATGTTGTCCCCTGTGATTTATTTGATGATGAACGGGATTTTCTTCACGCTGCGCCTGTCTGGGGGCAGCGGTTCTTTTCCAAGGCCGCTGAAAGCCGCAGAAGAAAAAGAGTATCTGGAGCGGTGTGCGCAGGGAGACCTGGAAGCGCGGAACCTTCTGGTGGAGCACAACCTTAGACTGGTGGCTCATATTGTTAAGAAATACTACGCTCAGACTGGAGACCAAGATGATTTAATCTCCATTGGTACTATTGGCTTGATTAAGGGGATTTCCACTTTTAAGTCAGATAAGAATGTACGCCTTGCCACCTATGCATCCCGCTGTATTGAAAATGAAATTCTCATGCATTTTCGGTCCCAACGCAAGCTACAGGGGGAGGTTTCTCTGGCTGATACATTGGAAGCGGCAGGGGAGAGCGGATCTCTTTCTCTCATGGATGTGATTGCGGTAGATGATAATATGCTGGAAGAACTGGACACCCGAGATGCCTGTGTCAAAGTACGCAGCTGTGTGAAAAACTGCTTAACACCTCGAGAGCGTGACATTATCACTATGCGCTACGGTTTGGACGGACAGACACCTCGTACTCAGCGGGAGATTGCAGGACAGTGCGGTATAAGCCGCTCCTATGTATCCCGCATTGAAAAAAGGGCATTGGAAAAGCTGCATGATGGCATGGAAGGCTGGACACCATGAATAAACCTGTATATTGTTAAAGAACAAACGAACTATAAAAAATTAAGGTAAGTAATAGACGTGTTTTATAAAATTAAAGAAAAATGACACTTGACTTTCGAATATTTTGCCGAGAGAGACGCGAATGGAAAAAATCTATTGCTTTTTGCCATGGGATGTACTATAATAATCATGCAAGTGCAGATTGCTTTGCAAATCCAAACTTGAAAAATTGGAGGAAAGAAACATGAAAAAGAAGCTTGCGATTGCTCTTTCCATCGCGATGGTCATGAGCATGGCACTGACCGCCTGCGGCGGCACCAGCTCTTCTGGCAGTCAGGCATCTTCCGGCAGCCAGGGCGCTGCCAGCAGCCAGCCTGCCGGCTCGGGTGCCAGCAGCCAGACCAGCAGCCTGACTCCCAAGGACGGCGGCACCCGCTTGACCTTTACCACCGGCGGTGAGACCGGCACCTACTATGCGTTTGGCAATGTGATCGGCAATAAGGTGGGTGATCTGACCAGCACCAGCGTGACCACTGTGGCCTCCGGCGGTTCTGCTGCCAACATTCAGAGTATGCAGCGCGGCGACGCTCAGCTGGGCTTTGTTCAGTCCGACGTTATGGCTTACGCCTATGACGGCATCCGCTCTTTCGAGGAGACCGGTGCTGTGACCGATTTCTCCACTGTGGCCGCCCTGTACATGGAGCAGGTTCAGATCGTCACCGTTGATCCTTCCATCAAGAACGTGGGCGACCTGGCTGGTAAGCGTGTGTCCGTTGGTGCCGCCGGTTCCGGCGTGTACTTCAACGCCGTTGATATTCTGGGTGCCTATGACCTGGATATCGAGAAGGACATCATCCCCACCTACCAGTCCTTCGGCGATTCCGCTGAGGCTCTGAAGGATGGCCAGATCGATGCTGCTTTCATCGTGGCCGGCGCTCCCACCACTGCCGTCACCGACCTGGCTGCTGGCCGTGAGATCTCTCTGGTCAGCCTGGATCAGGAGCACATCGACGCTCTGATCGAAGCTTCCCCCTACTATAGCCCCAACACCATCTCCAAGGATGTGTACGGTACCGCTGAGGACTGCACCACTGTGGCTGTGGGCGCTGTGGTCATTGCCCGCGACGATGTGTCCGAGGCCGATGTGTACAACTTCCTGTATGGTACCTTTGAGGATATCGCCAACCTGTCTCACGGCAAGGCCGCTGAGCTTGATCTGGAGTTTGCCACTTCCGTGACCTCCGTTGGCTATCACCCTGGTGCTGTGGCTTTCTTTGCCGACAAGGGCATTGAGGTTCCTGCCAAGTAATTAAACTTTGCTGACATAGTCTGACATGAGGGCGGCTGTGGCGGGCTGCGCCTGCCACAGCCGTTTGTCATGCTGTCAGGCCGCGGAGCAGATGCGTCCGCGTCTGGCGGGCCGCGGAGGCATGTGTTCCGTGTGAAGGTAACTCGAGAGGAGAAAGGAGACGGCTTATGGAAGCAAAAGAAAAGGAAACATTGCAGTCTCAGGTAGAAGATACTTCTGTGGGCACTGCGGCTGATGTGGACGAGATTATGAAAAAATATGATCGTGAGTCCAACACCAGAATCTGGGAGGGGAGACCTCGTCTGATCGTATACTGGCTGGGTATCCTCTTTTCATGCTACTGTATTTTCTCCACCCTGAAAGGGTGGCCCACCTTGCCCGAGCAGAAGCTGAACATTTTTATTGGTCTGATTCTGATCATGGGCTATCTGCACTTCCCTGTGAAAAAGGGAATTACGAAAGTGAACTATATCCCCTGGTATGACTGGATCATTATGATCGTCGGCACATTCCCCTTCTTCTATTTTGCCTATCGTGCCAACGATGTACTTATGATGGCCATTGCCACCACTGATGACCTCAAGATGGTCGTGTTCGCCATCATTGGCATTCTGGCGCTGATGGAGCTGTGCCGCCGGAGCGTGGGTATTCCCATTTTGTGTGTGCTGGGAGTCCTGCTGGTCTATACCTTCATGAATGTCCGCTTTGGTAAGATGATTTATGACCTGTTCTATACCACCAGCGGCGTGATGGGTACCCCCATCAATGTTTGCCAGAAGTACATTGTGGTGTTTATCATCTTTGGTGCTTTCCTGGAACGCACTGGTATTTCCAACTTCTTCATTAACCTTGCCAACTGTGTGGCCGGCGCTTCTGCCGGCGGCCCTGCCAAGGTGGCGGTTATCTCCTCCGCCCTGTGCGGCATGGTGTCTGGCTCCTCTGTGGGCAACACCGTGACCACCGGCTCCGTTACCATCCCCATGATGAAGCGTACTGGTTACGAGGGCGAGTTTGCCGGCGCCGTTGAGGCTGCCGCCTCCACCGGCGGACAGATCATGCCCCCCATTATGGGCGCTGCTGCCTTCCTGATGGCCGAGTATATGGGCATCCCCTACGCAGAGGTGGCGCTGAAAGCCATCCTTCCCGCTGTGCTGTACTTCACCGGCATCTACATTGCCGTCCATCTGGAAGCCAAGAAGCTGGGGCTGAAGGGAATCCCCCGTGAGGAGCTGCCCAAGCTCTCCAAGCTGCTGCCCAAGATCTATCTGCTGCTGCCTCTGGTGGTGCTGGTGGTTCTGGTTTCTACTCAGGCCCGCACCATGCAGACCTCTGCCGCCATTGCCATTATCATCACCGTGGTTGTGGGCATCATCAATAACTTTGTGAACAAAGCCATTGGTATGGACGACCCCGCTGAGAAGTTCACTCTGACCAAGTTCCTGGACGCTCTGGAAGCGGGCGGTAAGAGCAGCGTCACCGTGGCTGTGGCCTGCGCCATGGCCGGTCTGGTTGCCGGCTGTATCACCACCACCGGCCTTGCCTCCACGCTGATCACCGCCATCGTCAAGGTCTCCGGCGGTCAGGCCATCATCGCCCTGTTCCTCACCATGATCTGCTGTATCATCCTGGGCATGGGCGTGCCTACCACCGCTAACTTCTGCATCATGGCATCTACCTGCGCTCCTATCCTGATGGATAACCGCATTGGTATTGTGCCTGTGGCCGCTTACTTCTTCGTGTTCTACTTCGGTATCGTGGCTGATATCACCCCGCCTGTGGCTCTGGCTGCCTATGCTGGCTCCGCCATTGCCAAGGCTCCCCCCATGAAGACTGCCCTCAATGCTACCCGACTTGCCATCGCGGCCTTCATCGTGCCTTACATCTTCGCGTTCAGCCCAACCATGCTCTTTGAGTTTGACGCCGGCCTGTCTACTGCTTCTGTGGTATTCCAAGTGGTTCAGATCTGTGTCACCTCTCTGCTGGGTATCTTTGGTGTGGCCGCGGCGCTCAATGGCTATCTCTTCCGGCCGCTGAATCCCCTGTTCCGGATTGCCATTGCTGTGGGAGGACTGTGTATGATGGTTCCCGAGCCTATCTCTGATGTGGTGGGCCTGGTCATTGTGGCTGGCCTCTATTTGTTCCTCCGGGCGACCAGCAAAAAAGCAGCGGTTGCCTGATTGTAATCGCAACAAATCAAAGCGTGCGTGGATCAAAGCCGCAAGCCCAAATAGGGCTTGCGGCTTTGTCTTTCATCGATTATAATAAATAAAACCGGCATCCACCGGGAATTCAAGTGATTTTGGAGGGGAGCGTCAATGGAAAAACTGCTGGAATTGTTGGAGCAGGATTGTACCATGACTACAGCACAACTGGCTGCTGCAGCAGGAGTGTCTGAGGCAGAGGCAAAGGCAGCCATTAAACAATATGAGGACGAACGGGTCATTCTGGGCTATCAGGCTATTATTGACTGGGATCGTGTGCGCAAGGAGACTGTGACGGCTCTCATTGAGGTCAACGTGACCCCTCAGTCCATCGACGGGTTTGACCGGATTGCTGAGCGTATCTATCAGTATGACGAAGTGGAGAGTATGTATCTCATGAGCGGTTCCTTTGACCTGGCCATTATCATCTCCGGGCGCACCCTGCGGGAAGTGGCCATGTTTGTGGGGGACCGTCTGTCTACCATACAGGGGGTCACCGGAACGGCAACCCACTTTATTTTAAGAAAATATAAAGAAAAGCACCTGGTGTTCCGTCCCCAGGAGCCAGAGGAAAGGGAGTACATCTTCGTATGAATTATGAAAACATCCTGAACCAGAAAATTCAGGGGATCAAGCCCTCCGGAATTCGGAAGTTTTTTGACATTCTGGAGGAGATGACCGACGCCATTTCCTTGGGCATTGGCGAACCTGACTTCGTTACCCCCTGGCACATCCGGGACGCGGGCATCTACTCCCTGGAGCGCGGCCACACAAAATATACTTCCAACGCCGGTATGCTCCAGCTGCGGCGGGAGATTGCCGCTTACCTCAACCGCCGTTTTGATTTGCAGTATGACTACAATGGACAGATCCTGGTCACTGTGGGCGGCAGTGAGGCCATTGATCTGGCCTTGCGGGTGCTGGTCAATCCCGGGGACGAGGTCATTGTCCCTGTGCCCTCCTTTGTGTGCTATGGCCCTCTGGCCGAGATGGCCGGGGGAGTGCCTAAGTATATTGAACTCAAGGCGGAATATCAATTCCGTCTCACCCCGGAGCAGCTGAAGGCTGCCATCACCGACAAGACTAAGGTGCTGGTGCTGCCTTTCCCCTCCAACCCCACCGGAGGCATTATGGAGCGACGGGACCTGGAGGCCATTGCCGAGGTCCTGCGGGGCACCGACATCATGGTCATCTCCGACGAGATCTATGCCGAGCTCACCTACGGCCAGCGCCATGTGTCCCTGGCCAACCTCACCGATATGTATGAGCGTACCGTGGTGGTCAACGGCTTCTCCAAGAGCCACGCCATGACCGGCTGGCGTATGGGCTATGTGTGCGCCCCCAAGCCCATCATTGCCGCTATGACCAAGCTGCACCAGTTTGGCATCATGTCCGCCCCCACCACCAGCCAGTACGCCGCGGTGGAAGCCATGCGCAACGGGGACGGGGACATCGAGCATATGCGGGAGGAGTATGACCGCCGCCGCCGGTATCTAGTGGAAAACCTCAACCGAATCGGCCTGAG
>CALWOP010000053.1 GCA_944383195.1 uncultured Oscillospiraceae bacterium
GGGCGCCGGTGAGCACCCCCCGGTGCCGCTTTTCCATCAGATGGGTGAGCACTAGCCGCTGCCAGTTGAGGTCCAGCTGGTCGGTGGGGCAGCTTGTCCCAAAGCACAGACCGCTGCCCCGCTCTCCCGGCTCCAGGAGCAGGTGGACCTCGGCGTAGTGGCGCAGGGGTTCAAAGTGGCCAACCCCCTCCACCGGACCCTCAATGGTCTCCCGGTAGACCACATTTCCCGTGCCGAAGGACACTTCCACTCCAAACCGCTCCCGAATGAGGCGGGTCATCACCTCCAGCTGCACCTCGCCCATGAGCTGGAGATGGATCTCCTCCAGGGCCTCGTTCCACACCACCCGCAGCTGGGGGTCCTCCTCCTCCAGCTGGCGGAGGTTACGCAGCATGGCGTGGCGGTCGCAGCCTGGAGGCAGCATCACCTGATAAGTGAGCACCGGCTCCAGCTCCGGCTCCCGGGCAGGCGGCTCCGTCCCCAGGGCATCCCCGGGCCGGGTCTGGCTGAGGCCGGTGACGGCGCACACCGTCCCCGCCGGAGCCTCGTCCAGGGTCTGGTACTTGCTGCCGGAATAGACGCGGATCTGGTTGACCTTTTCCTGCCAGCCTCGCTCCTCATCTTCCAGCAAAGTCCGGACCTTCAAGCTCCCGCCAGTCACCTTCAAATAGGTCAGGCGATCATTCCCATCCCTGGCAATTTTAAAGACCCTGGCAGCAAATTCTTCCGGATAGTCGGGCATGGGGACATACTGCGCCAATCCATCCAGCAGGTGCTCGACCCCCTCCAGCTTCAAAGCCGAACCAAAGTAGCAGGGGAACACCAGCCGCCGGGCCACAAGACCGGCGGCATCGGCCGCCGACACTTCCTCCCCGGCAAAGTAGCGCTCCATCAGTTCCTCGTCACAGGCAGCCAGATCCTCCTGAATGGGGGCAAGCCCGCCGTCAAAGCAGATGCAGCCCCCGTCCAGCTTCTGCCGCAGCTGCTTGAGCACAGCCTCCCGATCAGCCCCAGCCAGGTCCATCTTGTTGACAAAGAGGATGGTGGGGATCGCATATTTTTTCAGCAGCCGCCACATGGTCCGGGTATGCCCCTGCACACCGTCCGTCCCGCTGATGACCAGCACTGCGCCGTCCAGCACCTGAAGGGTACGCTCCATCTCGGCGGCAAAGTCCACATGGCCCGGGGTGTCCAGGAGGGTAAAGGCCTGCTCCCGCCAGACAAACTCCGCCTGCTTGGAAAAAATGGTGATCCCCCGCTCCCGCTCCTGGATATCTGTGTCCAGGAACGCATCCCCGTGGTCCACCCGGCCCAGCCTGCGCACCACGCCGCTGTGGTAGAGCATGGCCTCGGACAGGGTAGTCTTTCCCGCATCCACGTGGGCCAGTATTCCGACGATTCGTTTGTTCATGTCATCCCCCGCTGCACATTCGTTGTTTTTGCTATCAGAATACCCTCTTTTGCGCCATTCTGTCAAGCGAGCCTTCCCGCTCCCTCACTCCGGTACATCCCGCACAGCGCCCATTCTCCCCCACCGTCATTCTTACGGGTACAAGGGGACGATTTCTTAATTTTTCTTATTTTTGCTCCTCCGCTTTCCTTTCCCGCAGATTCAGGAACAAGCCACACGCCATATTTTAGTTCTAAAACAGCTTCATTTTTCATCTTTTGTGCTTTATTTTCCAAAAAGCAGGCTGTTTTTTATTTTCCACTCCATCAATCTTCGGGGTGGACATTTTCTTCCATTTCGCTTATGATTAATTGTCGAAACCTTTGGGAAAGGAGCGATCCCATGTTTGAACAATTCCTCTGGATCTTCTTCATTTACGCATTTTTGGGCTGGTGTACCGAGGTAAGCTACGCCGCCACCAAAACCGGGAAATTTGTCAACCGAGGCTTTCTCAACGGCCCCTGGTGTCCCATCTACGGCTTCGGCGTGGTCATTGTGCTGGCCTTTCTGGAGCCGCTGAAAAATAACCTACTGCTGCTGTTTTTGGGTTCTGTGGTCCTCACCTCTGCCTTGGAATGGCTTACGGGATTTTTGCTGGAAAAGCTCTTTGCCCAGCGCTGGTGGGACTACTCAGACGAGCCTTTTAATCTCAGCGGCTATATCTGCCTGCGCTTCTCCCTGGCCTGGGGCTTTGCCTGCGTATTTGTGGTCAAGCTTCTCCACCCCACCATTCTGCTGCTGATCGGTCTGATCCCCCATCTGGTGGGGCTGGTCCTGCTGGGAATCCTGGGGGTGGTCATGGCCATAGACCTGGCGGCTACCGTCTCCACCATTGCCAAGCTCAACCGCCGTCTGGCCCTTATCGACGAGCTGGCCGGACATATCCGGGAGGCCTCCAATGACTTCGGCGAGGACCTGGCCGAGCGGGTCCTGGACGCAGCCGAACGGGGGGCTGACTGGAAAGAGGATCTGGATGATCTCTCCGACCGCCTCTCCCAGTATCGAGAGGAGCTTTCCGACAACCTGGACGAGCTGAAAGATGACTTCCAGACCCATCTGGAGACCCGCCGTGCCCAAAACCGCCGCCAGCTTCAGGAGTGGAAGGACAGCATCCAGGAGCTGCTGGACAAAGAGAGCTTTGGCCAAAAGCGCCTGCTGAAGGCCTTCCCAAAGCTGCGCTCTGTCAACCATCGGACTGCCATGGAGCACTTGCTCCGCCGGAACGGTCGCCGCTGATTCCTCCCATTCCCCAGTTGATATTTTGAAAATCCCCTGATATAATATTGAAGATAATATTCAAGAGAAAGGGACCGTGACCCATGGAAGAATTACAGGATCTTCGCGCACGTATGCAGCAGGAGCGCCCCACCCGGTGGGAGGAGCTGCCTGACATTGCCCTGTATATGGATCAGCTCATCTCCTATATGCCAAGACAGCTCATCCGTTTTGACCAGGGCACCCCTCTGACCTCGGCCATGGTCAACAACTATATCAAGGACGGCCTGGTACCCCGTGCGGAGGGAAAACGCTATGGCCCGGAGCACCTGGGCTACCTCACCGCGGTGGTGGCGCTCAAGCAGATCCTGTCTGTGCGGGATATCGGCGCCCTGCTTCACGCCGGCCGGGAGACGGGAAAAAGCTCCCCGGAGCTCTATGACTACTTCTGCCAGGCCCTGGATCGGGCTTTGGATGAAACCGCCCAGGCCATTGACCCGGAGGCAAAGGAAGAGGACCTGGCCCGGATGGCCCTGGACTTTGCTCTGCGCAGCTATGCCAACCAGCTGGCCTGCGCTCGTATTCTGGACATTCTCCAGCCCCGGGACGAGAAGGGAAAACGGAAATAAAGGGATCACCCTTTTGATATTTGACGCAAGGAGAGATTGCAATGTCTGATTTTGTCATTTTGACTGACTCCTCTGCTGACCTTGGGGTCGATATGGTCCGGCAGCTGGACGTTCAGGTCCTTCCCCTCAGCTTTTCCATGGGCACGCAGATCTACCACAACTACCCCGACAACCGGGAGATCGACCCCCACGCCTTCTACCAACTCCTCCGCCAGGGCCAGGTGGCTAACACCTCCGCCATCAACATGGCCCAGTATACCGATGCCCTGGAGCCTCTGCTTCAGGAGGGGAAAGATGTGCTGGTGCTGGCCTTTTCCTCCGGCCTGTCTACCACGTATAATTCCTCCCGTCTTGCCGTGGAGGAACTTCAGGAGAAGTACCCGGAGCGGAAGATCTATACCGTGGATACCCTGTGCGCCTCTCTGGGACAGGGCCTGCTGGTCTATCTGGCCGCCAAGGAGCGGGATGCAGGCAAGTCCATCGAGCAGGTGCGGGACTGGGTGGAGGAAAATAAGCTCCATATCTGCCATCAGTTCACGGTGGACGACCTGCACTTCTTAAAGCGGGGCGGGCGCATCTCCGCCACCACCGCCGTGGTGGGCTCCATGCTCCAAATCAAGCCCGTACTCCATGTGGATAACGAGGGGCACCTGATCAACATCGCCAAGGCCCGGGGCCGCCAGGCCTCCCTGAAAGCCCTGGTGGACAAGATGGAGAAAACCGCCATTGACCCCGCCAATCAGGTGGTGTTCATCAGCCACGGGGACTGCCTGGAGGATGCCCAGACGGTGGAAAAGATGGTAAAGGAGCGCTTTGGGGTGAAAGAGGTCTACATCAACTATGTGGGCCCCGTCATCGGCGCCCACTCCGGTCCGGGCACCCTGGCCCTGTTCTATGTGGGCTCTGAGCGCTGAGCAAAAGCGATCAACAAAGAAGGAGGTCTCACTTTGGAAGAGACAAAATGGCTGGAAGTTGCCGTGAACACCGCCCCTGAACAGCTGGATGAGGTTTGCGCCAAATTGACTGCCGCCGGAATGGATGGGCTGGTCATCGAGGATGAGGGAGAGTTCCTCCGCTTTTTGGAGCAGAACAAGCAGTACTGGGACTATGTAGATCAGGAGCTGCTGGACAAAATGAAAGGCGTCACCCGGGTGAAGTTCTACGTCACCGATGACGAGGACGGGAAAAAGCAGCTTGCCCAGTATGTCCATGGTCTGGATTGGGAATATGCCGTTACCCCTCTCAGTGACAACGACTGGGCCTACAGCTGGCAGAAGTACTATAAGCCCCTGGAGATCGGCACACGGCTCTATGTGGTGCCCCAGTGGATGCGGGACGACCCCGTTCCCGATGGCCGGGTCCCCTTTTATCTGAATCCCGGCCTTACCTTCGGCACCGGCTCCCACGCCTCCACTCAGCTGTGCCTGGAGGGCGTGGAGGAGCACACCAAGACCGGCCGCGCCGTACTGGATCTGGGCTGTGGCAGCGGCATTTTGTCCATTGCCGCCCTGTGCCTGGGGGCCGGAGAAGCGGTGGCCGTGGACATCGACCCCAAGGCGGTGGATGTGGCCTATGAAAACGCTGCCCTTAACGGCATCGGGAAAGACCGCTACACTGTCCGGGCAGGCAACGTCCTCTCTGACGCCGCCCTGGCCCGGGAACTGGCCCAGCGGCAGTATCACCTGGTACTGGCCAACATCGTGGCCGACGTGATCATCCCCCTGGCCCCCCATGTGCCTCCCCTGCTGGAGGAGGACGGGGTATTCCTCTGCTCCGGGATCATCGACACCCGGGCCCATGAGGTGGAGGATGCCCTCCGGAAAGCGGGCCTGAAGCTGACCCGCAAGCGGGAGAAAAACGGCTGGGTGGCCCTGGAAGCGACCAAATAAAAGAAGGCTGGAACGGAAACTCCGTTCCAGCCTTTTTCATTGCTTTTATGCCAGAGCTTTCTTCAGCTCTTCCACCCGGTTGAGTTTCTCCCAGGGCAGGTCCAGGTCGCTGCGGCCGAAGTGGCCATATGCAGCGGTCTGCCGGTAGATGGGCCGGCGCAGGTCCAGGTCCCGGATGATAGCGGCGGGACGCAGGTCAAAGACCTTCTCCACCGCCTCTTCCAGCTTGCTGTCGGAGACCGTGCCGGTGCCAAAGGTATCCACCCGCACAGAGACGGGACGGGCCACACCGATGGCATAGGCCAGCTGCACCTGGCAGCGTCTGGCCAGACCAGCAGCCACCACATTCTTGGCCACCCACCGGGCGGCATAGGCGGCGGAGCGGTCCACCTTGGTGGGGTCCTTGCCGGAGAAAGCGCCGCCGCCGTGGGGGGCGCTGCCGCCGTAAGTATCCACAATGATCTTCCGGCCGGTAAGGCCAGAGTCACCCTGAGGACCGCCCACCACGAAGCGGCCGGTGGGGTTGACGTAGATCTTGGTCTCCTCATCCAGCAGCTCCTTGGGGAGGATGGGCTTGATGACCAGCTCGATCATATCCTTCCGGATCTGCTCCAGCTCCACCTCGGGGCCGTGCTGGGTGGAGACTACCACTGCGTCAACGCGCTTGGGGGTATCGTCCTCATTGTACTCCACAGTGACCTGGGTTTTGCCGTCGGGACGCAGATAGTCCACCTGGCCCTCCTTACGCACACGGGTCAGCTGAATGGCCAGCTTGTGGGCCAGGGAGATGGGCAGAGGCATAAGCTCCGGGGTCTCGTCGCAGGCATAGCCGAACATCATGCCCTGGTCACCGGCGCCGTTGTCCAGCCCGTCGTCCTGCGCCCCCTCCTTGGCCTCCAGGCACTTGTCCACGCCCAGGGCAATGTCGGGGGACTGCTCGTCAATGGAGGTGATCACCGCACAGGTGTCGCAGTCAAAGCCGAATTTGGCCCGGTCATAGCCGATGTCCCGCACCACTTCTCGGGCGATCTTGGGAATATCCACGTAGCAGCTGGTGGTGATCTCTCCCATCACATGGACAAGGCCGGTGGTCACCGTGGTCTCGCAGGCCACCCGGGACATGGGGTCCTTGGCCAGCATAGCGTCCAGCACCGCGTCGGAGATCTGGTCGCAGATCTTGTCGGGATGCCCTTCGGTGACAGATTCAGAAGTAAACAGTCTTTTTGCCATAATCAGTTTCCTTTCTTAGTCGGGAGGATGAAAAACGCCCCGCCGTGACGGCGGAGCGTTGAGTTTGTATACACCCTCATCTTGCGATACACTACCGCCGGATTTGGCACCTTGCCCGAAAGCAGGTTGCCGTGGCGTCATCGGGCCGGTCCCTCAACCACTCTTGATAAGGCTATGGAATTGTACGCACAGATTATAACAGGTTTTTCCCGTTTGTCAACCCATTTTTTCCACAGTTCGCCCGTTCACTGTCCGCTGCTCCAGCTCCAGCAGGGCCCGCTTCAGTTCCACCCCTCCGGCATAGCCGGTGAGGCCTCCGTCCGCCCCTATCACCCGGTGGCAGGGCACCACGATCCACATGGGGTTCTTCCCATTGGCCGCGCCCACCGCCCGGACCGCCTTTGGGTTTCCCACAGCTTGGGCGATCTCCCGGTAACTGCGGGTCTGACCATAGGGAATGGCTTCCAGTGCCGCCCAAACCTTTTTCTGAAACTCCGTTCCCCGCAACTCATAGGGAAGTTCAAACTGTTTGCGCTGCCCAGAAAAATACTCCCGCAGCTGCTCCATGGCGCGATCCGTCAGCTCTGTCCGCTCCCCTGTCTGCACGGTGGGTTCCACGGTCCGCAGGCGGACGAGCACCTCCCCCTCATAGTCCATACGGATGGGGCCAAAGGGGCTTTCATAAATCGCAAATCCAGACATCCTGCTTCCTCCTGTCCTGCCGGTTAGTCTGATATGGAAAACGGGCCGCCCCAAAGGGAGCGGCCCGATGTATGGAATAAAATCTTACAGCTTGTGGCCCTGGGTGAGCACAGGGTTGACGCCCATCTTCTTGCCGTTCTCGTAGATGTAGAAGCCCGCACCGCTCTTGCGGCCCAGGAAGCCGGCGGTGACCATCTTCCGCAGCAGCAGGGAGGGGTGATACTTCTCACCGTACTCCTTGGACAGCACGTTCATCACGTTCAGCAAAATGTCCAGGCCGATCATATCCGCCAGCTCCAGGGGACCCATGGGGTGGTTGCAGCCCAGCTTCATGCCGTTGTCCACATCCTCCACGCTGCCGATGAACGAACCCACAATGACGCAAGCCTCGTTGAGCATGGGCAGCAGGGCCCGGTTGACGATAAAGCCGGGCTTGTCATCGGCCAGGATCAGGGTCTTGCCCATCTTTTCGCCCACTTCTTTGATGTCATCCAGCACGTCCTGGGCGGTGAGCAGGCCGAAGATCACCTCGCACAGGCGCATCTTGGGCACGGGGGAGAAGAAGTGCATACCGACCACGCGGGAGGGCCGCTTGGTGGCGGCGGCCAGAGCGGTCAGGGAGATGGAGGAGGTGTTGGAGGCGAAGATGGTGTCGGGGGGGCAGATCTCCTCCAGCTGGCTGAACACAGCCTGCTTGGCCTCCAGGTTTTCAAAGACGGCCTCGATCACCAGATCGGCATCCTTGGCCCCCTGAATGGTGTCGTCCAGAGCCAGACGGGGCAGGGCAGCTTCCAGAGCCTCCTGGGTCATGCGGCCCTTTTCCACTTCCCGCTCCAGGGCCTTCTGAATCCCCATCTGGGCCCGCTCCAGAGCTTCCCGGCGCTGGTCGTTGAGCACCACGTCATAGCCGTTGACAATGGCGGTTTGGGCAATGCCGCTGCCCATCAGGCCGGCGCCCACTACAAAAATTTTCTGGATTGCCATGGCAATTATCCCCTTTTCTTTCCATTTTTTGTTGTTTCGGTTCGCCTCCCGCCCTTCCAAAACAGAAGACGCAACCAGCTTTCGCCGCTATCTTAGCACATCAACCGCCGCACGTCTCCGCATAAATGGGCCTAAAGTATGCAAATATTATGATTTCACAAATTTTTCCGCAGATCGGCCCTTCCGGTCTACATTTTGCCGGAAATTTCCCTTAAAAGCGGTTCAGAGCAGCGGAACCGTCGTCCGTTCCCTTTTCGATTTTCCGGACCACAGCGTAGTAGCCATACTCCTTGTTCACCTGGACAAAAAACCGGTCTCCCACCTGTTTGCCCAGCAGGGCGGAGCCCATGGGCGACTCCTTGCTGATCAGACCGTGAAGCACATCCTGGCGCACGGTGGTCACCACCTGCCAGGTCTCCTCCTCGTCATCCTCTTCCAGATAGACGGTGACCTTGTCATAGAGGCCCACGGTGTCCGCGGAGGAGTGGTCCTCGATCACCACGGCGGTCTTGATCATGTTTTCCAGATAGCGAATGCGGCTTTCGTTCTTGTTCTTTTCCCGCTTGGCAGCCTTATACTCAAAGTTCTCGCTCAGGTCGCCGAAGGACCGGGCCACTTTCACCTCCTCCAGCAGCTGGGGACGCAGGGTGACCCTGCGGTAGTCCAGCTCCTCTTTCATTTTCTGAATGTCAACCTTGGTCAGTTCGTTATGCATACCATTCTCACATCGCTTTTGCCATTTCAGGCTTCCCAGCCGGCCAGGTAGTCCTTCTGGGCCTGGGTCAAGGTGTCAATGGACAGGCCCATGGCGGCCAGCTTCACCCGGCCGATCTGGTCGTCGATCTCGTCGGGGACGATATAGACTTTCTTCTCCAGCTCAGAGCGGTGCTTGGCCAGCCACTCCAGGGAGAGGGCCTGGACGGCAAAGGACATATCCATGATCTCGGCGGGGTGTCCGTTGCCTGCGGCCAGATTCACCAGCCGGCCCTCGCCCAGCACGTTGAGCACCCGGCCGTCCGGGAGGCGGAAACCCTCGATATTCTCCCGGCGGGGGAAGCGCTCCGTGGCCATAGCCCGCAGAGCGGCCACATCCACCTCACAGTCGAAGTGGCCGGAGTTGCAGAGGATGACGTTGTTCTTCATGACCTCAAAATGCCGCTGGACGATCACGTCCTTGCAGCCGGTGGCGGTGACAAAGATATCGCCCACCTTGGCCGCCTCGTCCATGGGCATGACCCGGAAGTTCTCCATGGTGGCCTCCAGCGCCTTGAAGGGGTCCACCTCGGTGACGATCACGTTGGCTCCCATGCCCCGGGCCCGCATGGCAATGCCCTTGCCGCACCAGCCGTAGCCGGCCACCACCACCGTCTTGCCCGCCACGATCAGGTTGGTGGTGTTCATGATGGCGTTCCAGGTGGACTGGCCGGTGCCATATTTGTTGTCGTAGTAGTGCTTGGCCTTGGCATCGTTCACCGCCATCATGGGGCAGGGCAGGATGCCCTCCCGCTCCCGGGCGTAAAGGCGGTGGATGCCGGTGGTGGTCTCCTCACAGCCGCCAAAGAGCCGATCGGCGTACTGGGCACACTTGCCGCCCAGCAGGCTCACCAGGTCTCCCCCGTCGTCCACGATCAGGTGGGGATGGCACTTCAAGGTCTCCACCAGCAGGTCCTCATATTGCTGGGGCGTCACACCGTGGACGCCGTAGGTGTCCACCCCCATCTCCGCCACGGCGGCGGCCACGTCGTCCTGGGTGGACAGGGGGTTGCAGCCGGTGAGATGGACCTCGGCGCCGCCCTCCCGGAGCACCAGTCCCAGGTTGGCGGTCTTGGCCTCCAGATGGACGGACACGGCAATGGTCAGCCCGGCAAAGGGCTTCTCCCGGCGAAATCGCTCTTCAATGCTACCCAGCGCGGGCATAAAATCCCGCACCCACTGGATTTTCTGGCGCCCTGAGGGGGCCAGGGACATATCTTTTACAATGCTCATGGCAGCTGCCTCCCAATCATGTTGTAATGGGTCTCTGTATGTCCTATTGTACCACAGTTCCCGCCGCAAAAAAAGCGGTTTTTCTCTGTCTGGAATTGTTTACACTTTAGATGTAGACATTTGGAAGAAAACCGGATAAAATACTTTCCAGCAATCTTATGCTGAGAAAAAGGAGTTCTGTGGATGAAAACCATCTTTCGCTGGCTGGACCGCTTCGGCTATAACCACCCCAACTTCGGTCTGCCCAACCTGATCCGCTGGGTGGTGTATGCCAATGTGGTCGTCTATGTGATGGACATGGTCACCAATGGGATGCTCTCCAGCTACCTGGCCTTCTACCCCGCCGCCGTTCTTCAGGGCCAGGTCTGGAGGCTGCTGACCTTTGTACTGGTGCCGGAGTCTTACAGCACTACCGGCCTGGGGCCTGTCTGGTTCTTCTTCTCCATGCTGTTTTACTACTATCTGGGTACCGCTCTGGAGCAGACCTGGGGCACGGCACGCTTCAACCTGTTTTACCTGTCCGGCGTGATCCTCACCCTCATCGCCGGGTTTGTCTCCTATGGGCTGACCGCTGTGTTCTCCCCGGAGCTGAGCTCTGTCTTCTCCATGATCCCCATCACCATCGGGCAAGTCAACTTCTCCATCTTCCTGGCCTTTGCCACCGTGTTTCCCGAGGCCCAGTTCCGGGTCTACTTCCTCATCCCGATCAAGTCCAAATGGCTGGCAGTCTTCTATCTTGCCATGCGGGTATGGAGCTATATGCGCCTGGCCGGGCCTGCCCTGCTCCTCCTGCTGCCCGTCATGCTCCCCCTGGATCTGGCGGCCATTGGGAATTACCTGCTGTTCTTCCGCAGTGAGGTGGCCGCCCTGTTTGGACGGGCCCGGATGGCCAACCACCACCGCAACTCCGCCCAGACCATCAACTTCAAGAAGGCCCAAAAGGAGCTTCAGCAGCGCCGGGGCTACCTCCATAAATGCGCGGTGTGCGGCGTGACCGACCAGGATGACCCCAACATGGAGTTCCGCTACTGCTCTAAGTGCAACGGCTACTATTGCTACTGCGCCAACCACATCAATAATCACACCCACGTACAATAAAAGTAATAAGGCCCGCTGTCTTTCAGACAGCGGGCCTTATTTGTTTTTTAACTTTTTGCCACCGCTTCAGCTACCCGGATGCCATCAACCGCAGCACTGACAATTCCGCCTGCGTACCCGGCGCCCGTCCCACAGGGGCTTGCCCCTGTGGGGACCCGTTATTTCAAAATCCTCGGGCGAAATGAATTCGCCCTGCGGAAATTCTCCCCTACGGGTCGAATTTACGGCCTGACGGCCGCCCCATCCAAGATGGGGCCCCGGCGAGGGCTTACCCCTTTGCCACCGCTTCGGCTACCCGGATGCCGTCAACAGCTGCTGAAACAATTCCGCCTGCGTACCCGGCGCCCTCGCCGCAGGGGTAGAGACCCCGGATAGGGGACTGAAAATCCTCTCCCCTTACGATCCGCACCGGAGAGGAAGATCGGGTCTCCACCCCGGTGAGCACCCCGTCCGGGGCGGCAAAGCCGTGGAGCTTCCGATCCAGCACAGGCAAAGCCTGCCGGAGGGTATCTGTCACCGCTTGGGGCAGGCAGCCGTCCATCTGCGTCCACTGTACCCCGGGCCGGTAGGTGGGCAAAATGGCCCCCGGCCCCTCAGAGGGACGCCGGACGAGAAAATCCTCCACACGCTGGGCGGGCGCCCGGTCATTCTCTCCCCCCAGCCGGAACGCCGCCCGCTCCCATTGCTCCTGAAAGGCCACACCGGAGAGCACATCCGTCCCGGGAAAGTCCTCGGGGCCTACCCCCACCAGCAGCCCGCCGTTGATGTTCTTTCCATCTCTGGCCCGCAGGCTCATGCCGTTGGTGACCACGCCGCCGTGCTCTGATGCGGCGGCCACCACCTGTCCCCCGGGGCAGACGCAGAATGTGAAGGCAGAGCGGCCATTGGGCAGGTGGCAGGCCAGCTTGTAGTCCGAGGGGGGCAGCAGGGCAAAGGACGGGCCATACTGCTGGCGGCTCACCGTCTCCTGGTCGTGCTCGATGCGCACTCCAATGGCAAAATTTTTCTTCTCCATGGGCACCCCCGCATTTTGGAGCATACGGAAGGTGTCTCGGGCGGAATGGCCGGGGGCCAGGATCAGGGCGTCGCAGGCCATCTCATACTCCCCTGCCGGGCCCGCCACACGGATTCCCGTCAGCTGCTCCCCTTGAAGCATCAGGCCGTCCAGCCGGTGGGAAAAGCGCACCTCACATCCCAGGGACAAAAGCTCCTCCCGGATGGTTTTCACCACCCCCCGCAGCACATCGGTGCCCACATGGGGCTTGTGGGAATACTTCACATCCTTGGGCGCTCCCGCCTCCACCAAGGTATCCAGCACCGCTCCGATGCGGGGGTCGTGGGTTCCGGTGGTCAGCTTTCCGTCGGAGAAGGTGCCTGCGCCCCCCTCGCCGAACTGGACGTTGGAGCTCTCATCCAGCGCTCCCCCAGCCCAGAACTTCTCCACGTCCGCCGTCCGGGCGTCCACATCTTTCCCCCGCTCCAGCACGATGGAGGGGATGCCGTTCCGGGCCAGAAACAGGGCGGCAAACAGCCCCGCCGGCCCCATTCCAACGATGACAGGCGGCAGTGAGGAGCGGCGGAGCGCTTTGGGGAAGACATATTCCTTCCGCTCCACCAGGGTGACATTCCGCCCCGGAGCGCTCCGGACCAGCCGTTCCTCCCGTGGCATGGACAGCTCCACGGTATACACATAGTGGGTCTCGTTTTTATTGCGGGCATCTATGGACTGCCGGACGATCTCCAGCTCCCCCAGCTCCCCGGGGCGCACCCCCAGAGCCCGGGCCGCCCGCTTGCGAAGCTGTTCCAGATCTCCCCCGGGGGGCAGGGGCAGATTTCCAATGCGGATCATGCAATCACCATACTTTTCCTTGGGGCTTTGCCCCCATTTTTTCTTATTGTATCATAGTCGGTTGGGAAAGAAAACGCCTTTTTCTGCCAGAAAAAGGCCCGCCGGCCTTTCAGCCGGCGGGCACTTCTCTCTATCACATTACAGAAAAATCTTACTCTCGGCCCGGCGGGAGGCATACTGATCCTCCAGCTCATGCTGGTGGTACAGGTAACCCTCGTGGTCGAAGTACTTGGCCCCC
>CALWOP010000054.1 GCA_944383195.1 uncultured Oscillospiraceae bacterium
TCCTTGTCCGTCTTGCGGCCCCGGACCACAGGCATGGTCAGCACGTTCTCCATGAAGTCCGCGTAGATGTTCAGCATACGCATGGTCTCTTCCCGGGCTTCCTCCTCGGTGGCGTGCATGGTGTGGCCCTCCTGCCACAGGAATTCCCGGTGGCGCAGGAAGGGGCGGCTGGTCTTCTCCCAGCGCAGCACGCTGCACCACTGGTTGTAGAGCTTGGGCAGGTCCCGATGGGAGTGGATGATGCTCTTATAGTGCTCGCAGAACAGGGTCTCCGAGGTGGGCCGGATGCAGTAGCGCTCCTCCAGCTTCTCGCTGCCGCCCATGGTCACCCAGGCGCACTCAGGGGCAAAGCCCTCCACATGGTCCTTCTCCTTCTGGAGCAGGGACTCGGGGATCAGCATGGGCAGATATACATTTTCATGCCCGGTCTCCTTAAACCGTTTGTCCAGCTCGCTCTGGATGTTCTCCCAGATGGCGTAGCCATAGGGGCGGTAAATGAACATACCCTTGATGGAGGAGTAGTCGATGAGCTCTGCCTTTTTGCACACGTCGGTGTACCACTGGGCAAAGTCCACTTCCATGTCGGTGATCTGCTCCACCTGCTTCTTATTGGGATTCTGGGCCATATCGTCTCATTCCTTTATATTCAAAATGGGGATAATTTTCTCGTATCGTTTATTTTATGGCTCCAGGCGTGAAAAGTCAAGTGTTGTTCCCCTTTCCCGGGAAAACCCACAAAAACCGGCCCAAAACGCAGGGCCCGGCCATCACAATGGCCGGGCCCTCCCCCATGGACAGGCAATTTTGTCAGGCGTATGCGCCGGTATAGTCGATCATGATCTCATCCACCTTTTGCAGCCCGGACTCCACCAGAGTGTAGTAGCCGTCCTCATCTTCCTTCATTTGCAGCAGGATGGTCTGATCGGTGCCATAGGTGAGCTGGGCAATCAGCCCCTCCAGCTCATCCAGCACTGCCATGGCGTACTGCTCGTCCAGCTGCTGATACTCCTCATCACTCATGGCCGCCACCTGGTCGTCACTGACGCCGGCTTCCTGCTTCACCGCCGTCCAGATGTCCGCAAGCAGCTCATCGGAGAGCATGGGGATGATCTCAATGGGGGAAACAGTGACCTCGGCGGCAATATCCCCGCTTTTCAGCAGTTCCGCGTCCGCCACGGTATATTGGGCGTGGGAATAGATCTCTCCCACGATCTCCTCCGCCCGCTGATACACCGCATCTGTGGGCAGCTCCACCGCCAGATAGCTCAGAAGGTATTCGCTCTCCACCTGCAGGTTATAGTCATACTTCTCCTGGGCGTCCGCCTGGGTCATATTGTTTGTCACATCGATGTAGTCCTGATTGATTTTACCCAGATAGGTGGCATCCAGTTCCCCCTGGATGAATACGGTGGCATCTTTGGCCACATTCTGGCAGGCCGTCAGCACCAGCAGCATGGCGGCCGCCGCGCCGGCGGCAAGCGCTCGCTTCCATCGTTTCATGGGTTTCTTCCTCCTCTTTCTCGTTTGGGACACTTGGTCCGCCCCATTGGACTCATTTTATTTCTTTCTTTGTATAAAGTCAACCTTGCCCCCCCTCTTCATTTATGCTACACTAAAAAAAATGACCGGGCCGCCTTGGGCGGCCGCCGGGAGAAAGAAAGGGATTTTTGTGGACGCCCAGCAAAGACGATTGGAAATCGCCCGGCGGCTTCAGCAGGCCGCAGCTCCCATCAGCGCCACCGCGCTGGCCCAGGAGCTGTCTGTCAGCCGGCAGATCATCGTGGGAGATGTGGCGCTGCTCCGGGCAGGAGGGCTGGACATCACCGCCACCCCTCGCGGCTATTTGCTGCCCAAGACACACTCGGAGCTTCTGTGCACCTTTGCCTGCCGCCACCGCAGCGATCAGATGGAGGCGGAGCTCAACGCCATTGTGGATCAGGGCTGCACCGTTTTGGATGTGATCGTGGAGCACCCCGTCTACGGCCAGCTCACCGCCCCCATCCACGTCTCCAGCCGCTACGATGTGGAGCAGTTTATCCAGCGGTGCCGTCAGTCAGATGCCGTCCCCCTGTCTCAGCTTACGGAAGGGCTTCACCTGCATACCGTCTCCTGCCGGGACAAGCCGGCGGCGGACCGGGTTCGCAAGGCGCTGGAACAGCTGGGATTTCTCTATGAATAACAAGCGGGAACCCTCCGGAAGATCCGGAGGGTTCCCGTTTGTTTTATTCCTCTTTGCCGTCCCCCGCCGTGGGAGCGGGCTGGGCAGAAACGGTCTTGGGTTTCTTTTTTCTGGAGAATATATGGCTCAGATTGTCGATGACCGAATAGTAAACCGGGGTAAACACCAGGGTGATCACCGTGGAGATGGTCATGCCGGAGATCATGGTGATGCTCATATCCGACATCATCTCCGCCGCCCCCTCGGCCATGCCCAAAGCCATGGGCACCAGGGCCAGAATGGTGGTGATGGTGGTCATCAGCACGGGACGGACACGGAGGGGGCAGGCATGGAGGATGGCCTCCTCCCGGCTTTCCCCCCGCTCCCGGCGCTGACGGATGTAGTCCACCAGAATGATGGAAGCGTTGACCACCGTACCAGCCAGCATGATGAGGGCCACCAGGGAGATCATGGACAGGTCCCGGCCTGTGACGGGCAGGGCAAACAGTGCCCCACTGAAGGCCACGGGCAGGATCATCATGACGATGACCGGCATAAGGAAGGACTCAAACTGGGATGCCAGCACAAAGTACACAAGGCCCAGAGCCACCACCAGTGCCAGCAGCAGATCGCCGAAGCTGTCCATCATATCCGTATAGGCGCCGGTGATCTCCGCGGTATAGCCATCCGGGAGGGTATAGTTGTCTAAAATCCCCCGGACCTGCTTGGTGATGGCGGTGGTGTCGCCGCTGATGGTGTCGCCGGTCACCGTCACCTGGCGGGTCTGGTTGACCCGGCTGATGCTCTGGGGCGCCAGCTCCACCTCCACCTGGGCCACCGCCGACAGGGGCACCGTTCCTCCATAGGAGGAGGGGATGGCCATGGAGCGCAGGGCGTCCAGGCTCTCCGCCGCCGCTCCGTCGCCCCGGACCACCACGTCCAGCTCCTTGTTGTTGATGGTGACGGTGGTAGCGGTGGCGCCGGACAGCTCCGAACGGACCGCCGCGCCCACGGCGGAGGCGGTGAGGCCATACTGGGAGGCGGCCTCCCGGTTCATGGTCACGGTGACCTGCTCCACCTGCTTGGCCATGGAGGTGGTCACATCCACCGCGTCGGGCAGCTGGGCAATCTGCCCTTTCAGGTCATCGGCAATCATCATCAGGGTCTCATAGTCGTTGCCGGTAATTTCCACGCTGATGTCGCTGCCGCTGCCCAGCATGGTCGTCATATCGCTGGCATTGACTGTGATCTCACACCCGGCAATATCTGCCAGCAGCGGGCGCAGGTCGTTGGCCACCTGCTCGCTGCTTCGGCTGCGCTGGGATTTGTCCACCAGAACCAGGTTGACGGAGGAGGATTCCGGCTGGGTCATATGGTAGATAGACTCCAGCTCGGGGACATTTTCCTGGACAATCTCCACCACCTGATCGGCAATGGCGGTGGTTTCCCCCAGTTCCGAACCTGTGGGGGTGGAGACGGAGATGGCGACCATGCCCTGGTCCATGGCGGGCATAAGCACCATTTTGGTGGACAGGCAGGTCACCACAAACACCGCCACCAGAGCCACCGAGGCCAGCATTCCGGTCCAGAGGTGGTGTACAAAGTAGTTCAGCAGCCCCGTATACACCTGGTTGAGGCGGCTGCCCAGGCTCTGCTTGCCGCTGTCCTGGAGCTGCTGCTGCTTCCGGGCCTTTTTCAGGGCCTGGGCACGCGCCTTTTCCTCGTCCAGCAGGAAATAGCACAGCAGGGGCACCAGGGTCACCGCGATCACCAGCGACCCCAGGATCAAAAAGGAGATGGTCAGGCAGAAATCGTCAAACAGCATACCTGCCATGCCTCCGGTCAGGCCCAGGGGCAAGAACACCGCCACCGTGGTCAGCGTGGAGGCAGTCAGGGAGGTAAAGACTTCCTTGGTGCCCTCCACACAGGACTCCATACGGCTGTGCCCCTCCGCGGAGTAGCGGTAGATATTTTCCAGCACCACAATGGAGTTGTCCACGATCATGCCCACGCCCATGGCGATGCCGCCCAGGGACATCATGTTCAGGGTCAGATCAAAGACGTTCATCAGAACAAACACGGTAAGGATACACACCGGCATGGACACGGCAATGGCCATGGTAGCGCCAAACCGGCGCAGGAACAGGAATACCACAATGGCCGCCAGGGCCACGCCCATGGCGATATTCTCAAGAGCCGCATTGACCGCCATATTAATATAGTCAGAGGCGGTGTACAGCACCGAATATTGGATGGAAGCATTTTTTGCCTGGAGCTTCTCCATGGCCTCCACCACCGCGTCGGCGGTAGCCGCCTCGTTAGCCCCAGACTGCTTGGATACCTGGAGCACCACGCAGGCCGAGCCGTCGGTCATAGCCACGGTATCCGGGTCGGTGGTCTCCAGGGCCACATTGGCAACCTCAGAAAGGCGCACCGTCCCTCCGGTAGGCAGGGGCAAAATCAGGTTGGCCACATCCTCCACCGTCTGGAACTTGGCGTCGGTGGTAACGGTAAGGCTCTGGCTGCCGTTTTGCATATCGCCGCCGGGATAAAGCAGATTCTCCGCAGCCAGCATCTGGGCAATGTAGGAGTTGGACAGCCCCAGGCCCGCCGCCCGGGCGGAGTCCACCTCCACCGCGATCTGCTGCTCCACGCCGCCGGAAATGCTCACCTGGGCCACGCCCTCCACCCGCTCCAGGGCAGGCCCCACGGTATCTTCCGCCATGGACTGGACGCTGGCCAGGTCATCGCCCATCAGGGCGATAATGGCCGAGGGCAGCAGGTCACTGATGTTGATATTCACGATGATGGGGTCCGCGGCCCCGTCCGGCAAAGACAGCTGGTCAAACTGCTCCCGCAGCTTGGTGGCTGCAATGTCCAGGTCCGTTCCATCTGCATAGGTGATTTGGAGCTGGCTGACCCCCTCAGAGGAGGTGGAGCTCACCTCTTCCACGCCGGCTACCGACATAATGGCTGACTCCAGCGGTCGTGTGACCAACTCCTCCATATCCTGGGGGCTGGCTCCGTTGTAGTAGCACATGACCACAGCCGCTGGGGCCTCCACATCGGGCAGGAGGGCCATCTGGAGCTGGGTGGTAAAGACCACACCGAAGATAGAGACCATGATAAAGGCCATCAGGGTGGTTACCTTGTGCTTGATACAGAACTTTGCAATGCTCACCCGTCTCAGCCCTCCCCGGATACGATGCGCACGGCATCGCCGTCAGACAGATAGTCCTGGCCCACGGTCACCAGCTGCTGCCCCTCCTCAAGGCCGCTGGTGATCTCCGTGACGCCGTTGCCGCTCAGGCCGGTCTCCACCTCCTGATACCGGGCCGTGTCGTTCTCCACCACAAAGACATAGGACACGTTGTTGCTGGTCAAAATGG
Organism: uncultured Oscillospiraceae bacterium; assembly: GCA_944383195.1. GTDB lineage: Bacteria > Bacillota > Clostridia > Oscillospirales > Oscillospiraceae > Lawsonibacter. The sequence continues at coordinate 5,548 of CALWOP010000054.1, forward strand.
CCTGGGAGGGAATCACCACCGTATTTTCAGAGGTCTCTGTACGGAAGGACACATCGGCAAACATACCGGCCAGCAGGCCCTCAATATCCTCATCAAAGCCCACGGTGACGGTGTAGAGCTTCGTCTGGGCGTTGGCACTCTTTTGGATACTCCGCACGGTTCCCACTGTCTCCACCCCCAGGGAACTGATGGACACGTCCACCTCATCCCCCTGATTGAGCTTGGGAATCAGGGCCTCGGAGACAGAGACCTCCACCTTCATGGTGTCCACTCCGTCAATCACAGCCACCGGCATAGAGGCGGACACAAAGCCCCCCTCCGCCGCGTTGAGGGTCACTACGGTGCCGGAGACCGGGGCGATCACATTGCCCCCGGCATCCACATTTTCCAGCACCGCGGCCAGCTGCTCCACATTGGATTTATAGCTCTGCATCCCCGCCTCCAGCTGGGCCAGGGTGGAGGTCTTGCTGGCCTGGGCGGTCATCAAGTTGAGCTCGGCGGAGTCGATCTCCGCCTGGGAAGCGGCGCCGATCTCATAGAGCGCCTTCAAATCGTTGAGATTTTTCTCCGCCAGGGCGATCTGCTTGTCAAAAATGGCCTCCTGATCCTGGTAGCTCTGAACGGCGGACTGATAGCTGATATTGGCAGCGTTGTAGGAGGACAGGGTGCTGGCCATATCCAGGGTGCAGATCTTCTCCCCCGCGGTCACCTCGTCTCCCGCCTCCACGTAGACGGCTATACATTCGGCATTGGCCGTCACATAAACCGACTCCTGCCCGTCCGCTACCACTTTTCCGGACACTTTGTTCTGGGTGGAAATGGTCTGGCGGGTCACCTCCGTCACCTGAACGGCCACACCGGCAGGAAGCTCCGTTTGGCTGGAAGCGGTTTCTTGTCCCGTCTGGCAGGCCGTCAGCGTCAGCAGAAGCAGGGCGGCCAGCGCCGCGGAAGCAATACGTGAATCCTTCATAGGTCGGTCTCCTTTATCCATTCAAAATCCCATATTCCACGGCCCAGCGGTAGGTGTGATAGGAGGAAAACAGATCATTTTCCGCACCATCCACCGCTTCCTGGGCCTCTTTCACCTTGTCCTCTGCTTCCAGCAGGTCGTTTTGGGACAGATTTCCCTGTTCATACTTCAGCTGCGCCACCGCATAGTTATCCTGCTCCACCGCCAGCGCGGTTTTGGCGGCATCCAGGACCTGCTTAAAGTCCTTGGTCTGCACGTACAACGTCCGGAACGCGATCTCAAAATTCTGGATGGTGGCATCGTAGTTATACTGGGCGGCCTGCCACTGATGATTGGCCGACTGGACCTCGTACCGATCCTCCCGGTAGCCGTAGAGGCCGGCCTGCCCGCGGGCATTGTCCTGGGCCTCCTCCCGCTCCTGCTGGGCAACGTACAGGTCGTAGCTGGCTGCCTTGGCTGCGGCCAGATCCTCTTCCAGATTCATTTCCGTCAGCTGCTGGTCAGTCACCTGGGGCAGTTCCCCCAGCTGGATGGTGCCGTTCAGTTCTCCGCCGCTCATCAGCTCCAGCTGCATCTTGTAGTTTTTGATGTTGCTCTCCAGAGTCTGCTTGCTGCTGAGCAGAGAGGTTCGGGTCGCCTGGGTCTGTTTCAGCGTCTGGGAAGAGACCTGCCCCAATTCATACCGCAGTTCCAGCTCCTCCAAAGAGCGGTCCAGCGCGGCCAGGCTGCGCTCCAGGGCCTGCTGGTTTTGTTCCATCTCCACAAGGGCAATGTACAGGCTCTCTCCCGCCATAACGATCTGATTTTGGGCACTTCTCAGCTGCCAAAGGACATCTTCATTGTCCTCTTGCAGCTCCCCATTTTTGATAGCGTCAAAGGTCTCCCGCAGGGCGTCATAGCTCTGCTGCAGCGCTTTGGCCTCTGGGGTTTCCCCCATCCCGTACATGATCATGGTCCACTGGGCGCTGGCAATGCTGTTCATGTTCTGGCGCAGCGTATCATACATGACGTCATAGTCGATGACCTCAATGGCCTGAATATTCTCCTCCAGGGTAAGCAGGGCCAGGTTATGTTCCCGCAGGCGGCGCTCCAGGTTTTCAAAGGTGATAGACCCGACAGGGTCCGGTATGTATTCCTCTTCCGCCTGGCCCCATTCCTCCATGGGTTCCTGGGCCGTTTCTTCTGTGGTCTCCTCCTGGGCAGCTTGGCTTTCTCCCGTTTCAGACCCATCCGGCGCGGCCTGTTCTTCCTGCGTTTCGGCCTGGGCCGCCGGAGGCTGTGTGGCGTCTGTGCTGTCCGCCGCCCAGACGGTCACGCCCAGCAGAGACAGGGCGGCCGCCATCGTCACCAATAAAATCCTCCACTGTTGTTTCATGGGTTCATCTCCTTTTTGTCCATCCCATTCCCTTGGGCCGCGCAGCCGTACTTTATCATGGCCACTCGGGTCTTTAAAATCTCACACTGCCGTTTCCATCCCTTCGGGTCCTGGAGGGTGCCCACCACCGCGTAAGCCAGTACCGCGCACAGCAGATGAAACACGTGCTCGGCATATTCCCTGTCCGGCTCTTTCATAACCGCCGGATCGACCAGTTCCCACAGCGGGTCAGGGAGCAGCCCCGGCTGGGCGGTCATAAAGGTCTGGGTGTCCCAACCCGGGTTTAACTGCAATACCCGGATAAACTGCCTGAGCATGGGATTGGTACTCCCCTGGTCCATGAACTGTTCAAAGGCGTTCACCGGAATGGCAAACAAATCTCCCCCCGTGGCCGTCAGGATCCCCCGGAGCAGCTGAACAAAATACTCCTGCATATCATTTAACAGATAGCGGATCATGTCTTCCTTATCCACAAAATACTGATAAAAACTGCCGCGGGAAATTTGGGCTTCTGAAATAATTCGGTTGACCGACATCTCCGCAAACCGCACCCGGGTAATTTCCGTCCAGCAGGCCGACATCAGCCGCTCCCGTTTTTCCTGGGGCAATCGAAAAAAAGTGCTGGTAGGCATATGCTTCCCCCTTATGACACCCTGTCGTATGACAGTCTGTCACAATTATAGGCACCCCCCCTTTCCCTGTCAAGATTTTTGCCGCTAATGTTTCGTGAAAGTTTCCGCCCCTTTGTCCATCCCCTCTGTCTCCAGGGGCGCCGGGCGCAAAAAATTCAGCCGGGACCGCTTGTTCAGCGGTCCCGGCCATATCAGCTGTCTGGAAATTGTGCAGGGTTCTCAGCGCTTGCCCTTGTCGTAGATCTCACCCAGCGCCCGGGGGGCACGGTTGCTCTTGGAGAAGAAGATCAGCAGGAACAGGGTGACGATGTAGGGCAGGGTCATAAACAAATCAGTGAACGCGGAGGGCAGCTCCATCACCTGGGTCAGGGCAAAGCCGCCGGAGCGGGCGAAGCCAAAAATCAGGCAGGCCCACAGGGTGGGCATGATCTGCCAGTTTCCGAAAATCAACGCGGCAATGGCCAAATAGCCATAGCCCATGTAGATGGCGGAGGAAAACTGCACGGAGATGGAATACGCAAAGCAGATGCCTCCCAAACCGGACAGGGCGCCGGAGATCATCACGGCGATGAAGCGCACCCGGCTCACCTCCACGCCGGCGGCATCCACCGCGTGGGGATTGTCGCCGCAGGCCCGCAGATGCATTCCAAAGGGGGTCTTGTACAGCACGTACCAGGCCACCAGAGCCACCAGGATGATCGCCAGCTCAAAGGGATAGATATTGGTGAAGATTGCGCCCAGCACGGGAATTTCCGACAGGCCAGGCACAGTCAGCCGGATGGAGGTGGTCAGACGGAAGCGGTTAGAGGCCGCGCCGAACAGGGCGGTGGAGATCTCACTGGTGAGGAACGTGGTCAGGGCGGTGGCCAGAATGTTGATGACCACGCCGCTGATGACCTGATTGGCTTTAAACTTCACGCACAGCACCGCATGGAGCACCGCGTAAAGTCCGCCGCCCAAAAAGGAGAAGGCCATGGCAATAAACATAGGCGCCTGGCTGTCCGCGGCAAACATTCCGGACACCAGTGTGGCCGCCAGAGCGCCCACAAAGGCGCCCATTCCCTGCAGGCCCTCAATGGCCAGGTTGGTCACGCCGCTGCGCTCACAGTAGATGCCGCCGATGGCCATGATGAACAGGGGAATGGCAAAGGAGAGGCCGTCAATGATGATGGTATTCAGGTATGTCATGCCTGGGCCTCCTTTCCGCCGTTGGCAGCCATTTTTTTGGCGTCTTCCTCTCGCTGGCGGCCCCGGTTGACCAGATAGGCGATGAACGCGCCGCAGGCCGAGAACAGCAGGATCAGGCCGGTGATGAGCGCGCCGATCTCCTGCCGCACGCCGATGGAGGACTGGAGATAGGTGCTGCCCTTGTCAATGACAGAAATGAGCAGGGAGGAGAAGACGATCCCGATGGGGTTGGAATTGCCCAGGATACAAACGGCAATGGCATCAAAGCCGGTGGAGATGAGCACATCGGGCTGGATGGAGCCGAAGTAGCCCAGGTAGTAGGTCACCCCGGCCAGTCCGGCCAGAGCGCCGGAGATGGCCATGACCAGAATGGTGTTGCGTCCCACGTTGACACCGGCATACTTGGCGGCTACCGGGTTTCCGCCGATGGCACGCAGTTCAAAGCCCAGCTTCATTTTTGTAAAGAGGAACTGCACCAGAATGACCGCCGCCACCGCCAGGACAATGCCCAGCGGAATATCCATTTTCAGTCCGCCCAGCTCCGTATCCATCAGAGACAGCCGGGAGGCCGCGGTCACAGGCCAGGACTGGCGGGTGGAGGGGTTGTTGATGGTGGCCTTGACGAAGAAGCTGACCACATAGCGAATGATATAGTTGAGCATGATGGCCGAAACCACCTCGTTGATGTTCCAACGCTCTTTCAAAAAGCCGATGATGGCGGCCACTGCCGCGCCGGTGATGATGCCGATGATGATGACCAGGGGCTTGGCCACCACAGCAGGCAGGCTCTCGGCGTAGCCCACCGTGACGGTGGCCACAAAGCCCGCGCAGAGCATCTGACCGGACACGCCGATGTTAAACAGCCCCGCCCGCATAGCCACCGCCACCGAGAGGGAGGCAAAGAGCATGGGGGTCCAGGCGTTGAGCAGGCTGAGGAAATCGGTCAGCATACTCTTCTTGGCGGCATAGGCCTCCTTGGGCAAAATCCCCGAGCCCCGCAGCAAGCTGACAAAGGCTTCCACAGGATTCTTGCCCAGGATGAGCAGCACGATGGAGCTGGCAATCAGGCTCAGCAGGATGGCAAAAATGGGGATGGTGATGCGCTGGCGCTTCTCATCGCCCATCAGAAACAAAACGCCGCGGGTGATCGGATTAGCTCGCTTCATTCTGCTTCACCCCCATCATAAACTGTCCCACTTCGTTGGTGGTCAGCGTGTCCGCCGGGGCAATTTTCAGCAGCTCCCCGCTGAAAATCACGCCGATGGTGTCAGCCAGGCCCATGATCTCGTCCAGCTCCAGAGAGATGAGGAGGATGGCCCGGCCCTTGTCCCGCTCCACCAAAATCTGCCGGTGGATGTTCTCAATGGCGCCGATGTCCAGGCCGCGGGTGGGCTGGACAAAGATCATCAGGGGGGAGGCCAGCTCGATCTCCCGGGCCACGATGGCTTTCTGCTGGTTGCCGCCGGACATGGAGCGGACCACCGTGTCCTTCCCCTGGCCGGAGCGGATATCATATTCCGCAATGAGCCGCTCACCATACTGGCTGAATGCCTCATGCTGCAAGATCCCCTTGCGGCAGAAGGGTTCCTTGTAGTAGGTCTTCAGCGCCAGGTTGTCCTCCAGGCTGAAGTCCAGCACCAGTCCCATATGCTGCCGGTCCTCAGGAATATAGGAGATCCCCAGATCTGTGCGGCCGCGCACGTCCATGTGGGTAATGTCCGTTCCATTGAGGACAATGCTCCCCTCGGCGACCTGGGCCATGCCGGCCACCGCGTCGGCAATCTCTACCTGCCCGTTGCCGGAGACGCCGGCAATGGCAAAGATCTCCCCCGCCCGGACGGAGAAGGACACGTCCTTCACCACCGGGAAATTGTCCCGGTTTTTCACGGTGAGGTGCTCCACCCGCAGCACCTCTTTGCCGAAGTGTGCCGGGGCCTTGTCCACAACAAAGTCCACTTCCCGGCCCACCATCAGGTTGGCCATGGTCTGGGTGGAGGTGGTAGCCACATCCAGGATGTCAATGAGCTTGCCCCGGTTCAGGATGGCGCAGCGATCGGCCACCTGCTTGATCTCCTCCAGCTTATGGGTGATGAGGATGATGGTCTTTCCCCCATCCCGCAGGCCGCGGATGATCTGGAGCAAAAAGTCGATCTCCTGGGGAGTGAGCACGGCGGTGGGCTCGTCAAAAATCAGGATCTCTGCCTCCCGGTAGAGCATCTTCAAGATCTCTACCCGCTGCTGGGTGGACACGTTGATATCCTCGATTTTGGCTTTCGGGTCCACCTCCAGGCCGTATTGCCTGGACAGCTGGGCCACCTTTTCATTGGTGCTTTTCAGGTCCACCACCGGGAAGATCCCCAGCCGGCGCTTTGGTTCGATCCCCAGGATGATGTTCTCCGCGATGGTGTAGTTGCTCACCAGTTTGAAGTGCTGATGCACCATGCCGATGTTCAGCTTGGTGGCATAGTTGGGGGAAGCGATGTGTTCCCGCTTGCCCCGGATGTAAATTTCCCCTTCATCCGGTTCATACATCCCGAAGAGCATACTCATGAGGGTGGATTTTCCCGCGCCGTTTTCCCCCAGCAGGGCAAAAATTTCGCCCTTTTTGATCCCCAGGGAAATGTCATCGTTTGCCACGATGCCGGGAAACCGCTTGGTGATGTGCCGCATTTCCACAATATATTCGTCCGCCATCCATATCACGCTCCTTTGCTCCGCTTTTGCCAGACGTCCTCATCCCAACCCGGCGCCCGGGCTGGGATCAAAACGCCGGCCTTTTGTAACAGGGCCAATGAAAAAAGAAAAGAGGGGGCGCTCCGCCGGGACCAAACAGTCGGGCGGAGCGCCCCAAAATCAAAGCTCAGGGATCAAACGAAGACTTTTCAGGCTTACAGGCCGGGGAACTCCTCGGGGGTGTAGCCGTTGAAGTTGGCGGCGGGGACGATGGTGCCGTCCTTCACCTGGGGATAGAGCTCGTCCAGAGTGGCCACGGTCTCAGCGGACATCTGGTGACGGCCCTCAGCGGAGACATAGCCGGTGGAGTCGGTCTCAGCGGTCAGGGTGTAGTTGCCGCCCTGGAAGGTGCCGTCCACAATGGCGTTGAGCTGGCGCTCCACGTTGATGGCCATGTTCTTCAGGCCGGAGGTCAGGATAATGTTGCTGTCGCCGTTGGCGCCGTCATCATACTGGTCCACGTCGCAGCCGATGATCATGCAGGTGCCGGACTCCTTGGCAGCGGCAAACACGCCGTTGCCGGAACCGCCGGCGGCCACAAAGATCACATCGCAGCCCTCGCGGATCAGGGCCTCGCCCAGGGTCTTGCCGGCGGCCTCATCCACGAAGTTTCCGGTGTAGTTGCCGCCCACGTTGGCGCCGGTCACGTCGGTGCCGGCATAGGAGGCCAGCTCCACGATCTCAGCGGTGGCACCCAGGTGCTTGTTGGCGTAGTTCACGCCGGACTCAAAGCCATACTGATAGTTGACGTTGGAGGGGAAGGGCTGGCCGGTCACCACGG
>CALWOP010000055.1 GCA_944383195.1 uncultured Oscillospiraceae bacterium
CCAAAGAAGTCGTCCGGAGGCGTCTCCTCCGGGCCGACTTCAAGCATTATAATCACCTGACCCGCTCAAGTCAACCGCCTTGTCCACAGGAATTTCCATCGTTTGCTTTCCTTTGTGAAGTAAAACCGCCCTCCCGCTTAATCTGAAAAACCGCCTTCTCCCTCCGTCTCATGTTTTCCGTTCTCTTGCACGGTAGGTCGGTTCATGGTAAAATAAGATATTCCTGCGCTTCGGGGCTTTTACCCCCGCAATTTCATACAAATGAGGAAAGAATATGAGAAAAAGATTACTTTGTTCCCTGCTCTGCGCAGCCCTGGCCCTGAGTCTGGCCAGCTGTGCCGCTCCCGCCGGGGCGGGGGCCTCTTCCGCCGGTCCCGCTCCTGGAGATTCCTCTGGAGCAGTTTCCTCTCAGGGGCAGAGCGTGACCTTTACCGACGATCTGGGGCGGGAGGTCACCCTCTCCTCCCCCAAACGGGTGGCCGCCCTCATTGGCAGCTTTGCCGACGTGTGGTGCCTGGCCGGAGGGAAGGACACCCTGGTGGCCGCCGCGGATGACAGCTGGACCCAGTTTGACCTTGGCCTTGGTGAGGAGGTCAAAAACCTGGGGGCGGTGAAAACCCCCAGCCAGGAGATCCTGCTGGCCGCCGACCCTGATTTTGTCATCGGCAGCACCAAAACCGCTGCCGACGTGGAGCTTATGGACCTGATGGACGAGCTGGGCATCCCCGCGGCCTGCTTTGACATCAGCTCCTATGAGGATTACCTGCGTATGCTGGACATCTGCACCCAGCTCACCGGAGATGCCCAGGCTTACGAGGAGCACGGCGCCGCGGTACAGAAGCAGATCGACGCCGCCCGCGCCCGCGCCGACGGCAGCGCTCCCACCGTCCTTTACGTCCGGGCCACCGGCTCCAGCTGCAAGGTGAAAAACAGTGAAAATACCGTTCTGGGCGAAATGCTCGCCGACCTGGGCTGTGTCAACATTGCCGACAGCGAGACCTCCCTGCTGGAGAGCCTGAGCATGGAGACCATTCTGGCCTGCGACCCGGAGTACATCTTTGTGGTCCTCCAGGGCTCCGACCCCACCGATGCCGAGATCACCCTCCAGAATGCTCTGCTGTCCGATCCCGCCTGGAACAGCCTCACTGCTGTAAAAGAGGGGCGGCTATACTACATGGATCAGCAGCTCTACAACGTGAAACCAAACGCCCGGTGGGGAGAGGCCTATGAAAAGCTTGCCGACATCCTCTATCCAGAGGAGTAATCACAATTTTATCGTTTTGTGCCTGCTGGGACTTTTTCTAGCCGTGGGCACCCTGAGCCTGCTTCTGGGGCCGGAGTCCATCGCCCCCGGCCAAGTCCTGCAAGGGCTTTTTGACCCGGCGGACACCATTGCCCGGCGCATTGTCCTCTACGTTCGCCTGCCCCGTACCCTGGCCGGTCTGCTGGCCGGGGCGGCGCTGGCCTGCGCAGGGGTCATCGTCCAGGTGGTGCTGTCCAACCCCCTGGCCGCCCCCAGCACCATCGGGGTCAACTCCGGGGCCGGACTGGCGGCAGCCCTGTGCTGCGCCCTGCTGCCCACCAACCTGACAGCGGTGCCCTTTGCCGCCTTTGCCGGGGCCTTTTTGGGGGCTGTGACCGTACTGGCCATTGCCCAGCGCACAGGGGCCTCCCGGCTCACGCTGGTGCTGGCGGGCCTGGCCATTTCCGGGATTTTCAGCGCCGGGGTGGACACCATCCTCACCTTTGTCCCCGAATCCCTCAACGGCTACTCCGACTTTCGCATCGGCGGGCTGGACGGGGTCTCTCTTAAGCAGCTCAAGCCCGCCGCCCTGCTCATTCTCCCCGCCCTTTTGGCCTCCCTGTCCCTGCACAACGAGCTGGACCTTCTGGCTCTCGGCCAGGAGCAGGCCCAGGCCCTGGGACTGAGCGCAAAAAAGCTGCGCCTTGCGGCCCTGGGCCTGTCCTCGGTGCTGGCGGGGGCGGCCGTGAGCTTCTGCGGGCTCATCGGCTTTGTGGGACTGATGGTCCCCCACATCATGCGCCGTCTGGTGGGGGAAGAGAGCGGTCCGCTCCTGCTCACCTGCGCCCTGGGCGGCGGGGTGGTGCTGTGCGGGTGCGATTTGCTGGCCCGGCTGCTCTTTGCCCCCTATGAGCTGCCGGTGGGCATCCTCATGTCCCTGCTGGGCGGGCCCTTTTTCATCTGGCTGCTGCTGCGGTCGAGAGGAGGGCGGCACAGTGGTTGAAGTACGAAATCTCCTGGTGGGCTATGGGGAGGCCCCTGTTCTCTCTGATATTTCCCTGGCCTTTCCTCCCGGACAGGTGACCGGGGTGTTGGGCCCCAACGGCTGCGGCAAAAGCACCCTTCTGAAAGCCTCTCTTGGACTCATTCCCATCCAGGGCGGGCAGGTGCTGGTAGACGGCCAGGACCTTGCCACCCTATCCCCCCGGGAGGTGGCCCAGCGGGCCGCTTACCTGGCCCAGAGCCGCAGCGTACCCAGCATCACCGCCCGGCGCATGGTGCTCCACGGTCGCTTCCCCTATCTGTCCTACCCCCGGCGCTACCGCCCCGAGGACTACCGGATGGCCGACCAGGCCCTTCAATGGGCGGATGCCTCAGACCTGGCGGGGCGCTCCATGGACCGCCTCAGCGGCGGCCAGCGGCAAAAGGTCTATCTGGCCATGGCCCTGGCTCAGGATACCCAGACCATCCTCATGGATGAGCCCACCACCTTTCTGGACATCAGCCACCAGCTGGAGGTGATGGCCCTGGCCCGGCGGCTGGCCAACCTGGGCCGGGCGGTGGTACTGGTCCTCCATGACCTGGACCTGGCCCTGCGGGGCTGTGACCGAATCGCCCTGCTCTCCGGCGGCTCACTGCGCGCCTTGGGCTCCCCGGAAGAGGTCTTTCTCAACGGCGTGCTGGATGAGGTCTTTCATGTCCGGGTGGGCCGGATGAATACGGAGGAGGGCTGGCAGTACTACTGCTCCCCCCTCCCCCGATAAAGGAGGACGCCATGGCGTATTTCCCTTTCTTTGTAGATATTGCCGGGGCGGACGGCCTGGTGGTAGGGGGCGGCACAGTGGCCCTGCGCAAGGTGGAAAAGCTGCTGCCCTATTCTCCCCGGCTCACCGTGGTGGCCCCGGAGATTCGCCAGGAGCTGGAGGGCCTGCCCGGTATCGTCCTCCATCGCCGTCCCTTTCTTCCTGAGGATGTGGAGGGCCGGGCCTTTGTCATTGCCGCCGCGGGGAACCGGGCTGTAAACTGCGACATTTCCCGTCTGTGCCGGGAGCGGAACATCCCCGTCAACGTGGTGGACAACAAGCCGGAGAGTTCCTTTCTCTTTCCCTGCCTCATCAAACGGGGCAGCCTGTCTGTGGGCATCTCCACCGGCGGAGACAGCCCCTCGGCGGCCATCTATTGGAAAGAGCGCTTTGGTGCCCTGATTCCCGAAGGGATGGAAGAAATTCTGGACTATCTGGCCCGGGAGCGGCTGGCTGTAAAAGAGACCGTACCCCAGCTCAAGCAGCGGGAGGCCATTCTAAAAGCTCTGTTTGCCGCCTGCATGGAGCGCTGCCGCCCCCTTACGCCCCAGGAACGAACTGAGATTGTTAGGAAGCTGGAGGAGAAATCATGAGTGAAACCACAGGGCGCGTCTATCTCATCGGGGCCGGGTGCGGTCGGTGGGACCTTATCACCCTCCGGGGCCTGCGGCTTTTAGAAAGCTGCGATGTGGTGGTCTACGACGACCTCATCGACCCCGCCCTCCTCTCCGCCGCCCCTTCCCAGGCGGAGAAGCGCTATATGGGCAAGCGCCAGGGAAAGCACTCCGCCTCTCAGGAGGAGATCTCTCAGGCCCTCATCGCCCTGGCCCGGGAGGGCAAGCGGGTGGCCCGCCTGAAAGGAGGCGACCCTTTCGTCTTCGGCCGTGGGGGCGAGGAGATGCTGGCTTTGAAAGAAGCGGGGATTCCCTGTGAGGAAGTGCCCGGCATCACCTCTCCGGTAGCCATACCCGCCGGTGCTGGGATTCCCGTGACCCACCGGGGGCTGAGCCGCAGCTTCCACGTAGTCACCGCCCACACCGCCGCCCACGGCCTGCCCCAGGATCTCAGCAAGCTTGCCCAGCTCTCCGGCACACTGGTCTTTCTCATGGGCCTGTCCCGTCTGGATGATCTGGCCCGGGGACTGATGGAGGCGGGAAAAGGCCCCAACACCCCGGCAGCCGTAATTTCCGGGGGCTGCGCCCCAAAGCCCATGGCGGTACGGGGCACCCTCTCCAACATCGCTCAAAAGGCGGCTCAGGCGGGGGTGGAGCCCCCCGCCGTCATTCTGGTGGGTGCGGTGGCCGCTCTGGACCTGACCTCTCCCCTCTCCCGGCCGTTAGACGGCCTCCACGTGGGTCTCACCGGCACGGAGGCTATTCAGGACAAGCTTCGCCCCTTACTGGAAGAACAGGGTGCCACCGTCCATCGGGTCATGGAGTGCCGGGTGGAGCCCCGCTCCCCGGATTTTGACCCCGCCCAGCTGTGTGATGGGAACCGGCGCTGGCTCATCTTTACCAGCGCCAACGGCGTGGAGGAATTTTTTCAGCGGGTACGGGAACATCGTATCGACCATCGGCGGTTCGCCTCCTGCTCCTTTGCCGTCATCGGTCCGGCCACCGGCAGGGCGCTGGAGGCGCACGGCATATTCCCTGACCTGTGCCCGGAGGAGCACACCAGCGCCGGCCTGGCCGCCGCTCTCTGCAAGACCCTCTCCTCTGGAACAGACTGTGTGCTTCTCCGCTCAGAGCTGGGGGCGGAGATTTTGCCCCAAATGCTGCTGGAGCACGGCATGGCGGTGCGGGAGATTCCCCTCTACACGGTGGAAGCCGCCCCTTGTCAAGAAGAGCTCCCGCCCCTTGATTACCTGCTCTTTGGCAGCGCGCAGGGGGTCGAGGCCTATTTTCGTCATTTCCCCGTTCTGCCCCAGGGGACCGTCCCCGTGTGCATTGGCCCGGTGACCGCCCAGCGGCTGGAAAAGCTCTCCGACAGGCCCTTTCTCACCGCTTCCACCCCCTCCGTTTTGGCCATGGTTGACACTATATGTCACCAAGCGGCCTCAAATAAGCTATAAAAATCCCCTGTTCCACGTCTGGGAACAGGGGATTTTTGTTATCCGCCATGAAGCTCCGCCAAAACGATCTCCGGACGATTGTTCACCCGCAGAGGGACAAGGCTGTTGCCCAGCCCCCGGGACACCACCATTTGGGTGTCCCCCAGGGTGTAAAGTCCCCCGTCATACTTTGGGAAAAAGCCCTGGTTGGGGGCGATCACTCCGCCCACAAATGGAATGCGCACCTGGCCGCCGTGGGCGTGGCCGCTGAACACCAGGTTCATTCCCGCCCGGGCGTAGCTCTCCAGCAGCTCAGGGCGGTGAATGAGGAGAATGGAATAGAGCCCCTCCTCCCGGAGCCTTCCCAACTCCTCCTCCACGATCCCGGGCCAGTTGGCCGAGTTTTTGTCCTGGAAGGTGGGGTCGTCCACTCCGATGAGGGCAACTGCCGCCCCCTCCCTGGTAAGGAGGGTCCGTTCTCCCCGAAGCACATTCACGCCCATTTTTTCCAGACACTGCTCCAGCATCCAAAATTCCTCCGGAAGGCGGCTTTCGTGGTTGCCAGGCACATAGTAGACCGGCGCAATTTCCACCGCTCCCCGTGCAAACTCCAGGGCCGCATTCACATCGGTGTGCCGGGAATCCACCAGATCGCCAGTAATGACGATGATATCCGGCTTCGTCCCTGCCAGGAGGGTCAACAGTTCTCTGTTTTCTGACCCAAACACCTCGTTATGGAGATCGGAAATGTGAGCAATGCGAAATCCCTCAAATTCTTGGGGCAGGCGCTGGTCCGTCACTTCAATGGTGTGGACCATCACCGCCCGGTTGCCCCACCAGAGCCACCCCGCCGTCCCCGCCGCCAGGGCGGAGGCCAGACACAGTCCCCAAATCGTCTTTTTCTTCATGACAGATCCTCCTTGCTGTGTGGATTTCATGCTATCACAGCTTTTCTGGAAAAAAAGAAACTTTTTGAAAATTTTTTCTGAAAAAGCCCTCCTGCAAGGAGTTCCGGCGCCCGCAGGCGACGGAATAAAATGTAATCCCGTCATTTCCGGCGACATGTGCGTCGGAAATGACACTTCTCACGGAAGATGGACCAACTTTTCTCCGGGAACCCATAAAACCAAAGGTTTTATGGGAGAGGAGGAGCAGCCAAGTGAATGAGCATTCCCATTCATGGGGATGTGAATGATATGAAGCTTGTGACGACGAAATCGAGGCCCATCTTCCGTGCAATCCTTCTCGAAAAAGTGGCTGTGCCACTTTTTCGACAGTCTCAGGGCCCGCCTGTCCCAGGCGGGCCCTCCCTTTTGGTCATAAATTACAGTTCTGCGGCCTCCATGGCCTCCCGGGCGTGGCGGACAAAGATCCGGCGGATCCCTTCCAGCTCACCCAGACCCTGGAGACGGCACTGGACTTCATAGCCCGCCTTGTGAAAGCGGCCGCGCCAGGAGTCGGCCTCCTCCCCGGCCATGTCATGGTTGGCGTGGTCCCCGGCCACGATCATCAGCGGGCGAAGCACCACTCGGCGGTAGCGTCCCGCCTGTACCCGCCGGAGCACATCATCCAGATCGGGCTGAGCCTCCACAGTGCCCACAAACCAGTCTTTCCCCCCAGCCTGCCGCAGGACCTGTTCCAGGCGGGGATAGACCTCATTGCACCGGGCGGTGGTGCCGTGGCCCATGAGCACCAGGGCGGTCTCCCCGTCCGCCGCAGGGGACTCCGCCTCCATCAAAGCCCGGGCCACCTGAACAAAGTCCTCGGAACTGGTCAGCAGCGGCTGTCCCAGTCTCAAACGTGGAAAAGCAGCTGTGCGCTGCTCCACCTGCTCCCGCAGCCGGCGATACTCCAGGCCATTGAGCATATGGGTGGGCTGGATCACCAACTCCTCCACCCCGTTGGCCTGGGCCCGGCTCAGCGCCCGGTCCACATCGTCCATGACCAGCCCCTCCCGCTCCGCGGCCAGCCCAAGGACCACCCGGCTGGTAAAAGCCCTGCGGATAGACCAGCCGGGAAAGGCGCCTTCCAGCCCATCCTCAATGGCTCCAATGGTCTTCCGGCGGCTGTCTGGATAGCTGGTGCCAAAGCTCACCACCAGCAGCTCCCGGGAGCCAATGCCGTCCTGATTGCGGGCTGCGTCCGGATGTTTCATGGATCGATCCTCCTTGTCCCCCCTGGGGGCTTGTCCTGTGCGCAAAATCGGCGCCTCCCCAGGGGACGCCGGACAGCACGGTGTTGTTTGATGATACAATACAGTTCCCGGCCTTGTCAAGCCGGCTATGTAACCCGCCGTCCGAAGACGGCGGGGGCGCTTACAGGGTAAGCTCCGCTTCACAGCAGCGGTAGTCAGTGTCGATATAGTGGGCAATGAACCGGGCCTGGAAGGTTCTGGAATTACACATGGAGTCAGGGCTGCCGGACACATCCAGGTCCTCCGGCACCACAAATTTGATGCACTTGACCTGTACATCCCGGCACTCGGGGGCATCGTGGGCCGGGATGGTCATCGCCTTCATCCCCCGCTGATACTCCATTCCCTCTCCGTCCACCTCGGTGAGGATGGCCGCCAGAGCCACACGCCGGTTGGGGCAGACGTTCTTCAGCGTCAGGTCCATCTGGATGATCCGGCCCTGAGACTCCAGCCAGGTGTCTCCCAGGTCCACGACCACCCCGTCGGTACAGCCCTTGACCGTCAGCTCCACCGGCTCGGGGCAGGGCTCGGGATGGACCACCACGTCGCATTCCACCGTCACCCGGGGGTCGGGGAAGGTCACCTGGTTCCCCTCCGCGTCCGAATAAGTGATGGAGGCGTTGACCTGCTTTTCCCCCTGGGTCAGGGCCACATGGCGGATGAAAAATTCCAGCACCGCGCTCTCACTGGTGGTCACCCCCAGCTCCGGAATGGTCCAGCGCAGGGCGGTATCGCCGGTCTTGACGGCGCTTCCCTTGGTGGGAGAGGCAATGCTGGTGATCTCAAAGTCATCCATTACCGTCTCATCAATCACAATATCGGTGGCACCGGGGTTGGAGATGTTGGCAGCCAGCTCGGCAAACAGCTCCTCCAGATCTGCCGCGTTGGGGGTCACCGCCACATGGGTGGCGGCAGGGGCGGAGGCCCAGATGTTGAGGGCGTTCACGTCCAGCCCTCCCTGGCCCACCAGCCCAATGCAGTAGATGATGATCCCCTTCGCCTTGGCCTGCTGGGCCACCGGGGCGGGGGGCAGTCCCACGGTGGTATTTCCATCGGTAAACATTACGATGACCTTGGCGCTTCCAGAGGCGGGCTCCAGCAGCTCCATGGCCTTTTCAAAGGCGGCGGCGTGGTTGGTGTTGCCGCCGGCGTTCAGGGCGTCCACTCCATTTTTCAGCGTGTCTACCGAAGTGATGAGCTGGGTATTGGCCATGGCCGTGTCGGCAAAGCTGACCACGGCGATACGGCTGCCCGAGCCGATCTCATCCGGGGCGCCGCCGGTGGCCTCAGCAATGATGTCAATAAAGGTCTTGGACCCCAGCTTCATGCTGCTCAGAGGGACTCCGGCCATGCTGCCCGAGCGGTCCAGCAGCAGCACGATGTCGGTGGGGTTTGAAATGATATCCGGCGCGGCGGTCAGCGCCAGGGTCACCCGCAGGGACCCGTCGCAGCTGATCCGGTCGGTACTGATCAATTTGTTTGAACCTGTAACACCCATTTGTGTTACCTCCTTCCGGGGGCGCAGGCCCCGTGTCATCCTATGACACAGGGGGCCGTCCCGTCCCCGCAGAGGAGATGGCTCTTATTGTCCAAGCAGATAGTCGCACCGCTGTTCCAGCTTCCAGGCGGCAAAATAAGCCTCCTCCAGCGGGATCCACCGCTCCTGGAAAGCCCGAAGCCCCTCCAGGCCGTTGCGCTGCCGGATGCGTACTTGCTGAAGGTCAGGATCTACCGTAAGAAAGGCGCGCACCTGGTAAAACTCCCACAGCGTCCGGTGGCAGGCATAGGCCCCTTCCACAATGGTCACGGGCCGGGGGTCCAGCTGGATCGGCTCTCCCATGGCCATGGCATGGCAGTCGAAAGGGCGGTAGCAGACAGGCCTGCCCTCCCGCAGCGGAAGCATCACTTCCTCAAAAAAACGCTCATGGTCCACATTCTCCCCCGGCACGCTCAGCCGTTGGGGATTACGCTGCTCCGGGCGGAGGAAAAAGTGGTCCATGTGGACCACGTTCCAGCCGTACCGCTCCCCCAGCGCGTTGGCCAAGGTGGTTTTTCCGGCGGCGCACCGCCCGTCCAGAGCCACCAGCACCCGCTCTCCCCGGGCAGCCCGCTCCCGCAGCTGCCCGATCATCCGCTCCAGGGAGCCTCTGTCCTCTGGGGCCGGGCAACGCTCCGTTTGGGTCATGGAAGGTTCCTCCTCTCCCGCCACTCAGACCATTTCTTTTTTCATCGGGTACCGGGCGGGAATAAGCCCCGCTTTCATCACCGCCAGCACCAGGGCCGGCAGCACCACCAGCTGCAGCAAAATTCCGGGCAAGGTGCCCACAAAATAGCCGCTCACCCACATGGCCAGGGAGTAACTCTCTGTCCCCCCCAGATATTCCAGGGCCTGGACTGCGCCCCCGACCCCCCGGCCCAGCAGCATGGCGGGCACCAGGGCCAGGTAGAGGTCGGCGTAAAGGGTCCCGGTGCGCACCCACTTCATCAGCAGTCCCGCGCACAGTCCGTACACACACAGCTCCGGTACCATGTGCATCAGCATAGCCGCGCCGGGCATTCCGGTGATCACACTGGACAGTATAGGCCCTGCCACACCGCATACCGCGCCAAGCCCCCAGCCGCAAATGAGACCGCACAGCAGCACAGGCAAATGCATGGGAGACAGCGCGGCGCCCAGCCCCAGGCCGTGGAACGCGGTGGGAAGCACGCAGCACAGGGCGATGCACAAAGCGCAGATACAGATTTTTTTCACAGACGACATGACCGTTCTCCTTTCAGACACAAAAAAGGTATGCTCTTTTCCTTGGGAAAAGGGCATACCTTCCTGGTACGCATAAAAATCCTATATAACGCAAGGGAACATGGGCGCTTCAGCACCCGGCCCGGCTTCTTGCTGGCAGTAGGCTTATTGTACCGGAGCCGCCGCCCCTTTGTCAAGTGCCGCGCCTGCCTGTTTTTTTCCTCCCTTGGCCAGGGCAAAATCATATGCCTCTCTCAACCAGGCCAGCAGCTCCTCGTCGATCTCCTCTTCCTGGGCCAGGAGCACATGGTTTGTCCACCGGCCGGGGTAGGGCTCCACGCTCACTGCCGCCCGATGAGATTCCAGGGGGTGGGACAGACCAATGGTCACCACAACGCACCGCTCCGGCCAGTCCTTTTTGCGCCGCACAGGCAGGGATACAGCGGAGAAGAGGTGTTTATGATAAAAGCTGATCTGGCTTTTCTGGACCTTCACCAGGGCATCGGGAAATGCCTCTTCCATCCGGGCAAACAGCCGCTCGTAGAGCGTCTGCTCCAGCTTCTTCTCCCCAAAGAACATCCCCACGTCCGCCTGGTAATATTCTGAGCGCTCCATGCTCCTCCCCCCTTTCGTCCCTCGGCTTTTCAGCTCCAGGCCGCTTACAGCTGAAACACGATCCCGATCACCGCGGCAAAGGCAATAAAGGCCACCGGATGTATCTTTTTGATGCTCTTGTGCTGCATGGCCAGGAACAGGGTCGCTGACAGCAGGATCACCGGCCAATGGATGGAAAGCGTGTGCTGGGCATCTCCGCCCACGGTCCAGAACACGGAAAGCGCCACCGAGATCCCGGCGGAGGCGATCAGCGCCGTGGAGGCCGGGCGCAGGCCATAAAAGACCGCGTCCACGGTTTTGGACCGGCGGAACTTCTGCAAAAAGCCCGCAATGAGGATGATCACCACAATGGACGGGGTGATCAGGCCCAGGGTCGCAATAACGGCGCCGGGAACTCCCGCAATTTCATAGCCCACATAGGTGGCCATGTTCACACCCATAGGGCCGGGCGTGGACTCCGACACGGCGATCATGGTGGACAGCTGTGCATTGGTAAACCATCCGGTCTTTTCGCCCATACTCTGGAGGAAAGGCACCGTGGCCAGGCCGCCGCCCACAGCGAAAAGTCCCACCTTTGCAAATTCATAAAACAGCAGCAAAAGCGTCATGTCTTGTCCCCTCCCTTGGCCAGCTCAGACAGCCGTCGGGCGGTGTAGCCCACCAGCCCGGCCACCACAATGAGCCCGGCGGGAGACAGCAGCATACTGAGCACCATCCCTACAGGCGTGCTCCCATCCAGGTTCAGCAGACCGCTCCCCTGGGCCAGCAGGAGCACCCCAAGAAACACCCCCACGGTGAGCCCGTCTTTCAAATTGGTCTTGCCCAGTTTCAGCGCGCTGGAAGCAATGAGAGCTACCACAGCGGCGTTGATGCCCACCAGGGCGTGCTGCACCACCGGGTACTGGTCAAACTGGGAGAGAAAGGCGGCAATGACGGTAATGATCACGATCGAGGGGAACACCACGCCCAGCGTGGCCAGGATGCCGCCCAAGACCCCCTTGTACTTAAATCCAATGAACGTGGCGGTATTGACGGCGATGATCCCCGGGGTACACTGGCCCACCGCATAGTAGTTGGTCAGCTCCTCATCTGTGGCCCAGCCTTTCTTCTCCACCACCTCCCGCTGGAGGATAGGCAGCATGGCGTAGCCCCCGCCGAAGGTGCACGCCCCCATCTTGGCAAAGGTCAGAAACAAATCCAGATAGATATTCAACCCAAATCCCTCTTACACGTTGAACCGGAACAAAATAATATCTCCGTCCTGCACCACATAGTCTTTGCCCTCGGAGCGGATGAGGCCCTTTTCTCTGGCCCCGGCCATGGTGCCGCAGGCCATCAAATCCTCATAGGAGACGACCTCCGCCCGGATAAAGCCCCGCTCAAAGTCGGAGTGGATCTTACCTGCCGCCTGGGGCGCCTTGGTACCCTTTTTGATGGTCCAGGCCCGGCACTCATCCTCGCCGGAGGTCAGGTAGGAAATCAGGCCCAGCAGCGTGTAGCTGGCTTTCACCAGACGGTCCAGGCCGGACTCCGCCACGCCCAGATCATCCAGGAACATTTTCTTCTCTTCCCCGTCCAGCTCAGCGATCTCCGCCTCCAGCTTGGCGCACACGGGGATCACCTGAGCCCCTTGCTGGGCGGCCCGCTCCTCCACCTGGCGGTAATAGGCCACAGACTCGGGGTCAGAAAAGCCCGCCTCGTCCAGGTTGGCCGCGTAGATGACCGGCTTCAGGGACAGCAGCTCGCAGTCGGGGTACTCCCCGGCGATGTCCGCTCCCTCATAGGAGCGGGCAGACTTTCCGTCGTTGAGCCAGTCCCGCAGGCCCTCAAAATCGGCCACCTCCTGGAGGAACTTCTTATCCCCCTTGGCCGCCTTTTTCGCCTTGTCGATGCGCCGCTCCACCATTTCCAGGTCGGCCATCACCAGCTCCAGGTCGATGGTATCGATATCCCGGATGGGATCGGTAGACCCCTCCACATGGATCACGTTGTCATCATCAAAGCAGCGCACCACATGGACGATGGCGTCCGTCATCCGGATGTTGCCCAGGAACTTGTTGCCCAGACCCTCACCCCGGGAGGCCCCTTTCACCAGTCCGGCAATGTCCACAAACTCAATGACCGCCGGGGTAGTCTTCTTGGGGTGATACATCTCGCTGAGCTTATCCAGACGGTAGTCCGGCACCGCCACCATACCCACGTTGGGGTCGATGGTGCAGAAGGGGTAGTTGGCGCTCTCCGCGCCGGCGTTGGTAATGGCGTTAAACAGGGTGCTCTTGCCCACGTTGGGCAGACCCACGATACCTAATTTCACGGCAATTCCTCTTTCCGTCGTCATTTTTCGCATTTGGCCCAAATATTATATCTGTTTTATTGCCCATATGCAAGAGGAAACGTGTATAAATCCCCCTTGTATTATAGAGTAGTAGTTATTAAAGCCCCTCTCCAAGGGCTGTGCTACACTGTAAGGGA
>CALWOP010000056.1 GCA_944383195.1 uncultured Oscillospiraceae bacterium
ATCCCCCCCTGCACGAGTTCGTTCCCACCGAGGAGGCCGACATTGAGAAGCTGGCCGCCGACATGGGCAAGTCCGTTGCCGACATCAAGGCCATTATCGCCGGCCTGCACGAGTTCAACCCCATGATGGGTCACCGCGGCTGCCGTCTGGCTGTCACCTATCCTGAGATCGCCGCCATGCAGACCCGCGCTGTCATCAAGGCCGCTCTGAACGTTCAGGCCAAGCACCCCGACTGGAACATGGTGCCTGAGATCATGATCCCCCTGGTGGGCGAGGTCAAGGAGCTGGCTTACGTGAAGAGCGTGGTGGTCAAGACTGCTGACGAGATCATCGCCTCCGTCCACTCCGATATGAAGTACAAGGTCGGCACCATGATCGAGATCCCCCGTGCCGCCCTCACCGCCGACGAGATCGCCAAGCAGGCCGACTTCTTCTCCTTCGGCACCAACGACCTGACTCAGATGACCTTCGGCTTCTCCCGCGACGACGCCGGCAAGTTCCTGGATGCCTACTATGACCGCAAGATCTACGAGAACGACCCCTTCGCCAAGCTGGACCAGACCGGCGTGGGCCGTCTGGTAGAGATGGCTGCCAAGCTGGGCCGGAGCACCAACCCCGACCTGCACCTGGGTATCTGCGGCGAGCACGGCGGCGACCCCTCCTCCGTGGAGTTCTGCCACAAGGTGGGCCTGGACTACGTGTCCTGCTCTCCCTTCCGTGTGCCCATTGCCCGTCTGGCTGCCGCTCAGGCTGCCATCAAGGATGCCAAGAACTAATTATTCTGGCATATAAACGTATGAAAAAGCTGCCCCAACTCTTGATGAGTTGGGGCAGCTTTTTTATGTCCAAAGACTTCAGACTCCCGGTCAAAATTTTTTCAGATTTTTTGAAAAATATAAAACCTGGCAGGGATGTCCCGGACTCTTATAAACGTGAGCGGACAAACTCACAATCCGGCGGCGGGACAGGCGCCGAAGAAAGAGGGCTCTTCTGCCGCAGCGCGGAACGGTCAAACCGGCAAACTGACAACAGGTCCCGCCGCCGGAATAAAAGCAAAAAGGAGTGCACCTATCATGAAGAGACTCAAAAAAAAGATTGCCTTCTGGAACACTGGCTCTGTCAATGCTGGCGGGACTGTCTGCACCGATTCACGCCAGTGCTGCGGAGACAAAATCGTGTTTACAGATGTGGCCTCTACGGCGTACTATACAGAATCTGTACCCTGGGCAGTGGAAATTAGAATAGTCTCCGGTACCCGGAGACAACTTTTGCTCCTAATGCAACCTGCTGGATGGGAAATACAACGAGTTTAGGGCGTGGGTAGAGGGCGCAGGACAGCCTTGGTTCCATAAAACTGCCGGAACACCTTACGACGCGGTGCTGACATACTGTTAATAAGTAGAATGCGTCTGTGGAATGCTCACCGTTTATGTGGTAAGATAAGTTAAGCAGAGACAAATTACATCTTGTCTGTTTGGAGGATAAAACAATGAAAAGAAATTGTCTGACATTTGCTCTGACTGTTTTGTTGATGCTGTGCATAACAGGGTGCCAGAATGCCGCCACCTCTGAGGAACAGGAAAACAGTTCCAGCCAAATTCAATCTGAGGAGGCCCCGTCCGCAGAGACGATCAAGGACTATGGTCCTGCAACGAAAGGAGCTCTCCCCGGCGACGGAGAAAGACCGATCAAAACAGACAGCAACTCAGAATATGAGTTTGAGGTATTCTCTGCCGGCACGGTCATCACCTCCTACATTGGTGACCGAGAGGTCACTGAACTGACAATCCCCGAGGAGCTGGGCGGCAAGCCGGTGGTCAAGCTGGGTACCCTGTCCATGGAAAACATCGACCAGATGGAGTGTGTGATCCTGCCCGACTCCCTACTGGAAATAGGAACCCACGCTTTCAGCAGCTGTGATAGCCTGTCGGAAATCCAGTTCTCATCCAACTTGAAAACGATTGGAGAAATGGCTTTTTGGTATTGCAAATCCCTCCAATATCCCGTACTGCCGGATAGCTTGGAAACAATCAGAAATGGTGCCTTTGATCACTCCGGGGTGGTAGAACTCATTATTCCGGAGCAGGTAAACGAGATGGGGACAAGCATCTGTTCCAGTTGCTACGCGCTGGAATATGCAGAATTTCTCAATCACCCAGACAGGGTGCCAGAAAGTATGTTCAACCTGTGCGAGTCCCTCCTCAATGTAGAAGGTCTGGATCATGTCACAGTGGTGGACAAACAAGCATTTTTTGGTTGCGAGGCGCTGAATGGCATTGAACTGCCGGAGGGTCTGGAGCGGATTGAAGAAAGCGCCTTCAGCTGCTGTACCGCTCTGGACGATCTGTTACTGCCCTCCACATTGCGGTACATCGGAGACAGTGCATTTTTTGCTAACGGGTTCTATACAGTGACTATCCCCGCCGGGGTGGAAACTGTCGATGAATTTGCTTTTAACTACAATTCCAACCTGGAGTCGGTCACGATCGAGGGAGCCTCCACAGTCATTAAACAGGGGGCTTTCAGTCGGAATCATCTCACAGTGTGCTATATGCCATCCACCACAAGCTTTGATGAGCTTGCTTTTGATTGGGACACAGAAATTGTATACACGGACTAAGTCTATTCCGGCGATATACGCAAAGCAGCTGACACACAGAAGTCGTGGTGTCCACCGATAGAAAATATAAAAGAAATGAGGGAATATTACATGAAAAAGAGAACTTTTACGTTTATTTTGGCAATATGTCTATGTTTGGGATTCGTAATTCCCGCTTCAGCGGCCAAAGCTTCCGACTTGACTTCGGGGGAAGCGGCTTCATATGTCCATGTGCTGAATAATCAGCCTTACTCCTTCAGTACTTTGGAAGATCTGAATATTGATGGAAAACCGGAGCTCATCCTAATCAATATAGACGAATCCACCGATTCCATGTTTGAAATGCTCGACCTGACTGTCTGGACAATTCAGAACGGCACAGCAACAAAAACGATGTCTCAAAGTATTTCCGCATACGGCGGAAGCGCCCTAAATGACGTTGGGATCGCTCGACAAACTGGGGCAACCAGAATTTATGTAAGTGAAAGCAATCCTCCTATGAATAGTGCTTCCTATTCCTTTTATGATATGAATGGAAATGGAAAGACTTATCAGGGAGAAATAGATCTGGCTGGCACAGCGGCAATTGATTCGTTATATGAAGAGTTGGAACAAGAGTGGAAGTTTGAATATCTTTTTCATGGCGAAGGTGGATTCTGGTACAGTGAGGAAAATAAAATCTCCGATGTAAGTGAAGATTTGCATACTCGAATGGAGCAGGCTTCCAGCATTTCGAGCGAACCCAACACGTATACGGTTACGGGGTATGAGAATGATGGTTCCTTCTATACGATCATTTTTGAAGTAACTTCTGTTGAAAAGAAAACCTTAATGGTAACGGACGACGGTGCATTTACAGATGGTCGGCAACCGACACGCGCCACATTGGTTTCCGTCCGTCCCGGCAGTACCATTCGAGCAACAGGCGGAACCACGATAGCGCCGGATTTCAGTAATAGTGATGAACCGGGAGTTGCCGCCATGATCGGCTGGATGGACGGCCTGAACTGCTCTATGATGGGCCAAAGCGGCGCAAATATTCTCAATGGACCCGCCAGCAAAACGTTTCGAGACGGGAACGAGGTCTATCGTCTGTGGACAACGGATCGTGATGGGGATCCCATCTTTGTTCACCTCGGGGAGGAAACTGCCACTGTGGGCAGCTTTGTAGATGTGAAGGCAGACGCTTACTATGCAGACGCAGTAGTGTGGGCGGTAGACAAGAAAATTACCAGCGGCAGCAGCGCAACGACATTCAGCCCCAATGACACCTGCACCACTGCTCAGATTCTGACATTCCTATGGCGTGCCAACGGATCTCCGGAAATTTCCGGCAGCAATCCCTTCTCCGATGTATCTCCCGATGCATATTACTATCAGGCTGCACTGTGGGCCAGAGAAATGGGACTGATTTCCGGCTCTGTCTTCCGCGGCGACACCCCCTGTACCCGCGCCGCCACTGTAACTTACCTGTGGAAGCTGGCAGGCCGTCCTTCTGTGGGAGGGGGCGGCTTCACCGATGTACCGGCCAGCGCCAGCTATGCACAGGCTGTGGCATGGGCCGTCAACGAGGGAATCACATCCGGAACAGGAGATGAGAAGTTTTCTCCTGATGCTATCTGTACCCGTGGTCAAATTATGACCTTTATTTACAGAGACATACTTGGATAAGTGTTTCTGTTTTGAATTTTGGCATATAAACGTATCAAAAGCTGTCCCAACTCATCAAGAGTTGGGGCAGCTTTTTTATGTCTAAAGGCTTTAGAATTCCGATAAAATTTTTTCAGAATTTTTGAAAAATTTAAAACCTGGGTGAAATGTCAGAGACTCTTATAGGTGTAAGCGGAAGGTCTCATGATCTGATGGCGAGACAGGTGCTTGAGGAAGGTAAGACTTGTGCAGAGCGGTCAAATAAGAGAATCGCAAGCAAGCCTATTTCGCCCTACGGGCCCGGCCACAACTCAGAAAAAGGAGAATTTGTAAATGAAACAGGAACCATGTGTTTGGCAATCCAGCAGCGGTAGAAAAATCCTTTTGCCGCAGCATTGGCAGAAGCATCAAAATCTATGATGGGTAGAAAGAAACACTAAAAACAACTAAAATCTGGAGGAATCTCAAAATGGCAAGTAAAAAGAAACTCTTTATTGGAATTGGATTGACCATTTTCGTCGCACTTGTAATCGGAACTGTTTTTATCAGCAGAAAACTGGACGAGGTACGTATCCAGAAAGATCAGGAATATTTCAGTCAGCCGGCAAACATGGTTGGGCGTTGGGTATCTGACGACGGAAGCTTGTCTTTTTTGATTTATACGGCGGAAACGATACTTGATCCCAGCTACCGGATTCGTGTAGACCTTGAGGACATTGATTTTTCTGGTCCCAGTATCATAGAAGGTAAAGTACCGACTACGCGCGCATACATCCGGTATTTGGAAGTATTGGCCGATTCGGAAGACTGGGTCGTACAATTAGGACTAGAGCCTCTAAGAAAGCTCGGTGAGGACAATAACTGTTTTGAGGCCCGGGTCATCTACCATACAGGCAGCGGTTTTGAGGATCGTGAGGACCTTGGTACATTCACATTCCGGAAAGATACCAACTTTGTGGAAGAAGGAACCGCAGAACTTTCCCAGACGGCGGCCGAAACAATCACCGCTGCCTTGAACGAGGCCTGCAACAGCTACTATACCGATGCAGAAGTCAGTGTAGCGTATACGGAATTTGATACCCCAGGAACCGCAGGAGTTTACGGCGAAGGCGTAAACTATGACGGGTACATTCACGGTACGGGCCTCATTGCACCAACTATTAAAACTTCGGTTTTTCTGGATCTATCGCAAATTGAATTTTACATCGATCCGGCAGCCGACCCTATGCGTGTTTATTACCTGGAAAATACAACATTGGGGCAGACTATTGTATCCAACTACGAAGTGCAGTAAAATACTACCATGAGGCTGCCCTGGACCAAGGAAAATCTAACAAAAAAGAGGGAGAACTTATGAAAAGGAAATTGACTGTGTTGATAATGTCAGTCACGCTATGCTTTGGGTTTACAATTCCGACCTCTGCGTTTGATAAAAATGTAGATGCCGCAACAGCCAACGCATACAGCACCGTATTGGCCGGACAATATGAAGAGAATAATGTCCTATATACCGACCTGCTGGACATGGACAGCAATGGAAGTCCAGAACTGCTGGTGATTTCCGATCTGCAAGATGATATAGGGACCGTCCGCATGAGCATTTGGCAGATGAAAAACAACGCCGCTGTTTGTACGTCCAGCGCCGACTGTGTGCCGGGAAAAAGTGGGTACATGGGCCTTATTCAATGCGGCAAGCAGCTCTATGCATATGCCGGTACATGGTCCGGCGGGATAGGTGCCAGCTATTTTGACCATTCCATCATTGGTGCAAACGGTATTTCCAGCATATATCATCACGGCTTCCAGTGGCCCGATCCCAGTGAAGCATTCTATGAGGTCGACCCTTCGTTTACGCTGGTTACTAACGGCAAAAAAACTTCACTTACTGAGGAGGCATATTATCAGGCTCTTTCCACATATGGCATGGTGAAAAGCAACGACAACGACGATGTAGGCCTTCCATCCAATTTTACGACTCTCGCAGTTTGTGACATCAATTTGGATGGTCCCTATAACTACTACTGGCTTCCGACTGAAGCGTACAATACCTATTCAGATCTATTGCTTCAGCTGCAGCTTGCCGGCAAGACACCGGAACACAATACGCCTGTACGTGGAACCTATGAGCCACTCACCATTTCAGGGCTGATGTACTTTGACGACTTTGTCAATGACTACAGTTCATACACAGTGTCTTTTGAAAAGGCACTACTTCAGCAAAAGGAAATTACTGTTTTGTGCCTGTCTGATGGCGGAAATAGTCTGGAAACACAACCCGCCAATTTACTGTACGTAAAACCGGGAAGCCGGATCACCATCACAAACAGCCGTTCAGACGGACGCACTGTGGATTCCATGACGATAACTGGCCGTTTTTACGGCACGATTGAAAACGACATCTATACAGAATCTATTGTTGGAACGCTCGACGGCGACTCGCTCTACAGTGGTTTGGCAGAAAAATCGTTTAAACCGGGAAACTTCCTGCACCTTGGCAACTACTATGTCCTTTTGGGTGATGACAGCTCAGTCATTCCTACAGTAGGAGGATTCTCTGATGTGACGGAGAACGCCTATTATGCCGATGCAGTAAAATGGGCTGTCCCGAAGGGCATAACCACCGGCACATCAGACACTACATTCAGCCCAGATGCTGCCTGTACCACCGGCCAGATCATCACGTTTCTCTGGAGAGCTCACGGCGCCCCAACTGTATCTGGAGTCACACCATTTTCGGATGTGGCCGCCAGCGATTACTTCTATCAAGCTGCCTTGTGGGCAAAGGATAAGGGCCTAATTTCCGGCACAGCTTTCCAGGGCAATGCACCATGCACCCGGGCCGCCACAGTAACCTATCTGTGGAAACTGGCTGGTCGGCCTACTGTTGGGCTGGCTGAATTTGGTGACGTTCCTTCCAATGCCAGCTATGCTCAAGCGGTCGCCTGGGCAGTCAAGGAAGGGATTACCTCCGGAACAGGCGATCAGACATTTTCACCCGATTCTATTTGTACCCGGGGGCAAATTATGACCTTTATTTACAGAGATATGGTAAAATCAGCTGTCTAAGGTCATATAATAAAATTGGACTTCCTGTAACTGCAATCAGACGAGCGCCGCTCAATCTGTTGCTAAGATAATACAGGCGTCTCCAAAGGCGCGGCAAAAAAGCCGCGCCTTTGGGCATTTTGTGTAAATTACAAAATTTTACAAAGGAGGGATTTTTTGGACACTCTAGCCCTTGTTTCGGCCCAGCGAGCCCATTTTCAAACAGGTGCAACACTGCCCCTGTCTGCCCGTCGGGAGGCGCTGCGCACACTGGAACAGGCCATCCGGCTCCATGAGCGGGATATTTCTGCCGCCCTGGCTGCCGACCTGAACAAGTCCCCCGCGGAGAGCTATATGTGCGAAATCGGCATGACTCTCTCGGAGCTTCACTATGTGCAGCGGCACCTGAACCGATGGGCCCGGGACCGGCGCTTCCCCACTCCCCTCTCCCAGTTTCACGCTAAAAGCTTTACGGTCTGTGATCCCTACGGCGTGGTTCTCATCATGTCCCCCTGGAACTACCCCTTCCTGCTCACCATGGAGCCGCTGATCGGCGCCATTGCCGCGGGAAATTGCTGTATCGTCAAGCCCTCCGCCTATTCCCCCGCCACCTCCGCCGTCATGCAGGAAATCCTATCTCAGTGTTTTTCTCCGGAATATGTGGCGGTCGTGGAGGGGGGCCGGGCGGAAAATCAGGCTTTGCTGGAGCAGAAGTTTGACTACATTTTCTTCACCGGCAGCGTGGCCGTTGGGAAAGAGGTCATGTCCAAAGCCGCCGCTCACCTGACTCCTGTTACCCTGGAGCTGGGCGGTAAAAGCCCGTGTATCGTAGACCGGAGCGCCAAGCTGGATCTGGCCGCCAAGCGCCTTGTTTTCGGCAAGCTGTTGAATTGCGGACAGACCTGTGTAGCCCCTGACTATGTGCTCATTGACAAGAGGGTAAAAGACACTTTCATCGCTTCTTTGAAAAAATGGATGGCCGCCATGTATGGCTCTGATCCGTTGGACAACCAAGGCTATGTGCGCATGATCAACCGCAAGCATTTTGACCGGGTCATGGGACTCATTGATTCTGGAAAGGTGGTCTACGGCGGGCAAGGAAATCCGGAAACTTTAAAAATCCAGCCCACCATTCTGGACAATGTCTCCCCGGAGGACCCAGTCATGCAGGAAGAGATTTTTGGCCCAGTGCTCCCCATCCTCACCTATGAAACCATTCAGGATGCCCAGAACTTCATCAACGGCCGTCCCCATCCCCTGGCCCTCTACCTGTTCTCCGAGAACAAAGCCGTACAGGAACAGTTTTTACGCCAGGTTCCTTTCGGCGGGGGCTGCATCAACGACACCATCATCCACCTGGCTACCAGTCGTCTCCCCTTCGGCGGCGTTGGGGACAGCGGCATGGGCAGCTACCACGGAAAGAAAAGCTTTGAAACTTTCTCCCATCGGAAAAGCATAGTCAAAAAATCCACCTGGCTGGATTTGCCCATTCGCTATGCTCCCTATTCCAAAAAGCAGGAAAGACTGCTGCACTTTTTCCTCAAATAAAAGTGCCCGGACGGCCTGAGCCGTCCGGGCAAGAAAAGGTCCATGGGCGATCGCCCATGGACCTTACTTTTTATTCGGTGGTATAGTTGTCAAAGTAGCCCTGGATATAGACAATGGGGGTACCCTTGTCTCCGGAACCGGAGGTCAGATCGCACAGAGAGCCGATCAGATCGGTCAGGCGGCGGGGCGTGGTGCCCTCAGATACCATCTGGCCAACCAGGTTGCCATCTTTCTGGTGGATACGCTCCTTGATGGCCTCCCGCAGAGCCTCGCCGGAAAGATCGGCAAAGTCGTTGTCCGCCAGATACTTCAGTTTCAGTTCGTTGGGCGTGCCCTCCAGGCCGGCGGTATAGGCGGGAGAGACCACCGGGTCGGCCAGCTCCCAAATCTTGCCCACGGGGTCCTTGAAAGCGCCGTCGCCGTAGACCATGACCTCCACGTGCTTGCCGGTCTTCTCCAGCAGCTTCTGCTGAATGGCCTCCACCAGATCCTGACAGTCCCGGGGGAACAGCTTTACCTGGTCCTCAGTGGACTTGTTGGAGCCCAGCAGGCCATACTTTTCATTGTAGCCGCTGCCATTGACAGGAGCATTGAGGATCTCGTCCAGGCCAAAAACTTTCTCTCCGCCGGCGGCTTTCAGCAGCCGCTTGGTGCGGGCGCGGGTGTGGATATCGCAGCACAGGACATTCTTGGTGTAGTCCAGAATGGCCCGGGGGTCGTTGGCAAAGATCACTTCCACCTGAGCGCCGCAGTCCTCAATAAGACCCTGATAGTACTCCACATAGTCCACGCCAGTGAAGGGGTGCTTTTCATAGCCGAAGAGCTCCCGATACTTCTCCAGGGTGAGTACATCCTTATAGGGGTCCACACCCTTCTCGTCCAAGGCGTCCAGACTCACCAGATGATTGCCCACCTCGTCAGAGGGATAGCTGAGCATAAGGACGATCTTCTTGGCGCCCTTAGCGATGCCCCGCAGGCAGATGGCAAAACGGTTACGGCTGAGAATGGGGAAGATAACGCCCACGGTCTCCCCGCCCAGCTTGGCGCGCACATCCGCGGCAATATCTTCCACAGAAGCATAGTTCCCCTGGGCCCGGGCCACAATGGCCTCCGTCATAGCCACTACATCCCGGTCCCGCACCGAAAAGCCGTCATCGGCGGCTGCCTCCAGCACAGAATTGGTCACGATCTCCACCAGATCGTCTCCGCTGCGAATAATGGGGGCCCGAAGGCCACGGGATACAGTACCGACCATACGGCTCATGTTGGAACACTCCTTAACCTTTCAATCTTATCATTTTCCGTTCAAACGGATCTCACTCTTTCCGACTAAGTAGTATACCAAGATTTCCGCGAAATGTAAATACATAGGTGAAAATTTGCGGAAAGAACCTGTTTGCACATCTAAATGGTATCAAGATACGGCCGTGCCTTTTAGCGGCCGTTTTCTTCAGGACTGCGGGCACTGTCCGGCTAAAGTAAAGCTGAAGGAAAAGGACTTCGGAGCTATTCCAAAGTCCTTTTCCTGTTCAGGCGTTCATACCAACCGCACCTGCACGCTCTCATCCTGGGCCAGTACCTGGAGCTTTCCCCCCTCTTTCAGCTGGCCCGACAGCATAAGGTCGGCAGCAGGGTCCTCCACCATGGCGGCAATGGCCCGGCGCAGGGGGCGAGCGCCATATTCCCGGTCGCTGCCCTCCTTGGCCAGCAGGTTTACCGCCCCTTCTTCCACTTCCATTGAGACCCCCATTTTGTCCAGACGCTGCTTCGTCTCACTCAGCAGCTGCCGGGTAATGGCGCTCAGAGTATCCGCATCCAGCGGATGAAACACCAGCGTGGCATCCAGGCGGTTGAGAAACTCCGGAGCAAAGGTCCTGCGGGCATCGGATAGCACCTCTCCCTCTATTTTTTCCCGCTCCTGCCGTTCTCCCATGGTAAAGCCCAGCTGCTTCCCCTGGCGGAACCGCCCCGCCCCCAGATTGGAAGTCATCACCAGCACTGTATTGCGGAAATCCGTCTTCCGGCCCTGGGCATCGGTCAGTACCCCCTCTTCCATCACCTGGAGGAGTACCGACCAAACATCCCGATGGGCCTTCTCCAGCTCGTCCAGCAGAACCACCGACCAGGGATTGCGCCGCACCCGTTCGGTGAGCTGTCCTCCCTCCTCGTGGCCCACATATCCAGGGGGTGAGCCAAGAAGACGGGATACGGAATGGGCCTCCATATATTCAGACATATCAAATCGGATCAAGGCCTCTTCACTGCCAAACAGGGCAGCGGCTAAGCTGCGGCACAACTGGGTCTTTCCCACTCCGCTGGGGCCCAGGAGGAGGAAGGAACCCACCGGCCTGCGGGGGTCTTTCAATCCCAGTCTGCCTCGGCGGATCGCTTTGGAAACGGCCTCCACCGCCCGATCCTGCCCCAGCAGGCGGCGGTGCAGTTCCTTATCCAAGTTGGCCAGCGCCTTTCGATCAGCCTCGTTCGGATCACACACCGGCACCCCTGTCCATTGGGCGAGTACCTGCTGCACATGGCGGGGCTCCACACAGAATTGGCCCAATCCGGCCTCCCACTTCTTCCGGTCCCGCTCCAGCTCCTGGCGAAAATCCCGTTCCACATTCCGAAGCAGAGCTGCCTGCTCAAAGTCCTGACGGCGCACCGCATCCGCCAGCTGACGGCTGGCGTGGGACACCCGGGTCTCCAGACGCTGAAGCTCCGGCGGCGGGGTCCGTCCGGACAGCCGTGCCTGGGCCGCCGCCTCGTCCACCAGATCAATGGCCTTATCCGGGAGAAACCGCTGGGGCAGATACCGAATGGACAAGTCTACCGCCGCCGTCAGCGCCTCATCGGAGATGGTCAAGTGGTGGTGGGACTCATACCGCCCACGCAGCCCCCGCAGAATATCCAGCGTCTCCTCCCGTGTAGGCTCTTTTACGGTGATTGGCTGGAAGCGGCGCTCCAGAGCCGCATCCTTTTCGATATACTTCCGGTACTCATCAATGGTAGTGGCTCCAATGACTTGGAGTTCTCCCCGACTGAGGGCCGGCTTGAGAATGTTGGCCGCATCAATGGCCCCTTCCGCCGACCCCGCCCCCACAATGGTATGCAGCTCATCAATGAAGAGGATCACATTGCCCGCCCGGCGCACCTCCTGAATGACATGGCGCAGCTTCTCCTCAAACTCCCCACGGTACTTCGTACCGGCCACCATAGCGGATAGATCCAGGGCGCATACCCGCCGCCCCAACAGGTGGGCGGGGGCGGTACCATCGGCAATGGCCAGTGCCAGCCCTTCTGCCACAGCGGTTTTTCCCACCCCCGGCTCTCCAATAAGGGCGGGATTGTTCTTGCTGCGCCGGGAAAGGATCTGGATGACACGCTCCAGCTCCTCTTTTCGCCCGATGACCGGATCCAGCCGCCCTTCTGCCGCCATCCGGGTCAGATCCCGGGCGCACTGGTCCAGCTGCCGGGTGTCTCCAGTGGTACGCGGTTCAGGTTCCCGCATTCTCACTCTGGGCGTGGCGTCCTCCCCACCCAGCGAAGCGCACACGGAATGGTACAGCGCTTCTCCGTCCACCCCGCAGGCATCCAGAAGCTGAACGGCCTGACTATCTTTTTCCCCCAGCAGCCCAAGCAGCAGGTGCTCAGAATTGACCGCCCGCTGCCCCAAGCGGCGGCTCTCCCCCACCGCTCCCTGAATCGCCTGACAGCAGTTGGGCGTCAAGCCCTGGTGAAGGGACTGGGCGGGGACCCCGGTGCCCACCCGCTGCGTGATGGCGCTGCGCAGCGTCTGGCTGTCTGCACCGGCCCGGCGCAGCGCCACAGCCGCAGGGCTGAACTCCTGGCTGGCCAGCCCCAGCAGCAGATGTTCGCTGCCCACATAGCTGTGTCCCAGCCTGGCAGCATTTTCCTGGGCCAGACGAATGGCCCCAAGGGCGGTAGATGTGAAACGGCTGTCTGACATGACAATTCACCTCGGAAACAAATCTTTTACTATCATTCCCTCAATCCCTAAAATTTAGCATTGCAATTTTAAAAAGATGTGATAGAATGTATGTACATTCTAAGGGAGGTGTACTTATCATGGCCCATGTCATTAGCGATGCTTGCATCAGCTGCGGCTCCTGCGCGGACGCTTGTCCCGTTGGCGCCATCTCTCAGGGTGATGCTCATTATGTCATCGACGCCGGCGCCTGCATTGATTGCGGTGCCTGTGCCGGTACCTGCCCCATGAGCGCGATCTCCGAGGGCTGATTCTCAACCTGAAAAAA
>CALWOP010000057.1 GCA_944383195.1 uncultured Oscillospiraceae bacterium
CTCTTCAACGTGGAAAACGCCCTGGCCGCCATCGCCGTGTGCGAGGGGCTTCAGATCCCCGAGCGGTGCATCTATGTGGGCCTCATGAAGGCCCGTGTCCCCGGGCGGATGGAGGTCTACTCCAACGCCGACGACACGGTCATCGCCATTGTGGACTACGCCCACAACCGCATGAGCTTTGAGACCCTGTTCCGCTCCGTCCAGGCCGAATACCCCGGCCGCCGGGTGGTCACCGTCTTCGGCTGTCCCGGCAAAAAGGCCCTGGACCGGCGGCGGGATCTGGGTGAGATCTCGGGCAAATACTCCAACCTGGTCATCCTCACGGAGGAGGACAGCGGGGAGGAGGACACCCTGGAGATCTGCCGGGAGATCTCCCAGTATGTGGCCAAAGAAAACTGTGAATATTCCATCGAGCCCAACCGGGGAGAGGCCATCCGCCAGGCCATTCTGGGCTGTCATGAGCCCTCCGTCCTGCTCATTACCGGCAAGGGGGCGGAGACCCGCCAGAAGCGGGGCAATCAGTATATCGACACCCCCTCAGACGTGGACTATGTGCACACCTTCCTCCAGGAGTACGACGTGAAGCACGGCCTGGACGGCATGGAGAAGGTGCGAAACCTGCTGTCCATCCTGCCCATCCTCAAGCGCCATGAGGGGAAGACCGTGGTGGTAAAGTACGGCGGCTCGGCCATCGGGGCTGCGTCCGCCCAGGACACCACCCTCCAGGACGTAGCCGCCCTGCGGATGGTGGGGATGCGGGTGGTGCTGGTCCACGGGGGCGGAAAGCACATCACCGCTCTTCTGGAGAAGCTTCAGGTGCCCACCCGCTTTGTGGACGGCTACCGCTACACCGACGAGACCACCCTGGAGACCGCGGAGCTGGCCCTGTCCGCCCAGGTGAACAAGGCCATCGTGGCCGATCTGGCCCGGCTGGAGGTGTCCGGCGTGGGCATTTCCGGAAAGGACGGCAACCTTATCACCGCCGCGGTGAAGGACCCGGCCCTGGGACGGGTGGGGACCATCACCAAAGTCAATACCAAGGTATTAAACACCCTCCTGGACGCGGACTTTGTTCCCGTGGTCTCTCCCATCGCTTTGGGAGAGGATAGAGGCAGCCTCAACTGCAACGCCGACGACGCCGCCCGGGCGGTGGCTGAGGCCCTGGGCGCGGAGCACCTGGTGTTTCTCACCGACGTAGGAGGCATCCTCATCGACAGCCACAACAGCAAAACCGCCGTGGACCGCATGGACATCAAGCGGGCGGAGGAGCTCATCGACGCTGGGCTCATCGCCGGGGGCATGGCTCCCAAGGTCCGGGGCTGCGTCCACGCCATCCGCGCGGGCGTGGGAGAGGTCTCCATCCTGGACGGCCGGGGCGAGCACGCCCTGCTGCTGCACATGCTGGGCCAGCGCTCCTCTGGGACTACGATTACCGGATAACAAACATTAGATCAAGAAAAACCGGATGGCATTGGCCATCCGGTTTTTGCTTTAATTGTTGTGAAACAGCCGGTAGCCCTCGTTGGGCAATCCCATCTCCTCCAGGCAGGCCAGGGTGTGCTTTGCCTGAGGGGTGACGGAAATGGTGCAGTCCTCATAGAGGATGGACTTGGACCCCTCCCGGTCTGAGGTGGGGCTTGGGCTGTCCGTCTCAAAGACCCAGGTAAATTCCAGCTTCGGGGTCATGTCTCCCATGCGGGGGTCAGGGAAGAGGGTGTGCACGCCAATGTTCCCCTCCTCAAAGTCCCGGCGCACCGCCTCCCACAGCTTGCTCAGGTCGGCAAGGGACTGATCCTCCAGGAAGAGGGTACCAAAGTACTCCTCCTGCTCCTGCCAGACATCCTGCAAATAGGTCTGGGTGAGCTGGCCCTGCTCATAGTAGTCAAAGTGATACATCTGCTCGATGAGCTCCCGGTCCTCCAGCATCTGCTGGGCGCACCCGGTAAGGGTATCCTGGTCATAGGCCTCGTCCTCGTACACCGGGACGCTGCTATACTGGCGGTTAATGGTGGAGCCGTTTTTCAGGGTGTAGACAATTTCAAAGGAGATGTAGTCGTCCCCGCCTACCTGCTCAGCCCGGCCTTTCTCCTCCACCGCCTTTTGATGGAGCTGAGTGACCATCTCAATCAGCTGAGGATCGCTGGTGTTGTCAAAATGCAGCCGCCCGTCGTCATAGGGGTAGCCGATATCCCCGTAGAAGTAGACCTTCTCCACGCTGTCTACACTGGGCACCCGAGTCTCTACCCCAAACAGGTCAAAGACACATACCGCACACAAAAGGGCCATCACCGCCACGGCTGCCACGCCGCCCTTCCAGACCTTCCACACCCGGAAGGACTTTTGCAGCAGCATCTCGGCTACAAAATAGCCCACCGCCGTCCAGATCAGCACACAGGCAATGAGTCCCGTGGGGGGATCGTTGCGCCAGTTGAAAAAGCTTGCCGTAAACACGCCCAGGCAAAGGCCGGCGCACAGGGCTACCCCATACTTAAACACAGGCCGCACCAGCTTCACCGACACCACGTCTCCCGCGCTCTCCACATGGCGGCGGCGGTAGACGCTGAGGGCCGCCAGGGCGAACAGCACGCCCACCCCGGCGTAGGCCGCTACCATGGTGGGGGAGGCCAGGTTCCAATTTTCTACCGTCATTGTACGATCGGAAAAGCTGGTCAATTTCCACCGGCACGCCTCGCTCAGGGCGTAGACCGGGGTGCAGCAGGTCACCCAGAAGTTGTAGTAGCTGGCGCTGTACCCGTAGAAGAACTGCCGCAGGAGCATGGTCACCAGGTAGTAGACCACATAGACCAGCCCGTTGAAAATCAGGTAGAAGGCGGGCAGGGCCAGAATGTGCCCGGTAAACATGGCACAGAAGCTGGCAAAGGAGAAGAAGAAGATACAAACTCCCGCCTGCACCAGCAGAAAAATTCCCAGGGTAGGGACGGTGGATGCCCAGCTATTTGCGGGGATCAAAATGAGCTCCGCCGCCAGGGTCACCACACCTACCGCCACCAAAGGCAGCAGCAGGAAGGACAGGCCCGCCAGATACTGGGTGGTAAAGAGGCTCTCCCGCCGCAGGGGCAGGGCGTGCATCATACAGGCGGAGCGGGTGGAGTAGAGATACCCAAACACCGCCATGGCCGCCAGTACGCCAAAAATACAAGCCAGCCACACCCCGGGAGTGAGCAGCTCGCCCAGCCGCCGGGCATCGGTGTAAATGTTATTCTGGGCCTCGCTCATAGACCCGTTCCACCGCAGGGCCTCAAAGTAGTCGTTGAGCATACGCAGGGGACCCATAAACATCCAGATGAGGCCCCACAGCCCCCACAGGGGCCAGAACCGGGCCAGGGATTTCCGGTACAGAGTCCCGTTAAAGCACGATGTCCCGAACGCCATAGTCCTCACCTCCCATTTCATAAATAAAGATCTCCTCCAAGCTCAGGGGCAGCGCCTCCATGAGGATGGGATTAAACTGGGCCATCCGGCCGCGGATCTCGGCGGGATTGCCCCGGACGATGAGGGTAAAGACCCGTCCCACCTGGGTGGTGTGGAGCAGGTTCAGATCCTCCGGCAGCGGAGGCAGCTGTCCGTCCTCAAAGGCGATCTGGAGCTTGACCACATTGTCCTGAAGGTCGGTGAGGGAGCGCTCCAGCAGCACCTTCCCGTGGGAGAGCACCCCCACGTGGTCACACACGTCCTCCAGCTCCCGCAGGTTGTGGGAGGACACCAGCACTGTGGTCCCCCGCTGGGACACGTCTCCCATGAGCAGCGACCACACCTGACGGCGCATCACCGGGTCCAGGCCGTCCACCGGCTCGTCCAGCACCAGCACCTCGGGATTGCAGCACAGGGTGAGCCAAAAGGCGCTCTGCTTTTGCATACCCTTGCTGAGCCGGCGGATGGGCTGGCGCTCATCCACCTCGGGGAAGGCCTCTTTCAGGGCCTCATAGCGCTTGTTGTCAAACTGGGGATAGAGCCCCCGGTAAAAGCGCATCATGTCCCGGGTGGTGGCGGAGGTGAAGTAGTAGAGCTCGTCGGGAATGGCGGCAATCTTCGCCTTTACCGCCGGGTTTTCATACACCGGCTGCCCGTCCACCAGCACCGACCCGGAGTCCGGGCGGTAGATGCCCATGATGTGCCGGAGAATGGTGGACTTACCCGCTCCGTTGGGGCCCACCAGGCCATAAATGGAGCCCTTCTCCGCGTGCATACTGAGCCCGTCCAGGGCCCGGAACCCGTCAAAGGTCTTGACCACATTGTTGACCTGTATCATCAGCTCTCTCCTCCCTCTAAGCGGCCGATCCTGGTATGCAGTTCCTGGCCCTTGACCCCTAAAAACAGCAGCTCCGCCGCCGCCTGGTCGAAGACCCGGTACAGCTCTGTGCGCCGTCCCTCATCCACACCCGTGTTGGGGGCGGCAAAAGAGCCCTTCCCCGGCACGGAATAGACATAGCCCTCCGCCTCCAGGGCCTCATAGGCCCGCTGGATGGTGTTGGGGTTGATGGCCAGCCTTCCCGCCATGGTCCGCACCGAGGGGAGCTTTTCCCCCTCCCGGATGACGCCGGTGACCATCAGACGGCGCAGCCCGTCCTTGACCTGCTCGTAAATGGGTCGGGCGTCCCGATAATCCAAATTGAGCATGGTTCCCTCCTCTCTCCGGGATTCTCCCGGCTTTGCGTTCTCCGTCTGGAAAGACGGAGCGCACTGTACTAGCTGTATTAGTACACATAGTATATTCCATGGCCTGGTGAAAAGCCATTAAGGTTTTCTTAAGGTTTTCTTATCTTTTTCTTCCCGCATTCTTTACTTTCCCTTCTTCCGAAACCTGTGATACAATAGCCCTAATCTCAAAAACTTTGGCCGCCCCCAAACAGAGCGGTCTAGTAGGAGGAATTGCCATGTACAACTGCATTGGTTTCATCGGTACTGGAAACATGGGCGGCGCCATCGCCACCGCCGCCGCCAAAAGCGGCCTGGCCGGACGCATTCTGCTCGCCAACCGCACCCCCGCCAAGGCCCAGGCCCTGGCCCGGGAGCTGCCCGGGGGAGGGGAGGTGGCGGACAACGCCGCCGTGGCCCGGGAGTGCCAGCTTATCTTTCTGGGGGTCAAGCCCCAGATGATGGCCGGGATGCTGGAGGGTATCGCCCCCATCCTGGCCCAGCGCCGGGACCGCTTCATCCTGGTGACCATGGCCGCCAGCCTCACCTGTGAGAAGATCCGGGCCATGGCCGGGGGGAGCTGCCCCGTCATCCGCATGATGCCCAACACCCCCAGCGCCCTGGGGGCGGGCGTGGTGCAGTACTGCGGTCTGGACGTCACCCAGGAGGAGCTGGATGCCTTTGCCGCCCTCATGGCCCCGGCGGGGCTCATTGACCCGGTGCCGGAATCCCTCATCGACGCCGCCAGCGCCGTATCCGGCTGCGGCCCGGCCTTTGCCTACCTCTTTATTGAGGCCCTGGCCGACGGCGGAGTGGCCTGCGGCCTGCCCAGGGACAAGGCTCTGCGCTACGCCGCCCAGATGGCGGCGGGGGCTGCCCAGATGGTGCTGGAGAGCGGCAAGCACCCCGGCGCCCTGAAAGACGCGGTGTGCTCCCCCGGCGGCACCACCATCCAGGGGGTGCGTACCCTGGAGGAGCGGGGTTTCCGGGCCGCCGCCATGGACGCGGTCATTGCCGCCTATGAGAAAACCCTGGCCCTGGCCAAGTAAACTCTCTCATCTCCTATCTTCTATCTAAAAAACACAGGGGGTTTTGTTTATGAGAATCGTGGTAAAGGTGGGCACCTCCACCCTGGCTCACGCCACCGGGCGGCTGAACATCCGGCACGTGGAGGAGCTGGTCAAGGTGCTCTCCGACCTGAAAAACGCAGGCCATGAGATGATCCTGGTCTCCTCCGGGGCCATCGGCATGGGGGTGGGCAAGCTGAACCTCCCCGGCCGCCCCGCCGATATGCCCACCAAGCAGGCCGCCGCCGCGGTGGGCCAGTGTGAGCTCATGTACACCTACGACAAGCTCTTTTCCCAATATAACCACACCGTGGCCCAGATCCTCCTCACCAGCGAGGATGTGGACCACGCCGACCGGCGGCAGAACTTTGAAAATACCATGGCCCGGCTCCTGGAGCTGGGGGCCCTGCCCGTCATCAACGAAAACGACACCATCGCCACCGAGGAGATCAAGGTGGGCGACAACGACACCCTGGGGGCCATTGTGGCCTGCTCGGTCAAGGCCGACCTGCTGGTGCTGCTGTCCGACATTGAGGGCCTCTATACCGCCGACCCCAGACAGGACCCCGCCGCCCGGCTCATCCCCGTGGTGGAGGCGGTCACCCCCGAAGTGGAGGCCCTGGCCGGAGGCAAGGGCAGCGACCTGGCCACCGGCGGCATGGCCACCAAGCTCCGGGCCGCCAAAATGGCCACCGCCGCCGGGTGCGACATGGTGATCACCAACGGGGAGCATCCCCAGAATCTCTATGACATTGCCGAGGGCAAGGCTGTGGGCACCCGGTTTGTAGCCCAGGGCAAGGAGGGAGCATAACATGACCACACAAGAACTTCTTTTGCAGGCAAACGCGGCCAAAGGGGCCATGGCCCTGGCCGACACCCAGACCAAAAACCAGGCCCTGCTGGCCATGGCGGACGCCCTTATGGCCCATGAGTGCGACATTTTAGCCGCCAACGCCCTGGATCTGGAGGCGGCCCGGGGGACCATCTCTGAGGTCATGCTGGACCGTCTGGCCCTCAGCCCCCAGCGCATCGCCGGCATGGCCCAGGGCATCCGGGAGGTAGCCGCCCTGCCCGACCCGGTAGGGGAGGTACGCGCCCGGGTGGAGCGGCCCAACGGCCTGATCATTGAAAAAACCGCCGTCCCCATGGGGGTCATCGCCATCATCTATGAGTCCCGGCCCAATGTCACCTCCGACGCCGCCGCCCTGGCTCTGAAAGCGGGCAGCGCCTGCGTGCTGCGCAGCGGCAAGGAGGCCCACCGCTCCGCCCAGGCCATTGTGGCCGCTTTGAAAGAGGGCCTTGCCAAGGCCGGTCTGCCTGCCGACGCCCTCCAGCTGGTGGAGGACACCACCCGGGCCTCCGCAAACGAGCTGATGACCGCCCGTGGTCTCGTTGACCTGCTCATTCCCCGTGGGGGCGCGGGCCTCATCCGCTCCTGCGTGGACAACGCCGCCGTCCCGGTGCTGGAGACGGGCACGGGCATCTGCCACATCTATGTGGACGGGGAGGCCGACCAAAATATGGCCCTTGATATTGTGGAAAACGCCAAGTGCTCCCGGCCCAGCGTCTGCAACGCCGCCGAGGTGTGCCTGGTGGACCGGGCCATTGCCGGAGAATTTCTGCCCCGGCTCAAAAAGCGCCTGGTGGATGACCGATCTGCCCAGGGTCTGCCCCCGGTGGAGCTGCGGCTGGACGAAACAGCCGCTGGGATCATTCCCGGCACCCCCGCCGGAGCGCAGGATTTTGACACGGAATTTCTGGATTACATCCTGGCCGTCAAGGTGGTAAGCGGGGTGGAGGAGGCCGTGGCCCACATTGCCCAGCACTCCACCGGCCACAGTGAGTCCATCCTCACCAGGGACGAACGCCGGGCCAAGGCCTTCCTTCAGCAGGTGGACTCCGCCGCCGTCTACTGGAACGCCTCCACCCGCTTTACCGACGGAGGGGAGTTTGGTCTGGGCTGTGAGATGGGCATCTCCACCCAGAAGCTCCACGCCCGTGGGCCCCTGGGGCTGCAGGAGCTGTGCACCTATAAGTACATCGTCAAAGGGACGGGGCAAACCCGGTGAATTTGTAAAAATTTATGAAATGACATTTCAGAATTTTGGGTGTAAAATGTAAGAGAAGAAAGGACTTGCGCCCAGAAAGGACTGATTCCAATGAGCCTGAAAATCCGTGAGCATGAATTTTTGGAACTGACCCGCGAGCTGCTGGATTCCGACCAAGTGCGGATGATGGGCCGATGGAAACACCATGGTCCCGTCACCACTCTGGATCACTCCCTGTTCGTGGCCTACAGCTCCTACCGTGTGGCCCGCTTCCTCCGTCTGGATGCCCACGCCGCCGCACGGGGAGGATTGCTCCATGACCTGTACCTGTACGATTCCAAAGACAAATCCGCCCACCCGGGCAACCAGTGCTTTGACCATCCCCGCTTCGCCGCCCGAAACGCGGCTCGGGTCACCAAACTCACCCGCAAGGAGGAGAATATCATTCTCTCCCATATGTGGCCTTTGGGCGGTGCCCTGCCCCGGTCGCTGGAGGCGTGGCTGGTGGACCTGGTGGACACGGTCTGCGCCGGACTGGAGCTGTCCCGGATCTGCCGCCCCTCCCGTCTGCGGGAGCGCCTGGGCGTGCGTCCGCTGATGGCTGTCTGTTAACCACGCACAACTGGCCGCCCCTCCCGTGCAGGGAGGGGCGGTTTTTGCAACTTTTCACAGATTTTTGCCGGTAATATTTGGTTTCTTGACATTTTGAAAAATTTTTGATTGTCATGGAAAAAGACAAAAGAATATGCTATAATGAAGACGATTAATATTTGCCCGTTTTATGGGTGTTTTGATCAGGAGGAACCATGAAAGACTATCAGTCCGCTTTACAGGCCAAGCGGGAACAGCTGCTTCAGGCCGGTGTTGTGATGATGGACCCTTCCAGCGTGTATGTGGAGGAGGAGGTCACCGTCGGCCAGGGCACCCTGCTGCTGCCCGGCACCATCCTCCGGGGCAAGACCACGGTGGGAGAGAACTGCCAGATCGGTCCCAATGTCATGCTCACCGACTGCCAGGTGGAAAACGACTGCACCATCAACGCCTCCCAGTGTGAGGAGAGCAAGATTGAGAAGGGCTGCCAGATCGGCCCCTATACCCACATCCGGCCCCACTGTGTGGTGGGGGAGGGCTCCAAGATCGGCGCCTTTGTCCAGCTGAAAAACTGCAACCTGGGCAAGGGAACCAAGATGGCCCATCTCACCTATGTGG
This sequence comes from uncultured Oscillospiraceae bacterium, assembly GCA_944383195.1. Lineage (GTDB taxonomy): Bacteria > Bacillota > Clostridia > Oscillospirales > Oscillospiraceae > Lawsonibacter. Next base: position 8,981 of record CALWOP010000057.1, read on the forward strand.
GCGACAGCGACGTGGGGGACAACTGCAACTTCGGCTGCGGTACCGTCACCTGCAACTACGACGGCTTCCAGAAGCACCGCACCACCATCGGCAGCAACGTCTTTGTGGGCTGCAATACCAACTTCGTGCCCCCGGTGAAGATCGGCGACGGGGCGTTCATCGCCGCCGCCACCACTGTCACAGCGGATATTCCCGATGACGCCATGGTCATCGGCCGCAGCCGCCAGCAGGTGAAGGAAGGCTGGGCGGCAGCCAACCGGGAGAAAAAGAAAAAGGCGTAATTCCGTGGACGACGTTCCTCAAACCATAGATACACCAGAACGGCCGGTGGGCCACCGCCGGTCCAAAAAATATTTGGAGGATTTCAATTATGATTGCACACGGGAAGGACATCAAGGTTTTCACCGGCAATTCCAACCCCAAACTGGCCAAGGATATCTGCATGGAGCTGGGTATCCCTCTGGGCAACTGCGAGGTAGGCTGCTTCTCTGACGGAGAGAATTTCGCCTCCATCTACGAGACCGTCCGCGGCTCTGACGTGTTCGTTGTCCAGTCCACCTGCTCCTTTGTGAAGGACGGCAAACCCGGTACGGTCAATGACTCCCTCATGGAGCTGCTCATCATGATCGATGCTCTCAAGCGGGCCTCTGCCGGCCGGATCACCGCCGTGATCCCCTACTTTGGCTATGCCCGCCAGGACCGGAAGACCAAGCCCCGCGACCCCATTTCCGCCAAGCTGGTGGCCAACCTCATCACCCAGGCCGGCGCCGACCGGGTGCTGACCATGGACCTGCACGCCAACCAGATCCAGGGCTTCTTTGACATCCCTGTGGACAATCTGCTGGGCTCCCCCATCTTTGTGGACTACTTCAACCGCAAGTTTAAGGACAACAGTAACGACACTATGGTGGTCTCTCCTGACGTAGGCTCTGTGGCCCGGGCCCGCGCCTTTGCCCAGAAGCTGGGGATGCCTCTGGCCATCGTGGACAAGCGCCGTCAGAAGGCCAATTCCTCTGAGGTCATGAACATCATCGGCGACGTAAAGGATAAGCACGTCATCCTTCTGGACGACATGGTGGACACCGGCGGAAGCCTGTGCCACGCCGCCAAGGCCCTGGTGGAGATCGGCGGCGCCAAGGACGTCACCGCCTGTGCCTCCCACGGCGTGCTCTCCGGCCCCGCCGTGGAGCGCATCACTGACAGCGTCCTCACCGAGGTCATGTTCCTGAACACCATCCCCCCCAGAGAGGGCCTGCAGTGCGACAAGATCAAGTATATCTCCGTGGCCCATATGTTTGCCGAGGCCATCAGCCACATCTATATGGAGACCTCCGTATCTCCTCTGTTCCTGTAAGAACCATTTGATGGCTCCAGCACGGGGGCGGGTAGCTTTACCCGCCCCTGTGTTTTAAGCATTAAGCGAGGAAAGACTATGCTGTTCAAAAAAGATTCCGGGGGCGCCGGCTGGCTGCTGGTATGTCTGGGCAACCCTGGAGACAAGTATGAAAACACCCGGCACAATGTGGGCTTTATGGTGGCCGACGAGATCGCTGAGCGGCAAAGAAAACCCATCCAGAAGCTGAAATTCAAGGCCTTGACCAATCTTTTCACCATTTCCGGGGAAAAGGTGCTGGTGATGAAGCCCATCACCTATATGAACCTGTCCGGAGAGGCGGTGCGCCAGGCGGCGGATTTTTACAAAATTCCCCCTGAACGCATCCTGGTGGTCTCTGACGACACGGCCCTGGCGGTGGGCCGGCTGCGCATCCGGCTGAAAGGCTCCGCCGGGGGACACAATGGCCTGAAAAATATCATCCAGCATTTGGGCACCGACCAGTTCCCACGCCTGCGGGTTGGGGTGGGGGAGAAGCCCCACCCGGACTATGACCTGGCCGACTGGGTACTGGGCAAGTTCCAGGGTGAGGACAAGAAGGCCATCGACGCCGCCGTCAAGCGGGCCGCCGATGCGGTGGAGTGTATTCTCAGCGAGGGCCTGGACCGGGCTATGGGAAAATTCAACGGCTGAGGTTCCATTTCTCCACAGCCGTCCAATTACACCAAAATACAGAAAATTTTATTGCTTTTTCTTTCACGCTCTGATATGATGACAGAAAGAGCGGATTATAATCAGGGCGCTCAGGCCGGGCGCCGTTATCAAACGACTGGAGGTATAAACACTATGAAAGACATTTATGTGGTTAGCTGCTGCCGTACCGCCATCGGCTCCTTCGGTGGTTCTCTGAAGGACACTCCCGCTGCTGATCTGGGCGCGATCGTGATCAAGGAAGCCCTCAACCGGGCCAATGTGAAGCCCGAGCAGGTGGATGAAGTGATGTTCGGCTGTATCCTGACCGCCGGTCTGGGCCAGAACGTGGCCCGCCAGGCCGCCCTGAAAGCCGGCGTGCCCACTTCCGTGCCCGCTTACACGGTGGGTATGGTGTGCGGCTCCGGCATGAAGTCCGTGATCGAAGCCGGCCGTACCATCGCTGCCGGCGACGCCGACATCATTGTGGCCGGCGGCACCGAGAATATGTCCGCCGCTCCCTACGCCCTGCCTGCCGCCCGCTGGGGCGCCCGTATGGGTGATAACAAGATGATGGACACCATGATCAAGGACGGCCTGTGGGACGCTTACAACAACTATCACATGGGCACCACCGCTGAGAACATCTGCGACGTGTGGGGCATTACCCGCGAGGAGCTGGACGAGTTCGCCGCTTCCTCCCAGAACAAGGCTGAGGCCGCCCTCAACTCCGGCCGTTTCAACGATGAGATCGTCCCTGTCATGATCAAGAAGAAGAAGGAGACCGTGGAGTTCAAGGTGGATGAGTTCCCCCGCGCCGGCGTCACTCCTGAGAGCATCGCCAAGCTGCGCGGCGCCTTCCCCGTAGGCCCCGAGGGCGTGGAGGACGAGATCGTCCACACCTTTGAGCCCACCCAGGTCCACGAGGCTGACACCAAGAAGCACGTCCAGCGCGTCACCGCCGCCAATGCCTCCGGCATCAACGACGGCGCTGCCGCCATCATCCTGGCCTCCGGCGAGGCTGTGGAGAAGTACGGTCTGAAGCCCATGGCCAAGCTGGTCTCCTGGGGCCAGGGCGGCGTGGACCCCAAGATCATGGGCGTGGGCCCCGTGCCCGCTTCCCGTCAGGCCATGGAGAAGGCCGGCCTGAAGATCGAGGACATGGACCTGATCGAGGCCAATGAGGCTTTCGCTGCCCAGTCCATCGCTGTGGCCCGTGAGCTGCACTTTGATATGAGCAAGGTCAACGTCAACGGCGGCGCCATCGCCCTGGGTCACCCCGTGGGCGCTTCCGGTGCCCGCATCATCGTCACCCTGCTCCACGAGATGCAAAAGCGCGACGATGCCAAGAAGGGTCTTGCCACCCTGTGCATCGGCGGCGGCATGGGTGTTGCCACCATCTTCGAGAAGTGCTGATTTCCCGTCTATTAACCCAGAAGCGCCCCGGCTTTCGCCGGGGCGCTTTTTGATTGCCAGCCATATTTTCCCCACAAAACGAAAATCCCCGGCGCCCGCTCCAAGGCGCCGGGGGTTTCCGTTGAAAAAGAGGATTAAATGAAACGAACTGTCTCTTGCAGGGATTATGATACGGAAAAGTTATTAACAATTCCATCCCCAGTTGTTACAAAAAGATTAAATACACCCGGTAATGTTCCAGTCACCGGGCCGGGCAGAGAAAAGTTTTCCACATTTTCCACACAATGGAGGAAAGGCTGATGGAGCGACCCATCAGCCTTTCAAAGAAATTGGAGGATAGAATGAAAAGATGTT
>CALWOP010000058.1 GCA_944383195.1 uncultured Oscillospiraceae bacterium
GTATGCCGATACTATTACCCCCTCCATGCGTCGGGCTATGGACGAGACTGAGCGCCGCCGGGAGAAGCAGGACGCCTTCAACAAGGCCCACGGCATTGTACCTAAGACAGTCATCAAGTCGGTGCGGGACCTGTTGGAGATTGGCGTGTCGGAGAGCAGTGAGACCGAGCGAAAGGGCGAGGTGAAGAGCCTCACCAAGCAGCAGAAGGCCGAGCGCATCGCCAAGCTGGAGAAGGAAATGAAAGAGGCGGCCAAGATGCTGGAGTTTGAGCTGGCAGCTGCGTTAAGAGATCAGATCATCGAGCTGCGGGGAAAATAAGGGCCGCCTCTTTTACCAGCGCACAGCGCGGGCGCGCCGGATGGCGCGTACAAAAAGTTTGGCGCAGCCAAAATTTTTGCCGCAGGCGGAATTCACTTCTGCCGAGGATGGAAAAGAAAGGGGTCCCCTCGGGCTTTGACCGAGGGGCTGCGGCCAAGATGCTGGAGTTTGAGCTGGCGGCTGCGTTAAGAGATCAGATCATCGAGCTGAGAGGCAAATAACCATGGCGAAACAAAAAGACGAAAAGACCAATGTGATGCGGATTTTAGAGCAGAAGGGCATCCCATATACCCCTCACACCTACCCCCACCAGGAGGGCGTGGCCGTGGACGGGGTCAGTGTGGCCCGGTCTCTGGGCCAGGACCCGGAGTGCGTATTTAAAACCCTGGTGGCCCGTGGGGCCTCCAATGCCCTCTATGTCTTCGACATTCCTGTGGGAGACAGCCTGGATCTGAAAAAGGCGGCCAAAGCGGTGGGGGAGAAGTCCATCGCTATGCTGCACCAGAAGGAGCTGCTGCCCCTCACCGGCTATGTCCACGGGGGCTGTTCTCCGGTGGGTATGAAGAAACAGTACCCTACGGTCTTTCACGAGACGGCGGAGATTATCGACACCATTTTGGTGTCCGCGGGGAAGATCGGCTATCAGGTGGAGCTAAAGCCGGAAGACCTCATCACCTTGGTGGGGGGGAGTACCGCAGATTTGACGGTTTAAAGAAGGCTGGAAAGGAGCAGTTATGGGCGTTGTATTTACGCTTATGTTTATTCCCATCATTTTGATCGCCCAAGTGGCGATTATGCTGGAGAGCTTCGCGCGTGTGCTGGTGCTCCATTCCCAGCTGGTCAATCTTGTGGTGGCAGGATTTCTGGTGATCAACGCCGGAATCCTGGCCGCGCTGCTGGTGGTGCGCGCCCAGTGGAAGAAAAACGGGCGTATGGAGCGCAACTATATACGAAGCTACCAAGGCTGGGGCTATCTGTGGCGGCTTTGCGTCAAACTACTGCTCATTCTGGGGCCTATTTGGCAGGTTCTGATACTCATCCTGTGTGTGCTTTACCTGGTGACTCAGCCCCTTCAATACCTGGCGCCCATAGTGTAACGGGCGGAGCAACATTGGAAAACAAGGAGAAACCGCGATGCACAGTCACATTTATGTAAAAGGTGCCCGGGTGAACAACCTGAAGAACATCGATGTAGCCATTCCTCGAGACAAGCTGGTGGTGCTCACCGGCCTGTCCGGGTCAGGCAAGTCGTCTCTGGCCTTTGATACCATCTATGCCGAGGGCCAGCGCCGGTATGTGGAGTCCCTCAGCTCCTATGCCCGGATGTTTTTAGGCCAGATGGAGAAGCCCGATGTGGATTATATTGACGGCCTCAGCCCCGCCATCTCCATCGACCAGAAGACCACCAGCAAAAACCCCCGTTCCACTGTGGGCACCGTGACGGAGATCTATGACTATCTCCGTCTGCTGTGGGCCAGAGTAGGCACCCCACACTGCCCCATCTGCGGCAAAGAGATCAAGCAGCAGACCATCGACCAAATCATCGACCAGGTCCTGGCCCTGCCGGAAGCTACTCGCATCCAGGTGATGGCCCCGGTGATTCGGGGAAAGAAGGGTGAGCACGCCAAGATCTTTGAGGACGCCCGGAAGTCGGGATATGTCCGCTGCCGGGTGGACGGCATCGCCTATGATCTCAGTGAGGAGATCAAGCTGGAAAAGAACAAAAAGCACGACATCGAGATCGTGGTGGACCGCCTGGTCATCCGGGAGGACATCAACCGCCGGCTCACCGACAGCGTGGAGGTTGCCTCCAACCTGGCGGGGGGTCTGGTGGTCATCAACATCGTGGGGGAGGACCGGGATATCCTCTTCTCCCAGAACTACGCCTGTGAGGATTGCGGCGTGTCCATTGAGGAGCTGTCTCCCCGGATGTTCTCCTTCAACAACCCCTTCGGGGCCTGTCCCACCTGTATGGGCCTGGGCTCCCAGATGAAGATCGACCCGGACATGATCATCCCAAACAAGGATCTGTCCATTATGGAGGGCGCTATTACCGCATCGGGGTGGAACAACATCAAGTCCGACGGCATCTCCCGGATGTACTTTGACGCCCTGGCCAAAAAGTATAAGTTCAAGCTGAATACCCCCATTAAGGACCTGCACAAAGAGGTGCTGGACGTGATTTTGTACGGCACCAATGGGGAAAAGCTCACCCTCCACTACGACCAGCCCCGGGGCCAGGGCACCTTGTACCAGCCCTTTGAGGGCATTGTGAATAACCTGGAACGGCGCTACCGGGAGACACAGTCCGACGCCATGAAGCGGGAACTGGAGGAGTGTATGTCCCAGTGCCCCTGCCCCACCTGCCGGGGCAGACGGCTGAAAAAGGAGTCCCTGGCCGTCACCGTGGGCGGGCTGGACATTGACGCCTACTGCCATAAAAGCGTCAATGAGGCCCTGGACTTCATGGATCATTTGGAGTTGAATCCCACCCAGACCATGATCGCCCAGCGGATTTTGAAAGAAATCAAAAATCGCCTGGGGTTCCTGCGTTCGGTAGGACTTCAGTACCTGACCCTCAGCCGGGAGGCGGGTTCCCTGTCCGGCGGGGAGAGCCAGCGCATCCGTCTGGCCACCCAGATCGGTTCCTCCCTGATGGGTGTGCTCTATATCCTGGATGAGCCCTCCATCGGTCTGCATCAGCGGGACAACGATATGCTCCTGAAGACGATGAAAGACCTGCGGGACCTGGGCAATACCCTGCTGGTGGTGGAACACGATGAGGACACCATGCGTGCGGCGGACTATATCGTGGACGTAGGCCCCGGGGCCGGGGTCCACGGGGGAGAGATCGTGGCCTGCGGCACCCCGGAGGAGGTCATGGCCTGTGAAAACTCCCTCACCGCCGATTACCTCACCGGACGGCGGAAAATCCCCGTGCCCAAAGAGCGGCGAAAGGGAAATGGGAAGTATTTAAAGGTCTTCGGGGCGGCGGAGCATAACCTGCGCCATGTGGATGTGACTTTCCCCCTGGGGACGTTTACCTGCGTCACCGGCGTGTCGGGCAGCGGCAAATCCTCTCTGGTCAACGAGATCCTCTTTAAAAAGCTGGGGGCGGACTTAAACCGCACCAAGACCCGGGCGGGCAAGCACGACCGGATCGAGGGCGAGGAGTTTTTGGACAAGGTCATCAACATCGACCAGAGCCCCATCGGCCGCACGCCCCGGTCCAATCCGGCAACTTATACCGGGCTGTTTAACGACATCCGGGAACTGTTTGCCTCCACTCCCGACGCCAAGAGCCGGGGTTACGGCCCGGGCAGGTTCTCCTTCAATACCCGGGGCGGCCGGTGTGAGGCCTGTACCGGCGACGGCCTTTTGAAGATCGAGATGCACTTTTTGCCGGACATTTATGTGCCCTGTGAGGTGTGCAAAGGCAAGCGCTACAACCGGGAGACCCTGGAGGTGCGCTACAAGGGCAAGAACATCTATGAAGTGCTGGAAATGACCGTGGACGAGGCTATGCCTTTCTTTGAAAACCTGCCCCGGATCTATAACCGCCTGAAAACCCTGGAGGAGGTTGGCCTGGGCTATGTGAAGCTTGGCCAGCCCTCCACGGAGCTGTCCGGCGGTGAGGCCCAGCGGGTGAAGCTGGCCACCGAGCTGAGTAAGCGCTCCACGGGCAAGACTATCTATATCCTGGACGAGCCCACCACGGGACTTCACAGCTATGATGTGCACCGGCTCATTGAGGTGCTCCAGAAGCTGGTGGACGCGGGAAATACCGTGGTGGTCATCGAGCACAACCTGGATGTAATCAAAACCGCCGATCATGTCATTGACCTGGGCCCCGAGGGGGGCGACGGCGGCGGTACCATCGTTTGTGCGGGCACTCCGGAAGAAGTGGCCGCCTGCCCTGAAAGCTATACAGGGCAGTATCTGAAGAAACTACTGGAGCAGTAAGCGCCGCAGGAGCAAGTGTTTCAGCGAGGGAGAATGTATGGAAATTTTTGATTTTTTAACGGAGACCACTCAAGGGAAAGTGCTATTTACCATGCTGGTATCCATGATCCCCATTATCGAGCTGCGGGGCGGGCTGCCCTTCGGGGTGGCCCTGGGCCTGCCCTACTACCTGGCGTTCCCAGCGGCGGTGATCGGCAACCTGATCCCCGCCCCGTTCATCATCGTGTATATCCGCAGGATTTTTGAGCTTATGCGGAAATATATGCCCCGGCTCAACGGCCTGGTGGACAAGATGGAGCAAAAGGCCCATTTGAAAGGGCAGAAGGTGCAGAAGTACCAGTATCTGGGCCTGTGGCTGTTTGTGGCCATCCCTCTGCCCGGAACGGGTGCCTGGACAGGCTCTCTGGTGGCAGCCTTTTTGGGGATGCGGCTGAAAAAAGCTTTCCCTGCGGTCATTATGGGTGTGCTGACGGCGGGCTGCATTATGCTGACCTTGACCCACGTGGGCATCAACCTGTTCTCAGGGGCGGTTTAATCAGAAGTGCGAAGCCGCCACAGCATGACATATCAGAAGTGCGAAGGCGAGCGGAGCAGCACGGATGGACCGGAGCGAAGATAAACCGGGCAGACACTTCTATGATCTGAGGTACATAGAATGGCCCGGAGGTGTTGCTCTGTGGGTGTCATATGGGATGGACTGCTGGCCGCCGCCTGCACAGCGGGACTGGCTCTTGTGGCCTGGTGGCTGTTTGGCCTGATGCTGCGGCCGCTGCCCGGCTGGGAGACGAAAATCATTTTGCCTGGCCGGGGTGAGGGGGAGGATCTGGAACAGCAGGTGCGCTCCTTCCTCTGGCTCCGGGGCCTGGGGCTGGTACGCTGCCCGGTGGTCATTGCGGATATTGATTTGACGCCGGAGGGCAGAGAGCTTGCCCTGCGGCTGACCGCCCGGTGGCCGGGGGTGATCCTTTGGCCGGTGGACGATTTGCCCGACTACGTGAGCCGGACCTGAGGGGCCCGGAGTGGGAAACATAGCAAACAGAGGAGGCGGAACCCATGGAAGGACAGGAACTGGAACAGCTGGAGGGTACCGTCTCCTCTCTTATTTACCAAAACGAGGAAAACGGCTATACCATTCTGCGCCTGGACATGGGGGAAGAGGAGATCACTGTGGTGGGAGCCATGCCCGGGGTGGCGCCAGGAGAATATCTGTCCATCCGGGGCAGCTGGAGACGTCACCCCACCTACGGCCCCCAGGTCCAGGCAGAGGTGGTGGAGCGCCGTCTGCCGCAGGGGATGAAGGAGATCTTCCATTATCTGTCCTCCGGAGCGGTGAAGGGGGTGGGCAAGGCCACTGCCCGCCGGATCATGGAGGAGTTTGGGGAAGATGCCCTGTCAGTCATCGAAGATTACCCCGAAGAGCTGACCCGAATCAAGGGCATTACCCTGAAACGGGCCCGGCAGATCGGTGATACCTTCCGTCAGCAGATGGGAATGCGGCGGCTGATGGAATTTTTGAATGAACACCAGCTCCCCTTGGAGCTGGCAGCCGCCCTACACCGAAGCTATGGGGATGTGGCCCTGGAGGCGGTGAAGAACAACCCCTACCTGTTGGTGGGCGGGGAGTTTGAGGTGGAGTTTTCCCAGGCGGACGCCCTGGCCCTCTCCCTTGGAGTGGGGCCGGAGGATGCGCTGCGCCTGGAGGCGGGGCTGCTTTTTGAACTTGCCCATAACAACCTGAATAACGGTCATACCTTCCTGCCCCGGCGCAAGCTGGTGGAGGCCACCGGCGTGCTGCTGGACGTGGGGGGAGAGCTTCTGGAGCAGCGGCTGGAGCAGCTTTTAGCCCGGGGAGAAGTGGATGAGGAGTATGTGGCGGGACAGCAGGCGGTATACCTGCCTGCCCTCTACGAAGCGGAGAGCTTTGTGGCCCAGCGCATCCGGGAGATGAGTGCCAATGAACTGGCGCCCCCCCAGGGGCTGGAGGAGCTGATGGACCGCCTTCAGCGCCGGCAGCGTATCACCTATGCCCCACAGCAGCGTCAGGCTGTGGCCCTGGCCGCCAGCCGACAGGTGATGCTTCTCACAGGCGGCCCGGGTACCGGCAAAACCACCTGCCTGCGTGGAGTGCTGGCCCTGTTTGATCACATGGGACTGGAGACGGCCCTGGCCGCGCCCACAGGGCGGGCGGCCAAGCGGCTGGGAGAGCTGTGCGGGACGGAGGCTTCCACCATCCACCGGCTGTTGGAGACGGGCTTTGACCCCCACACCGGACGGCTGGTTTTTACCAAAAACTCCTACGATCCCCTGAAAGCACAGGCAGTCATTGTGGACGAGACCTCTATGGTGGACGTGCCGTTGATGGCCGCCCTGCTGGACGCCATGGAGCCGGATTGCCGGCTGGTGCTGGTAGGTGACCCGGATCAGCTGCCCTCGGTGGGGCCTGGGAATCTGTTTGCCGATCTCATCCGCAGCGGCGTGGTGCCCACTGTCCGCCTGACCGAGATCTTTCGCCAGGCCGCACAGAGCGCCATTGTCCGCAACGCCCATCAGATCAACCAGGGCCAGCTGCCCGACCTGGGGAGGAACGACGGAGACTTCTTCTTTCTCCGCCGCCGGGATGGACAGGCGGTGCTGGATACCATTGTAGACCTGTGCCGACGCAGATTGCCCGAGCGACTGGGGATACCCACTGACCAGATCCAGGTGCTCTCCCCCACACGGCGGCGGAGTACCGGGACCCGGGCACTTAACCAGGCTCTCCAGCAGGCCCTGAACCCGCCCCTGGAGGGAAAAGGGGAACGGCGCTTTGGAGACTGGGTCTTTCGGGCAGGAGACCGGGTGATGCAGGTGCGCAACAACTATGACATTCTCTGGCGGGAGGAACACGGTACCGACTCAGGCATGGGGATGTTTAATGGAGATATCGGCGTCATCCGCTCCATTGAGCGGGAGGTCATCACCGTGGACTTCGACGGGAAGATCGTGGAGTACGCCCCGGATATGCTGGGGGAGCTGGAGCCTGCCTTTGCCATCACGGTACATAAGGCCCAGGGCAGCGAGTACCGGGCGGTGATCCTGGCGGCCCTGGAGGGGGCACCCATGCTGATGACACGAGGGGTATTCTACACCGCGGTGACCCGGGCCAAGGAGCTGTTTATCCTGGTGGGGGATCAGGCGGTGGCGGCCCAGATGGTGGCCAACAACCGGCAGACCCGCCGCTACTCCGGCCTGCGGGCCAGGCTGGCGGAAGAATAGAAGAAAAGGCGCGGCCAAATTTGGCCGCGCCTTACTTCGTTGTGATAAATGTATTTAGAGATCTTCACGGGGACGGGCGCTCATCTCCCAAAACCGGAGTTCGTGGAGGGAGCACTGGGAAAAAATCTCCCGGCAGCGGGCCAGACGCCGAGGCTCCAGGTCTTGGCACACGGCGTTGGTGAAGTCGGCCCACTGAGCGCACACCTTCTCATACTGATTTCCTGCATAGTCCCGGACAAAGGGCCAATAGGAGGTGTCCTGCACTCCGGGACAGCGGCGGATGAGCTCGCCAAAGATCCAGCCGTAGCTGAGCATACAGGGCAGACAGGCCATCATGCACTCGGCAGCTCCCTGCCCCTCCCGGGCGGCAGTGATCATGTAGTCCACATAGGCCTGGTTTTCCGGCCGGAGGGGGAGAGACTGGATGACACGGTCGGTGAGCTGATAGCGCTCCAGGTAGTATTGCCGGGTCCGGTCCTCGCTCTCGTTGACAAAGGAGAGCAGGGAGTAGTAGCTGCGGATCTCATCCATGTCGTGGGAGTGGAGGATGCCCCAGGCAAATACCTTGGTGTACTCCCGGAGGTAGAGACTGTCATCCACGATATAGCCTTTGAAACAGGCCTCGTCCAGGGAGCCGTCCCCGATGCCTTGGACGAAAGGGGTGTTCAGACATCGCTCCCAGATGGGAAGGCTGTCTTGGATGCATAGTTCAAGAAAGGTCATGGCGGGTTCCTCACTTCCTGATTAGGGGGCGGTGTAAGCGTTGGAAATGCAGAAAGTGTGATCCAGCGGACCGCTGCCCTGGCCCAGATCCAGCATGGCCTCCAGCGCGCCGGAGATATAATCCTTGGCCCGCTCCACCGCTTGGTCCAGGGGGCAGCCCTTGGCCAAGTTGGAGGCGATGGCGGAGGAGAGGGTGCAGCCGGTGCCGTGGGTGTTGGGATTCTGAATCCGTCGGCCTTCAAACCAGCGGGAGCGGCCCTCCTGCCACAATAGGTCGTTGGCATCGTTCATGGCGTGGCCCCCTTTGCACAGCACAGCGCAGCCGTAGGCCTCTCCAATGGCACGGGCGGCCCGTTCCATGTCCGCTGGGGAGGTGATGCGCATCCCGGACAATACCTCCGCCTCCGGGAGATTGGGGGTGAGGACGGTGGCCAGAGGGAGCAAAAGGCCCTTCAGCGCCTCCACAGCCTCCTGGGAGATGAGCCGGGAGCCGCTGGTGGCCACCATGACCGGGTCCACCACGATATTTTTGGCCTGATAGGCCCGAAGCTTTGCTCCGATCACCTCAATGAGAGGGGTGGAGGAGACCATCCCGATCTTTACTGCATCTGGAAAAATATCGGTAAAGATGCAGTCCAGCTGTTGGGCGAGAAAGTCCGGGGTGGATTCCAAAATGCCATAGACGCCGGTGGTGTTCTGGGCCGTCAGGGCGGTGACCGCGCTCATGGCATAGACGCCGTTGGCGGTCATGGTCTTGATGTCAGCCTGGATTCCGGCGCCTCCGCTGGAGTCGCTTCCAGCGATCGTCAATGCGGTTTTCATACCAAGACTCCTTTCTGTTGGGTCGCATTGAGGTTTTATAGCGCGGCGGCAGGTGGTGCCCCCAAGCCGTCGCGGGCTGAATATCGTTTGTTTCCCCGCAGGCGGGCAAACGCACTCATTTCGCCGATCCGTCTTTCCAAATCGCACCCGCTGGGCGCTGGGCTGCGATTTGGGGACGGAGAAGTGTCGCGTCGTCGGAGCAAGTTCCATATCACTCTCTTTGCCCGGTGGGCAAAGTTCGCTCATTCCACTGCTCCTCCTCTCCGGGGTGCACCCGCTGGCGCTGGGCTGCACCCCGGTTGGCGGCCAATGGCCGCCGATTTTGAGCAAGCTCCATATCCCTCGTTTTCCCGCAGGCGGGAAAATTCGCTCATTTCACTGCTCCTCCTCTCCGGGGTGCACCCGCTGGCGCTGGGCTGCACCCCGGTTGGCGGCCAATGGCCGCCAGTTTTTAAACATCTTGCAGTTCCGAAAGAAAACTGGGGTCGTCCAACTGGGGCAGATACCAGCGGCAGAGGCGCTTCAGCTCCTCCTGATCCTCACGGGCGGAGAGGTCGTAAACCCCAGCCACCTGAAAGCCCGCATCTCTGGCAGTTCGGGCGGCGTGGGGGGCGTCTTCAAAGACCAGAAGTTCTCCCGGCTCGCCGCCTAAGCGCCGGGCGGCCTCCAAATAGATATCCGGGCGGCTTTTAGAGCCATACTCTCCGCAGCTGATGGCGAATTGAAAATAATGCCACAGGTCCAGGCGCTCCATGGCCTCCTGGGCCTGGAAGGCCTCGCTGGCGGTGGCGATGCCGCAGGGAATCCCTGCCCGGTGCAGTCGCTTCAGCAAAGCATCTGCCCCGGGCTTCATGGGAACCTTATCCCGGTATTCCTCGCTGACCAGGTCGTTGACGGCCTGTATGATCTCCGCCGGGGTCTGAGTGAGGTGGAAGCGTTCGATCAGATATTCCGCAGCCTCCTCCCGGCTCAGCTTGGTCAGGGCCTGTGCCAGATCCTGAGTAGGATCGCCCCCGAGTTTGCGGATGAGTGCTCCGGGTACCCAGTCCCAGATATACATGGAGTCCACAAGGGTGCCGTCCAGGTCAAAAATTGCCCCTTTGAACGTCATTTGGCCACCATCTCTTTGGTGAGAGACAAAAGCTCCCGGGCGGCGGCCTCAATATCCGGCTGGGCATAGAGGGCGGAAACTACGGCGATGCCGCAGATGCCGCTGCCGGAGAGAGTGCTGACATTGTCTTTGGTGATCCCGCCGATGGCCACCACCGGGATGTCCACCGCCTGGCAGATGGCCTGGAGGGTGTCGTAACTCACTGCGTCCGCATCATCCTTGGTGCCGGTGGGGAACACGGCCCCTACCCCCAGATAGTCTGCCCCGGCCCCCTGGGCCAGGAGAGCCTGCTCCACGGTCTGGGCAGAGACGCCCAGAATCATGTCCGGGCCGATTTTGGCGCGGACCTGTCCTGCCTCCATATCGTGCTGGCCCACATGGACCCCATCGGCCCCCACCTTAACAGCCAGCTCCACATCGTCATTGACCAGGAATGGGACCTTATACTGCTTGCATAGCGCTTTCAGCTCCAGAGCTTCCGCCAGAAAAGCATCCCGGTCCAAGTGCTTTTCACGGATTTGAATCATGGTAGCGCCGCCCTTTAGGGAGTCCTCCACCTGTTCTTTCAAAGTGCGTCCGCCCAGCCAGGCTCGGTCGGTGACGGCGTAGAGAAGCAGGTCATTTTTATCGCACTTCATACTTGGCCCCCTTGTCCAAAGTTGCGCCGTCCATGTGGAAGATGGCGTCGATGATCCGGTTGCGGTAGGTGGAGTTGCCGTCAGTGGGGGCCATATTGGCCCAGCCGATCTCACCGGCCAGGCCCATGGAAGCCACGGCGGCGGCCACGGCCTCCAGCTCGTTGCCGGGATTGGCCACCACGTAGGCGGTGGCCAGGCCGGACAGCTGGCAGCCTGTGCCGGTGATTCTGCCCATCTCGGGACGGCCGTTGCGGATCACATAACACCGCTCTCCGTCGGCCACCAGGTCGATGGCTCCGGTGATGGCAATGATGGCCCCGGTTTTAGCGGCCATGGCCTTGGCAAAAGCCACGGATGCGTCCAAATTGTCCTCTGTCACCGCATCGGCCACGTCGGCATCCACCCCACGGGTGCTGCCCGAACCGGCGGCCAGGGTCTTGATTTCGGAGATGTTGCCCCGGATGACGGCAAATTTGACCTCCTCCATCAGTTTTAGGGCGGTCTGGGTGCGCAGAGCGCTGGCGCCGGCCCCCACAGGGTCCAGCAAAACGGGGTGGCCCAGGGCATTGGATTTCTTTCCCGCGGCAAACATGGAGGGGATGGTAGTTTGATTCAGGGTACCGATGTTGATGTTCAGCCCCCCGCAGATGGACGTGATGTCCTCCACATCCTGAATGTCATCGGACATAATGGGGCTGCCTCCGCAGACCAGCAGGATGTTGGCCACATCGTTGACGGTGACGTAATTGGTGATGTTGTGCACCAGAGGGGTATTCCAGCGCACCTGCTCCAGACAGGTTCCGAGCATAGATCATTCCTCCAAACAAAAAATAACCGCGGGATAATCCTTCCTTAGAAAGATGGTCCCACGGTATTTACCGGAAAAACGATCTCCCTACGTTGGCATTACCCAAATCAGGTCACAGGTCGAAGCGCACAGCTTCCTCTCAGCCCGTTTGCGAGCTCCCTTTTTGTCCAGCCATTGTCCCACGGCTTTGGGCATCATTATAGTACGAAAAAAATGGGATTGCAAGATGATTTTTCCTTGGGTATGATAGAGAAAAGGAGGGAACGCTATGTCAGATGAGGAATTGGTGCAAAAAGCCATAGAAATGCAGAACTTTTCCTATGTACCCTACTCCCATTTTCCGGTGGGGGCGGCGCTTTTGTGTGAGGATGGGCGGGTGTTTACCGGCTGCAATGTGGAAAACGCCGCCTACGGTTCCACCATCTGCGCCGAGCGCACCGCCCTTGTAAAAGCGGTGAGCGAGGGCTGCCGGGAGGGCTGGCTCACCATCGCCATTGCCGGGACAGGGGAGGATTACTGCTGGCCCTGCGGCGCCTGCCGGCAGATGCTCTATGAGTTCGCCCCCCGGCTCCGGGTGCTGGCCGCCCGGAGGGATGGGAGCTTTGCGGAGATGGAGCTGTCCCAGCTGCTGCCACAGGGATTTGGACCGCAGTCGCTGCATTAAATTTAAAATGACGTATAAAAAGCCGGGAAAGGGTCAAACTACCTGTGGAACCCGATTGAAGGAGGTGGTCTGACGTGATTATGGACAAAATCGCCCTGACGCTGCTGATCATCGGCGGCTTGAACTGGGGAAGCGTGGGCCTGTTCCAGTTTGACCTGGTGGCCTTTGCTTGCGGAGGTTCCGGAAGCATGATCAGCCGGGTGATCTATACGCTGGTGGGTCTGTCCGCCGTCTGGTGCGTGACGCTGCTGTTTCGTGACAGAGATCCGGTGGAGGAGCGCCACTGACGCCATATTCAAACGATTCCGGCGAAAACAGAGGCTTGGAGCGACTTGCTCCGGGCCTCTGTTTTGATTTTACATGGATTTAACATAACTGGGGTTTCGCATTTTACATTTCTTTTTTATACTGAGCAC
>CALWOP010000059.1 GCA_944383195.1 uncultured Oscillospiraceae bacterium
GCTCGGCCTTTGGCATAGGATAGCCCAAATCCAGACAATTTGGAGGCTATCCCATGAGTTATTATGAAATTCAGGGCGGACGGCCCCTGGAGGGCCGGCTGGAGATCCACGGGGCGAAAAACAGTGTATTGCCCATCCTGGCTGCCGCTCTTTTGGCGCCGGGAGAGAGTGTGATCGAGAACTGCCCCGATCTTTCTGACGTGTCTGCCACCCTGGATATCCTGCGCCTGCTAGGCTGCCGGGTGGAACGGGAGGGGGACCGGGTCGCCATTGACGCATCGGTCCTCAGCCGCTGCCAGATTCCCGAGCAGCTGATGCGGGAGATGCGCTCGTCGGTGATTTTCCTGGGGGCGCTGTTGGCCCGGCTGGGAGAAGCGGAGCTCTTCTACCCAGGCGGCTGTGAGCTGGGCCCCCGGCCCATTGACCTGCACCTGGCCGCCCTGCGCGCCCTGGGGGCGGAAATTTTGGAGGAGCAGGGGAGCCTATGCTGCCATCAGACCCAGACAAACCCGGCGGGACGGGAGATCTGCCTGTCTATCCCCAGCGTGGGAGCCACAGAAAACGCTATGCTGGCCGCCTGCGGCTGCGAAAGCACCACGACGATCGTGGGGGCTGCCCGGGAACCGGAGATCGTAGATTTGCAAAACTTTTTGCGGTCCATGGGAGCGCGGGTCTCAGGGGCGGGAGGAAGTGTCATCACTGTGGAGGGGGGCGTCCCCCTTCATCCCACCAGATATCGGGTCATGGGGGACCGGATGGCTGCGGCCACATACCTGTGTGCCGGAGCAGCCGCCAGGGGAGCGGTGGAGCTTGTGGGGGTTGACCCGGATACCCTTACTGCGGTCCTTGCCTGCCTTAGCCAGGCGGGGTGTGAAATACATACCGGAGAAAATTTCATTGCGATGGAGCAATGGGGGCTGCTGCGGGGAATCCCCCCGGTGCGCACCGCCCCCTATCCCGGCTTCCCCACCGATGCCCAGGCGGTGTTGATGGCCGCCTTAGCGGGCGGAGAGGGAAGCACCATGTTTGTGGAAAATATTTTTGACAGCCGCTACGGCCATGTGGACGAACTGCGCCGCATGGGGGCGGACATCCAGGTGGACGGCCGGGTGGCCGTGGTACAGGGAGTGGGGCGCCTGCGGGGGGCTACCCTCCGGGGGACCGATCTGCGGGGCGCCGCGGCCCTGGTGGTGGCCGCTCTGGGGGCGGAGGGGATGAGTACCCTGTCTCAGCTGCGCCACATCCGAAGAGGCTATGAGAACTTTGCCCGGAACCTGCGCCAGTTGGGCGGGGAGATCCGGGAACTTCCCTAAGAGAACCCGGCTGGGGACGGTCCGGCCGGAGAGCAAGGAGATTACCCATGGTAAGAAACAGAAGCAGCCGAAAACGCAGGCGGAACAGAGGCCGATTGGGGCCGCTGTTTAAGCTTTTGTGCCTCCTGGCCCTGATCGTGGCCCTGACGGCGGGCGTTACCGTCTTTTTCCGGGTGGAGCAGGTGGTGGTCAGCGGAAACAGCCGCTATACCCAGGAGGAGATCATAGAGGTGGCTGGCATTGAAAAAGGACAGAATCTCTATGGCTGGAATAAGTTTGCCATCGCCCAGCAGCTGCGGCAGACCCTGCCTTACATTGGGGAGGTGTCCATTCGCAGAGCCCTGCCCAGTACCGTGGTCATCACCGTGGTGGAGTGGAACGCCGTTGCACGGATAGAGCCCCCCACAGCCCAGGAACTGTTGGAGCTTCAGGGAGAGCTGAAAGGCGAAGATGGGACGGAGAGTGAGACGGATGGGGAAGACACATCCGCGGAGGATGCTTCCGGCGACACCTCTGCAGCCGCTTCTGGCGATGCCTCTGGCTCCGGTGGAGTGACTGAAGTGGAGGCCGTGGCCCGGCAGCCCTGGCTCATCAGCGTAAAGGGAAAGCTGTTGGAGCAGGCCGCCGGAGACGGAAGCACCATCTCTGTCACCGGCCTGGCCGCCCTGTTGCCCCAGGCTGGCACCGCGTTGTCAGTACCCCAGTCTCAGCAGGCCAGGCTGGACGCTCTGCTCAGTCTTCTGGGGACTATGGAGACAGCGGGGATGACCCAGGACTTCTCTTCCATTGCTCTGGGCAAAACTCAGATGGAGCTGCGCTATCTGGATCGCTACACGGTGAAAATGGATCTGACCGCTGATTTTGCCTATGAGCTTCAGGTCATTTCCACAGTGCGG
Source organism: uncultured Oscillospiraceae bacterium (assembly GCA_944383195.1). Lineage (GTDB taxonomy): Bacteria > Bacillota > Clostridia > Oscillospirales > Oscillospiraceae > Lawsonibacter. The sequence goes on from CALWOP010000059.1 coordinate 2,210, forward strand.
GAGGATCTGGAGAAAAAGCACGGCCCAGAGGTGAGCGGCACTATGGACCTGACCCAGGAGGATTATCAGGTGGTCTTCTCCAAAGATTGAGCAGAGCTGGCTCCGGCTTTTCGACGCAGCAGCTCGCCATTTGCCAAAAGATGGGGAAAGAGGGGCGAAAAAATCGTGGAAAGTTTGTAAGGATCGCCGATTTCCTCTTGACCAACGCTGGAAACCGCGATACAATGAACTAACTAAATCTTGATTATCTTGGAGGCATCCACACAATACCTTGGTGGAGATTTGGCCTCGATTTACATAGGAGGAACTAATATGGCGTTCGGGTTGGATATGGGACCGGATAACGTGGTAAATATCAAGGTGATCGGCGTAGGCGGCGGCGGCAACAATGTAGTCAACCGCATGGTGCGCACCGGGACGAAAGGTGTGGAATTCATCGCCGTCAATACCGATAAGCAGGCGCTGTCCATCTCCGCCGCGACTCAGAAGATTCAAATCGGCGAGAAGCTGACCAACGGTCAGGGCGCCGGCTCCGATCCCGAGGTGGGCCGCAAGTCCGCTGAAGAGAACCGGACCCAGATTTCCAAAGCCCTGGAAGAGGCTGATATGGTCTTTATCACCGCCGGTATGGGCGGCGGTACCGGCACCGGCGCGGCCCCCATCGTGGCTGACATTGCCAAGGAGCTGGGCGTGCTCACCGTGGGCGTGGTCACGAAACCCTTCCGGTTTGAGGGAATGCGCCGGATGAAGCAGGCCGAGGGCGGCATTGCGGAGCTGCGCAACAAGGTAGACTCCCTGGTCATCATCCCCAATGAGCGGCTGAAGCTGGCCACCGATCAGAAGATCACCATGGTCAACGCCTTTGAAATCGCCGATGATGTGCTCCAGCAGGCCGTTCAGTCCATCTCCGACCTGATTAAGAATACTGGATTCATTAACCTGGATTTCGCCGATGTGTCTGCCGTCATGAAGGACGCCGGCCGGGCCCATATGGGCGTTGGCCGTGCCGCAGGCAAGAACAAGGCGGAGGAGGCCGCCAAGATGGCCATCTCCAGCCCCTTGCTGGAGACCTCTATCAACGGGGCCAAGGGCGTGCTGATCAATGTCACCGGCTCTATGGACATCGGACTGGAGGAAGTGGAAACTGCCGCCAATCTGGTGCAGGAGGCCGCCCATCCCGAGGCCAATATCATCTTCGGCGCCGCCTTTGATGAGAGCCTGGAGGATGAGATCCGCGTCACTGTCATTGCCACCGGCTTTGATGAGTCAGCCACCGCTTCTGCTCCTGCGGCGGCGCCCGCCGCCCAGGCTGAGGCTGCCCCCCAGGCCGCCGCGCAGCCCACTGCCCAGGCACCTGCTCAGGAGGAAGCCCCTGCTCCCGTGGCCCAGCCTGAGAAAGCTCCGGTCAGCGACGATGACTGGGACATTCTGGAGCGCATTTTCAGCAAAAAACGGTAAGCACTATTGTCCCGCCCTTTTGGGCGGGACAATTTTTTTGGAAAGGGCAAGATAACACAGAAAAACGAGCATTTTTTTCCAGGCGCAGTGCCGCCGGACGTGGTATAATGAGAACAAATCCACCCCCACGAGGGGGAGAGACGAGGGCAGCCTATGAACAGTCAAGAAAATCTCCGCGCCATTAAGGTCATCGGACACCGCAACCCAGACACGGACTCCATCTGTTCCGCCATTGCGTACAGCCGCCTGAAAAACATCCTGGACCCGGAGCATCCATGTAAGCCCTGCCGGGCCGGGCTTTTGAACCGGGAGACAGAATTTGTCCTGGATTATTTCCAGGTTCCCGCGCCCCAGCTCTATACAGATGTAAGCCCCCAGATCCGGGACGTGGATATCCGAATCATGGAGGGCGTGGATGGGGAGACGAGTCTGCGTCGGGCCTGGATGATCATGAGGGACCAGCAGATCGACACCCTGTGTATCGTAGACCAGGAGCAGCGGCTCAAGGGCGTCATCACCGTTAAAGACGTGGCCACCGCCAATATGGACGGTTTGGACACCCATATCCTGGAAAAGGCCGAGACCAGCTATCAGAACATTTTGGATATCCTGGAGGGTACCGTTCTGGTGGGCAATATTGAAGATAAACGGGTCAAGGGCCGGATTATCATCGGCTCAGGAAGCGCCGAGCAGATCGAGAAGTCCATCTCTCCGGGGGATATCGTCATTGTGGCCAACCGAAGTGAGAGTCAGCTGGCCGCCATCGAGATGGGGGCGGGCTGTGTGGTGGTGTGCGCCGACAGTAAGGTGTCCCGGACTATCCGTATGCTGGCCGAGGAGCAGGGTTGCATCATGATCGGCACCCCCAAGAGCACCTATGTGGCCGGACAGATGATCAGCCAGGCGGCGCCCATCCGCCACTATATGACCGAGAACGGGCTGCTGACCTTCACGTTGAACAGCTCTGTGGAGGCGGCCACCAAGGTCATGACCTCGGTGCGCTACCGCTATTTCCCGGTGCTGGACGATGAGGGGCGGTATGTGGGCGTGGTGTCCCGCCGGAACATGATGGGCTTACATAAAAAGCAGCTCATTCTGGTGGACCATAATGAGAAGAACCAGGCGGTGGAGGGCATTGAACAGGCGGAGATCCTGGAGATCATCGATCACCACCGCATCGGCTCCATGGAGACCGATGGACCGGTCTACTTCCGTAACGTCCCCGTGGGCTGTACGTCCACCATCATCTACCAGATGTATGAGGAAAACGGCGTGGAGATCGACCGGACCACTGCGGGCCTTATGCTCTCTGCCATTTTGTCCGATACGCTGATGTTCCGCAGTCCCACCTGTACCGCTGTGGATGAGCGCACCGCCCGAAAACTGGCTGAGCTGGCCGGGGTGGAGCTGGAGGCCTATGCCGATGCCATGTTTGAGCACGGCGGGGACGTGAGCGGGAAAACCGCCGAGGAGATTTTTAACGGGGACTATAAGATTTTTGACAGCGGGGCCATCCGCTTCGGCGTGGGCCAGGGCAGCTATATGGTGGAGCGCAACCGGAAAGCCAGCGAGGCCCTCATCGGTCCCTATCTGCCGGTGGCCCTGGAAAAGCAGGGGCTGGACTATATTTTCTATATGTTCACCGATGTACGGGGGGCCAGCACGGAGCTGCTGATGGCGGGAAAGGGAGCTGAATCCCTGGTATCCCGGGCCTTTCAGGTAGAGGTACAGGACGGCCTGGCTGTCCTGCCGGGGGTGGTCAGCCGGAAGAAACAGCTGCTGCCCAGGATCATCAATGCCCTCCGGGAAGAAGAACAGCAGGACTGACACACAAGAAATCAAAGGAAAACGCCGCCGGAGTAATCCGGCGGCGTTTGATTTAATTAGGACTGGAGGATGCGCATAAATTCCTCCCCTGTGATGGTTTCTTTTTCATAGAGGTATCGGGCCAGCTCATCCAGCTTTTCCCGGTGCTCCATCAAAATGGAGCGGGCTTTCTCGTGCTGACGCTTGACCAGTTCCACCACCTGACGGTCGATCTCCGCCTGAGTTTGGGGAGAACAGGACAGGGAGGCGTCGCCCCCCAGATACTGGTTCTGGACTGTTGCCAGGGCCACCATATCAAAGTCCTGGCTCATGCCGTACCGGGTGATCATGGCCCGGGCCAGCTTGGTGGCCTGCTCGATGTCGTTGGAGGCTCCGGTGGAGCTGGTTCCGAACACAACTTCTTCCGCGGCACGGCCGCCGGTGTAGGTGGCAATTTTGTTCTCCAACTCCTCCTGGGTGAGCAGGTAGTGGTTGCCCTCCTCCACCTGCATGGTGTAACCCAGCGCCCCGGAGGTGCGGGGGATGATGGTGATTTTCTGCACCGGGGCGGAGTGGGACTGTTCCGCGGCCACCAGGGCGTGGCCGATCTCATGGCAGGCCACCGTCCACTTTTCCTGGTCGGTAAGGATGGCGTTTTTCTTTTGGTAGCCGGCAATGACCACCTCGATACTCTCCTCCAGATCGGACTGGGAGGCAAAGCGCCGTCCATCCCGCACCGCCCGGAGGGCGGCCTCGTTGATGATGTTGGCCAGCTCCGCGCCAGAGGCGCCGGAGGCCATGCGGGCGATCCGATTGAAGTCCACATCGTCGGCCACTTTGATCTTTTTGGCGTGGACCTTCAAGATGGCCTCACGACCCTGGAGATCGGGCAGCTCCACCGGCACCCGGCGGTCAAAGCGTCCGGGGCGGGTAAGGGCCGGGTCCAGAGACTCAGGCCGGTTGGTGGCGGCCAGGATAATGACCCCGTTGTTCCCTTCAAAGCCGTCCATCTCGGTGAGCAGCTGGTTGAGGGTCTGCTCTCGCTCATCGTTGCCGCCCATCTGGCCGTCCCGCTTCTTGCCGATGGCGTCGATCTCATCGATGAAAACGATACAGGGGGCCTTCTCCTTGGCCTGCTTAAAGAGATCACGGACCTTGGAGGCACCCATGCCCACAAACATCTCAACAAACTCCGAGCCGGAGATGGAGAAGAAGGGAACGTTGGCCTCGCCTGCCACTGCCTTAGCCAGCATGGTCTTGCCGGTGCCCGGAGGGCCCACCAGCAGGATGCCCTTGGGCATGGAAGCACCGATCTCCTGATATTTGGTAGGGTCGTGGAGATAATTCACGATTTCCGTGAGATTTTCCTTGGCCTCATCTTCCCCGGCCACGTCAGAGAATTTAATGCCCTCTGAGGACTTCACATAGATTTTTGCGTTGGATTTGCCGAAGCCGAAAGACATGGCGTTGGCACCCCCTGCCCGGTCCATGAGCTTTTTGGACATCAACTGGCCGATGGCGATGAAAACCACCAAAGGCAGCACCCAACTCAGCAGGAAGGTGAGGATGGGGGACTCCTGCTGAATTTCCTGGCCATAGAAGGGGATATCGGCCTGGTGAAGGCGGTCGGTCAGCTCCGGATCGTCCACCATGGCGGTTTTGTATACCGTGGTCTCCTCCTTGTCGGTGAAGAGGATGCGGTTCTCCTGCTCCTGGATCTCCACCCGACCGATCTCTCCGTTTTCCGTCATGGACATAAAGGTGCCGTAGTCTACCTCCTTGATCTGACGCTCGGAGAGGATAGGCATGGCCAGCAGATTAAAGAGAATCAAGGCAAGACAGATGATCCCATAATAATAAATCAGCGGCTTTTTTGGTCGTTTGACTTCGTTCATGCAAGTTCACTCCTTTAGTTAAAGCACAGGGCCCCATATATGAACCCATTCTTTTTATACCAGAAAAGGAGTGTCTAGGCCACTGGCAGATAGAGGAATCTGTATAGACAGATTTCCAAATGTGACAAAAGGTCAGGGCTGGGGCGGATCGGGGATATGGACAGCCAGGCGTCCAGTGAGCAGGCGGTACATCCGCTGAGTCAGAGCATCCAGGTCGGGCTGCTTCTGGTTCAAATCGGTGAGCATCATCCCCACAACACCCCAGGAGCTGAAGCACAGGACGGTGTCGGCATCCGCCGGCGTAAGTGCCAGGGAGGGAGCCCTCTGCTGGAACATTTTTTTCAGGTAGGTATGCACCGCCTGAAAAAAGAGTTGTTCGATCTCTCCCCGTCGCTGAGAGGCCATGAGCTGCTGGATCATCTGACGGTACTGAAACGCCTCCCGCACCATCCCCTCCAGCGCCTGATAAAAGGAGGGGGCGGCCAGACTGCGGGCGATGGACTGGTTGAGAATTTGCTGATTCTGCCACTCAACCACGTCCATAATATCCCGAAAGTGATAGTAGAAGGTCTGGCGGCTGATGGCGCAGTCTGCCACCAGCTCTTTTACGGTGATTTTGTCCAGCTCCTTGTGCTGGAGCAGATTGGTCAGGGATTGAGAGATCTTTGATTTCATATCGACTGACAAGGCAATTCCCCCTTTCACAATGCGGCAGAAATATGAAAAAGCGGGGCCGCCCCCTGAGGGACGGTCCCGCAGTCAGATTCCTTAAATTTGACAGGGCGGGCAGTGGGACTCAGCCGCCCAGGTAGGCCCGCTTGATCTCCGGGCTGCGGATGAGTTCCTCTCCGGTGCCAGTGGTGACGATCTTGCCCGTCTCCAGCACGTAGCCGCGGTGGGCCACAGACAGGGCCATCTGGGCGTTCTGTTCCACCAGAAGAATGGTGGAGCCGTTGTGGTTCAGATTCTGGATGATCTCAAAGATCTGTTCCACCAGAATGGGGGCCAGGCCCATGGAGGGCTCGTCCAGCATCAGCAGCTTGGGGTGGGACATGAGCGCACGGCCCATGGCCAGCATCTGCTGCTCACCGCCGGACAAAGTACCCGCCACCTGACGGCGGCGCTCCTTCAAGCGGGGGAACAGGGAGAAGACCATTTCCAGGTCCTGGGGGACTCCGGCGGGAGGCTGGGTGTAGGCGCCCATCTCCAGATTCTCCTCCACAGACATCTGCAGGAAGATCCGGCGTCCTTCCGGCACCTGGGCCAGACCGTGGGACACCAGCTTGTCGGGGCTGATGGCCTGGATGGCCTTGCCATCAAAGGTGATGCTCCCGGTCTTGGAGCGCAGCAGGCCGGAAATGGTCTGGAGGGTGGTGGTCTTTCCGGCGCCGTTGGCGCCGATGAGGGTGACGATCTCACCCTTGTTTACATGGAAGGACACGTCCTTGATGGCGTGGATGGCGCCGTAATAGACGTTGATATTCTCCACATTGAGCAGTGCATTTTCCACGTCCTTACGCCTCCTTCTGCTTGCCCAGGTAGGCCTCGATGACCACCGGGTCGTTTTTGATCTCCTCGGGGGTGCCCTTGGCAATGATTTGGCCGAAGTTCAGCACCGCAATGCCCTCGCAGATGCCCATGACCAGGTTCATGTCGTGCTCGATGAGCAAAATGGCGATGTTGAAGGTGTCACGGATCTTTACGATGGTCTCCATCAGCTCTGCCGTCTCCGAGGGGTTCATACCGGCTGCCGGCTCGTCCAGCAGCAGCAGGCTGGGCTTGGTGGCCAGAGCCCGGACGATCTCCAGCCGGCGCTGTGCGCCGTAGGGCAGGGAGCTGGCCTTGAACTTGGCCAGGTAGCCCATGTCGAAGATAGACAGCAGCTCCATAGCCTCCTCATGGGCCTTCTTTTCCGACTGCCAGTACTTGGGCAGACGGAAAATTCCGCTCCACATCCCGCAGTTAATATGGTTGTGAAGGCCCAGCTTTACGTTGTCCTCCACGGTGAGGTTGTTGAACAGACGGATGTTCTGGAAGGTACGGGCGATGCCAGCCTTGTTTACCTGGACAGTATTCATATTGTTGGTGTCCATGCCGTCCAGAAGAATGGTGCCCCGGGTGGGCTGGTACACCTTGGTCAGCAGGTTAAAGACGGTGGTTTTACCAGCGCCGTTGGGACCGATCAGGCCGGCGATCTCCGTGCGACCGATGGCCATGTTAAAGTCCTTGACCGCAGCCAGACCACCGAAGTCGATGCCCAGATGGCGGCACTCCAGAATGGGGCTTTTGTCAATGTCGCGCTCGGGGATCTTGTTGGTGCTGGGCACCGGGACAAGCTTTACCGGCTCTTTCTGAAATTTACTCATTTCGCGGCGCCCCCTTCCTCTTCAGCTTTTTTTCTCCGGAACCGGGCATACCAGTTCCAGAGGGTGGGATTGTTGGTGGCCAGCATGACCAGGATCAGCACGATGGCATACACCAGCATACGGTAGTCAGCGAACTGGCGCAGAGCCTCGGGCAGGATGGTCAGGGCGGCGGCGGCAATCACCGAGCCCCACATATTGCCCAGTCCGCCCAACACTACGAACACCAGAATAAGGATAGAGGTGTTGAAGTCAAATTTGGTGGCCACAAAGGTGGTCTGGCTGCAGCCGTACAGAGTGCCGGCGGCGCCCGCCAGGGCGGCGGAGGTGACAAAGGCGATCATCTTGTACTTGGTGACGCTGATGCCCACGCTCTCAGCAGCGATGCGGTTGTCTCGGGCGGCCATGATGGCCCGGCCGGTGCGGCTGTTGACCAGGTTGAAGATGACCACCAGGGTGATCATCACCAGCACAAAGCCGGCCACAAAGGAGGAAATGCGCTGGGCGTTCATCACGCCCATGGGGCCTTTGATGAGCTCGATGCCGCCCTCGCCCAGGGTGTTCCGGTTTTCCAGGAAGCTGAACTGGAATCCACTGGAGTCTACGCCCAGGTAGACGTTGGTCAGCAGGCTCTTGATGATCTCGCCGAAGGCCAGGGTAACGATGGCTAGGTAGTCGCCGTTGAGGCGCAGCACCGGAATGCCGATGAGGAAGCCGAAGAAACCGGCCAGCACAGCCCCTACCAGCATAGCCACAGCCAGGCGCAGGGGGGCGGAGGGGATCACACCGGCCAGAGCGCCGGCGGCGGAGCAGCCCATAAAGGCGCCAATGCTCATAAAGCCCGCATGGCCCAGGCTCAGCTCGCCGGAGATGCCCACCACAAGGTTCAGGGCCAGGGCCATGGTCACATAGGCACAGATGGGGATGAGCTGTCCCTCCAGTACCGAGCCCACGCCGCCCTCTTTAAAGGTACGCAGAAGCTGAATGATCACAAAGGCCACAATGACCAGGGCGTAAGTGAAGAAAGTGGTGCGGGTGGTCTTGTTGATGGTCAGAATATTCTTTTTCATGCCGGCCACCTCACACTTTCTCCCGCACGGTCTTGCCCAGCAGGCCCGCGGGCTTGACCAGCAGCACCACGATCAGCACCCCGAAGACCACGGCGGTGGACAGCTGGGTGGAGATATAGGCGCTGGCGAAGATCTCGATGATGCCCAGCAGCAGCCCGCCCAGCAGAGCGCCGGGGATGGAGCCGATTCCTCCAAACACGGCGGCGGTGAAGGCCTTGATGCCGGGCATGGAGCCGGTGGTGGGGGTCAGGGTGGGATAGGCGGAGCACAGCAGCACACCGGCGATGGCGGCCAGAGCGGAGCCGATGGCAAAGGTCATGGAGATGGTACGGTTGACATTGATGCCCATCAGCTGGGCCGCGCCCTTGTCCTCAGACACCGCACGCATGGCTTTTCCCATTTTGGTACGGCCGGTAAAAGAGGTCAGAGCGATCATAATAACCACGCAGGCGGCGATGGTCGTCAGAGTGACATAGGAAATGGTCAGGGGGCCGACTTTCAGCTGGCCGCTGCCCACGATGGGGGAGAAGTACTTGGGGCTGGAGGACCAGAGCAGCAGCGCGGCGTTCTGGAGGAAATAGCTCACGCCGATGGCGGTAATCAGTACCGCCAGGGAGGGAGCCTGACGCAGAGGCTTATAGGCCAGCCCCTCAATGACCACGCCCAGAACGGTGCATACCACCATGGACAGCAGTACGCCCGCCACAGCAGGCACTACCGCCGCGGCCGCGGAGCCTTCAGGGAACATGGGGGTCATGCCGCTCACGGTGAAAAAGCAGATGTAGCCGCCCACCATGATGACATCGCCATGGGCGAAGTTGAGCATTTTGGCAATGCCGTACACCATGGTGTAGCCCAGGGCGATGATGGCATAGATGCTGCCCAGACTCAGCCCTCGGATCAGATAATCCAACAGGGTCAAGAAATCCATAATTCACACACCTTTTCTCTCTCTCAGGGCGCATGGGAAAAATGCCGGGCCATTTTCCGGCCCCTTTCTCATGCGTCCCCTTTTCGCTGCAAGGAAATGGGTGTCCCAGGAGGCTGCTGGGCAGCCTCCTGGGAACAACGTATTGTGACAAAAGAGGATCAGTCCATACCCACGTAAGCACCGTTCTGGATGACCATGCCCTTGGGGCTCTTGGACACCGCGCCGGTGGCGTCCCAGGTGATGCCGGCGCCGTCGCCGGTCAGGCCGGTGAAGGTGATGGTGGGGAAGGTCTCCTTCAGCTTGGCGTTGATGTCAGCCGCGCTCATGTCGGGGGTGCAGCCGGCGGTCTCCAGGGCCTGCTTGTAGGCGTAGACGCAGTCATAGGCGTCGGCAGCAAACTGGATGGGGGTCTCGCCGTACTTGTCCTGATAGGCCTTTACAAAGTGCTGGGTGGCCTCATCCTCGGCGTCGGCGTTGAAGGGGGTCAGCAGCATAACGCCCTCGGCCAGGGAGGTGTCGAAGCCGTCCACGGTGAGGATGCCGTCCATGCCGTCCACGCCGAAGAACTTGGGCTCATAGCCCATGGCGTTGGCCTGGGTGAGGATCAGGGAGGCGGCATCATAGTAGATGGGCAGGAACAGCAGGTCAGCGCCGGCCTGCTTGGCCTGGGTCAGCTGAACGGTGAAGTCAGTGGCGGTGTCAGCGGTGAAGGTGGCATCGCCCACAACGTTCAGGCCCAGCTTCTCAGCCTCGGCCACAAACTGCTCCTTAATACCGGAGGAATAGGCCTCGTCGTTCTTCCAGATGATGAAGACCTTCTCGCCCAGCTTCTGCTCGGAGATGTACTGGGCGGAGGCCAGACCCTGGTTGGGGTCGGAGAAGCACATCTG
>CALWOP010000060.1 GCA_944383195.1 uncultured Oscillospiraceae bacterium
AAAGGAGAACATACCAATGAAAAAGATCAGCAAGCAGTGGACCATCCGCCTGGGCGCCCTGGCCCTCACCGCCCTGTGCCTGGGGACCGGAGCGGCCCTGGCTGCCGGCGGGGACAAGAGCGACCCGCTGGTCACCCTCAGCTATCTCAACGACACAGCCATTCCTCAGGTGGTGAAGCAGGTGGAGGCCAGCACGGCTACCCGCCAAAAGGAGCTGGAGGAGAGCTTTTCCCATCAAATCAACCAGTACATCCTTCAGATCGGCCAGGGGGGACAGGGAGGCGGCTCCAGCGCCGGCTATACCCTGGTGACCATGACCAGCGGCCAGGTGATGCATCTGGATGTGGGCTGCGAGGTGCTGCTGCGCGTTGGTACCGCTTCCGTGCAGTCCTCCGAAAATCCCGCCCTGATCGACCTGACCACCGGAGATAGCGTAAGCAACGGGACTTCTCTGACCAAGAACCACCTGTATATGTCCACCATTGAGGGGCGTACCCTCACCGCTACTGCCGGGACGGTAAAAGTGCTGGTTCGGGGCGGCTATACGGTGGCGTAACAAGAACAGTAAAGCATAAAAAATCCTCAGCCCGTTGGGCTGAGGATTTTTTTCATTGGAAGAAGGATGATCAATCTTAGTGGTTGAGTACCCGAACCCGGACCATATTGGGGATGGCACGCAGCTCGTTGGCCACCTCGTCGGTGATGCGGGTGTTTACGTCCACCAGGGTGTAAGCATAGTCCTTTTTGGACTTGTTGGTCATATTTTCCACGTTGATGTTGTCATCGGACAGCACACCCATGATCTGAGTCAGCATGGCGGGGACGTTCTTGTGGATCATGCACAGCCGGGCGATGCCGCTCCATTCCTGAGAGACGTTGGGCAGGTTCACGGAGTTTTTGATGTTGCCGTTGAGCAGGTAGTCCTGGAGCTGCCGCACGGCCATCACAGCACAGTTGGCCTCACTCTCAGGGGTGGAGGCGCCCAGGTGGGGCAGGGCGATGACATTCTTTACCCCGGCAATGCGGGCGTTGGGGAAGTCAGTGACATAGCGGGCCACCCGGCCGGACTCCAGAGCGGCGATCATATCCTCGTCGTTGACCAGCTCGCCCCGGGCCAGATTCAGTACCCGCACCTGACCTTTCATCTTGGAGATGGCCTCAGCATTGATGGTGTCTTTGGTGGAGCTGTTGTAGGGGACGTGGATGGTCACATAATCGGCCACTTTGTAGAGCTCGTCCACATTCTGCACCACATGGACATGGCGGTCCAGACGCAGAGCGGTGTCCACAGACAGGAAGGGGTCGTAGCCGTACACATCCATGCCCAGCTCCAGGGCCACATTGGCCACCAGCACGCCGATGGCTCCCAGGCCGATCACGCCCAGGGTCTTATGGTAGAGCTCGGGGCCGGCAAAGGCGCTCTTGCCCTTTTCCACCGCGGCGGCCACATCCACATTGGGGGTGTGTACCTGCTCCTGGACCCACTCGGCCCCGCCCATCAGATCACGGGAAGCAATGAGCATGGCGGCGATGACCAGCTCTTTTACCGCGTTGGCGTTGGCGCCGGGGGTGTTGAAGACCACAATGCCATTTTCCGAGCAGCGGTCGATGGGAATGTTATTGGTGCCCGCACCCGCCCGGGCAATGGCCCGCAGGGCGTCGGGGAAGACATAGTCATGCATGGCGGCGGAGCGGACCAGGATACCGTCCTCATTCTCCAGGTCATCCCCAACCTGGAAGCGGCTCTGGTCCAGGTGGGAAAGTCCCACCGAGGAAATTTTATTCAAAGTTTTAATGCGATACATATTCGATCACCTAATTATCTTTCTATGGCAGAAACGTGTCAGTTGTTCTTGTCAAAAGCATTAATGAAGTCACAAAGCTTTTCCACGCCTTCCACGGGCATAGCATTGTCGTCGACGCAAAGTCCGCTTCGTCCGAAACACCCTGGCGGGTATTCCGGGCTGCGCTCCCTTGCGTCTCCTCTCCCCATGTGACCCGCTTCGCTGGGCTCACATGGGGGAATTCTCAGTTGGCCTTGTCAAAAGCTTTGATGAAGTCGCACAGCTTTTCTACGCCCTCCACAGGCATAGCATTATAGATAGAGGCCCGCATACCGCCCACCTTCCGGTGGCCCTTCAGGTTGACAAAGCCGGCGGCAGTGGCTTCCTGGACGAACTTGGCGTCCAGCTCCTCATTGCCCGTGCGGAACGTCACGTTCATGCCGGAGCGGGAGCCCTTCTCGGCGTGGCAGTGGAAGAGACGGGAATTGTCCAGCGTGTCATAGAGCTGGTTGGCGCGCTGCCACTTCAGCTTTTCCATGCCGGCAAGGCCACCCTGTTCCATCACCCAGTCCAGAGTCAGCCCCAGCATATAGATGCACCAGCAGGGGGGCGTATTGTACATGGAGTCCTTTTCGATCATGGTCTGATAGTTCATCATCAGCGGGGTGTAGGGCAGCTCATGGCCGGCCAAGTCCTTTTTGATGATGACCACAGTGAGGCCGGCCGGGGCCATGTTCTTCTGGGCGCCGGCATAGATGATGCCGTACTTGGACACATCCACAGGCATGGACAAAATGTCAGAGGACATATCACACACCAGGGGAACATCGCCGGTTTCGGGCACATAGTCCCATTCGGTGCCGTAGATGGTGTTGTTGGCGCAGTAGTAGAAGTAGCTGGCTTCCGGGTCCAGCTTGATCTGCTCCTGGCGGGGGATATAGCAGTGATCCCGATCGGCAGAGGAGACAGCCAGGTTGATCTGGCCGTATTTCTGAGCCTCTTTATAAGCAAGGTTGGAGAAGTTGCCGGTGACGGCGTAATCCGCCTTTCCGGTCTTGCCGATGAGGTTGAGGGGGATCATGGAGAACTGACCGGAGGCCCCGGTCTGGAGAAACAGGATCTGATACCCCTCCGGCACATTCATCAGTCGGCGCAGCTTGTCCTGGGTCTCCTCAAAAATCTTCAAAAAGACCTTAGAGCGGTGACTCATCTCCATCACTGACATACCAGAGCCTTGGTAATTGGTGATTTCTGACCCGGCACGCTCCAGTGCGGACAGAGGGAGCATGGAAGGGCCGGCGGAGAAGTTGTAAACACGCTGGTCGCTCATTTGGGAGAACCCCTTTCATCATAAAATATAAAAGCGCCCCACTCCCAACGAGTGGAGCGCTTTTCTATTATAAAGAGGAAAAGCCGGGGTGTCAATGGCTCCGGGTTGTCGAAACGACCCAAGAATCTGGACAATCTTGCCTGGGTTTGTGACAGACTTGCCTGGGTTTGTGACAGAATACGAGGCGGAGCGGCCACAGCCCCTTAATTCAATACCCACTGCATCATCAGCAGCAGCCCGAAACCGGGCACCCCCAGAAGCCCCAGCACCAGAGCGTTGACCAGATTGACCCCCAGGGACACCCCAATGAGATGCCCAACCTGGGAGAAGAGAGCCAGCAAAGCCAGCCCGGCCCCGGAGCGCAGGGCCAGACGGAGCAAAAGCGCCAGGGGGCGGCGCAGCAGGAGCAGGGCCGCGCACAAAACAAGTCCCGCCAGGCACCAGGCCCCATAGCTGGAAAGGGCGGTCATGTAGCACCCTCCAGCTCCTTGACACGGCGGATGAGATAGTTGTACCGGGCCTGGAGGGAATTGATTTCAAAGACGTAGGATTCAATGAGATCCCCATCGCTGGTGCTGTTGAAGCTGCCGTAGGCCTGGTGGATCAGCGTCCGGGTGCAGGACAGCGCGTTCATCAGGTCCTGCCGCTCCTGCTCCTGGGCGCGGCTGCGGCGGGGTGTGGATCGGTGCCGGGGTAAGGTCATACCATAGCCCTCCTTTTCTGCTGGTCATTCTTAGTTTATGGATAGTCTGGACAAATATTCCAGCCCTTAATCCACCCAGACAGAAAAAACCTGCCGCCATGGAGGCGGCAGGTTTTGAGACAGGATTATCGCAGGGAGAAGGCGCTGTCATAGGCGTAGAGCACCATGGCCATTTGGCTGCGGGTGACGCTGGAACTGGGATTGAGGGTGTTGCCCGGAGTTGTGGGGAGGATGCCGTTGCCCACGGCCCACTCCATGCCCTGCTTGGCCCACAGTGAGACGCTGTCCCCATCGGAGAAAGCGGACAGGTCGCCCGACTTGGAGGAATGGATGCCGGAGTACTGGGCGAACTGATAAAGGATCAGGGCCATCTGCTGCTGGGAGAGGGGGGCATCAGGGGCGAAAGAGCTGGTGGAAAGGCCGGTCATGATCCCGTTCTGATAGCACCAGGAGACAGCATCATAATACCATGCCGAGGGGTCTACATCCGTAAAGGAGCAGCCCTGCGATACCAGGCTTCCACCCATGCGCCACAGGGTTTGGGCCAGCTGGGCCCGGGTGAACAGGCCGTCGGGCTGAAATACGCCGTTGCCCATCCCGGAAAAATAGCCCTTGGCCAAGACATACTCCACTGCCTCATAGTAGGGGGAATCAGGGGAGACGTCGCTGGGGGGGAGGGCCTGTCCATAGATCTGCAAATAGTAGGACAGGGTCTGTTCCTCGCCACCGGCAGGGGAGTAGCGAAGGCTGACCAGACAAAGGGGGAAGTCCTGCACACTGCCGGACAGTCCCAAATAAGTGGGGCTGCCGCCCTGCGTGCGGGAGTTGACCGCCTGCTGGCTTCCCTGAAGCAGGGTCTGGGCGGAGAGAATATAGGTCTGCCCCGCCAGAAGCTTCTGGGACTGGCTGGAGCGCTGGAGCACCACTGAGGACTGGGGAGTTAAATAATCCCAAACGGGGGAGGCCTCGTCCTTTGGCAGCTCGTAGACTCCGTCCTGGTTCAGGTCGGTGAGATAATCTACCGTGACCCAGACAGAGCTGACGCTGGGCTGAATGTAGAAGCTGGCGTCATTGGTGACCTGATTCAAAGATCCATCCACCTGGATGACGTCACCGGGCTGAAACTTCCCTCCTGCGTCCCGGCTGTACAGCTGGACAGACAGGTCTTTTTGAGAGAACGTCATGTCGGAGGCGTCAATATAAAAGGTAGAGAAGCTGGAAGCATCCTGGGCTGAGCAGGGAATGGCGGCCGCGGCTGCCAGCACTGCGCTGAGCACCAGGGAGAGGCAGCGTTTGAAATATTTCATGTTGGGGACCCCCTTCTTGGAATGGAGCACGCGGGTAAACGGCTGCAATAAAACGGTTAGTTTATTATAGCTCCCCAGCGCCGCTTTGGCAAGGGAAACTCCGGGGAGAACAGGACTGGAAACATTATCCTGCCGTCCCGGCGCCCTCCTCAACGGAGGCGCTCACGGGGACCAGGTCGGTGTCCCACTGGTAGCCCAGCTCAGACATATTCTGGTCGGTACGCAGCGGATAGAGGCCCTCTTCCGGGGCGGTAAGGTCCAGATGCCGCCAACCTGTGCTGGACTGTACCATGTTCCAGAAATGGGGATGGCCATTGCGCGTCCCCTCCACCACACGGTAGGACAGACCGATGTCCTGGCACAGCGCGGCCATGGCCAGGGCAAAGCCCTCGCTGTCGGCACGGGCATCGTCCATCAGGGAGCACACCGTGGAGCCGCCCTCCGGGTCATAGCTGCCGCAGGCACAGATAGCCTGGGCTGCCGCCTGGATGCGCGCATCTGTCGAGGGGGCGTTCAGGGATGCCCCCAAGGTGTCCAGCCACTGGTTCAGATCTGCCTTGCGCTGCTCCAGCTCCGACGAGGTATAGGGATAGGTCAGCTTGATTTCCACAATTCGCTGCTGCCCCTGATCGGGGTAGAGGGACACCTGAAGCTCCGGCATTCCAAAGGCGGAGGAGGGGGCGTTGTAATAGGCCTGGCGGGCCAGGCTCTGGATAAAGGCCTCATCCTCATTAAAATAACTGATGCGCAGCACACACTCGGGTTTGAATGCCGACATGGCGCTGGCCAGCTCGCTGCGGATGGCGCTGATGCCTGTGGCCTGGACGATGGAGGACACCTGCTCCTTGGTGTGGCGGTAGGTGATGTTCACGGTGGCCTCGGAATAGGTCACCACGGAGCTTATGCGGAAAGTGATGTATTCCACTGCATAGTTCCCCAGCGGGTCCTCATGGATCACCTCCAGACAGGCCGCGTCCAGGCTGGCGTCCAGATCCTCGCTGTCCATATACAGCCGGATGACCCCCTGCTCCATGCCCAGGCCGATCAGGTAGATGAGAGCGTTGACCAGCTCCTGATAGCTGTCTGCCCGGAGGGTGGAGGGGTCGCCCTCAGCGGTGGGGGCGGCGTTGTGGGGGGTGATGTGGGTATACTCCTGTTCCAGCAGAGAGGAGCACCCCGTCAGCGACAGGGCGGCGGCGGTACACAGGGCCAGCGTGCGTCGGAGTGATTTCATGGGGCGTCCTCCTTCCTCGTTTAGGTGGGAAATATGCGGCAGGCTCAGTAGCCAAGGGGCTCGTCCACCAGGACGACCTCCATCCGCTCCACGCTCTTGGGCTTTTCCCAGAGCACCACCAGAGCCCGGCAGATGCGCTCGGGGCTTTGGCAGTTATAGCAGCGGTCCCCCTTGGCGGCGCAGGGGGTCTTCATCCCCAGGCGCTGGGCGTTTTTGGGGGAGGCGATGTTCCGGGCGCGCCAGAGAGCGGCATCATAGTCCGGGGCGATCTTATTGGAGCCCACCACAAAATAGACCCGCTTGTGGCCGTACAAAGTGGCGGACGCCCGGTTTCCGGTGCCGTCGATGTTGATGAGCTCTCCGGTTTCGGCCAGGCCGTTGATGGACGTGATGTAGACCTCTGTGCCCACCGCATCCTCCGCAGAAGCGCCCTCCCAGTGCCAGACCACCCGGTTGTGCCGGGACAGGCGGGGGTAGAGATCCATCTCCTTCAATGTCATGGAACCGCCGAACGCCGCGCTGGTCTGGTCGATCTGGCTGTCCAGGTAGTCGGCGGCCTCCTGAGCGGTGGCGAAGTGGGTGACCTGGTAGCCCAGGCGCTCCAGGTTTTGGGTCAAGGTTTGATAATCTGCCATGGTGTTTACTCCTTTCCAGTAGGTTATTCAGATCAAAGGTCGTTTTGGTGATAGCGCCGGAAGCCAAGACCCAGCACCTCATGGGCGTTGCAGACAATCAAAAAGGCGTCCGGGTCGGACTGCTGGACGATCTGCTTGAGGGTCACGATCTGGCGCTGCTTGAAGGCGCACATGAGCACGTTCCGCGCCTCTCCCGACCAGGCGCCTTCTCCGTGGAGAATGGTGACCCCCCTGTCCAGCTGCTTAAAAATGGCCTGGGAGATCTCGCCGGGGCAGGAGGTGACGATATAGGCTACCTTAGAGGTGTCCATGCCGTAGAGCACCCAGTCCATGACCACACAGGAGATGTACAGGGCAATCAGGCCATACAGAGCGCTGTAGAGGCTTTGAAAGGCGAGGGACACCCCGGCCAGCATCACCAGGTCCACGGCCATCAGCAGCTTGCCCATAGGCAGCCAGCCGAAAGGGAGCTTCAACAGCCGGGCAATGAGGTCGGTGCCGCCGGTGGTGGCGCCCTGAGCGAAAATCACGCCGATGGCAAACCCTGTGATGGCCCCGCCAAATACCGCGGCCAGAATGGGGTCCATGGGGGAGAAGGTAAACAGGGAGGCGAACACATCCACCAGAATGGAGGTGGCCGCCATGGCGTACAGGGAGGAGATCAGCACGCTCCCACCCAAAAACTTCCAGCCCAGCAGAAACAGGGGGATATTGGCCACCAGAACCACGGTTCCGATGGGCACGGCTGGCACAAAAAAGTTCACGATCTGGCCCAGGGCCGTCATGCCGCCCAAACCGATATTGTTGGGAACATATAGCCAGTCAAACCCAAGGGCAAATACAACGGAAAACAGGGTGATCATGCCATAGCGGCGCAAGAGGGAACGAACCATTTCAATGCTTCCTTTCCGGGCAAAGCGGAACCGACGGCCCCGCTTACAGCAAAGTCATCTGCTCCTCTCCACGGTCCTCCTCTTTGAGCAGGGCGCCGGCGATGGGCAGAGAGCGGGCCCGGTACCGGGCGGTGTTGACGATGGAGGTCTGCCCCAGGGGCAGGACCTTTTCCACCTTATATTTGGGCTTCAGGGTCATTACGTTGACTCCCTGGGTGTTTCGGGTGGTCTTGGGGTTAAGGCAGGCGGTGTGGAAGATCATGCAGCGCCCTTCTGTGGAGATGACGGCGGCCTCAAAGTCCTCTTTCAGGAGGAACGCCGCCACCAGGGGCGCTTTGTCCGAATAGGCGCCGGTGAGCTTCTTCCGCCGGGTCTGGGTCTGATAGGCGGAGAGCTCCACCCGGGCGGCCTTGCCGTTTTCAAAGAAGAACAGCACCTGTCCCGAGTAGTCCCCGGGGAGACAGGCCCAAATGGCCTTTTCCTCCGGCTCCATGCCAAGCTTGGTGGGCAGATAGTCGCCCAGGGCACTGGCCTTGGTGTCATCAAAGTCGCTCAGGCGGGTCTTGTAGCACTGCTGTTTGTCAGTAAAGACCAGCAGCTCCTCCCGGTTGGAGGTCTCCCACTGGAGGAAGGGGCCGTCCCCCTCTTTATACTTCTGTTCGCTGGCCATGCGCAGGGATTGAGGGGTGATCTTTTTCAGGTAGCCCTCCTGAGAGAAGAACAGGTGGACGGGGTAGTCGGGCACATCCTCCTCGGGGTCGGCTGCCTCTTCCAGATGGTGGTCATAGATGATTTCGGTGCGCCGGGGAATGGCGTACTTCTTCTTGACCTCCTCCAGCTCGCCGATGATGATCTTCTGGATGCGCTTGGGGGAGTTGACCGTGTCCTCCAGGTCGGCGATCTCATCCTGGAGGGTGTCTACCTCCTGAGTGCGCTTGAGGATGTACTCTTTATTGATGTTGCGCAGGCGGATGTCCGCCACATATTCCGCCTGGACCTGGTCGATGCCAAAGCCGATCATCAGGTTGGGGATGACCTCAGCGTCCTCCTCCGTGTCCCGGATGATCTGAATGGCCCGGTCAATGTCCAGCAAAATGCGCCGCAGGCCTTTCAGCAGGTGGAGCTTCTCTTTTTTCTTGCCCATGGAGTAGTAGACCCGCCGGCGTACTGAGTCCATCCGCCAGGCCACCCACTCTTCTAAAATCTCTCGTACCCCCAGCACCCGGGGCATCCCGGCGATGAGGATGTTGAAGTTGCAGGACTGGCTGTCCAGCAGTGGGGTGGAGCGGAAGAGCTTCTGCATGAGCTTGTCCGGGTCAGTGCCCCGCTTCAGGTCAATGGTGAGCTTCAGACCGGAGAGGTCGGTCTCATCACGCATATCGGCGATCTCTTTCACCTTGCCCGCCTTGATGAGCTCAGCCACCTTGTCCATAATGGCCTCAGAGGTGGTGGAGTAGGGGATCTCATAGACCTCGATGAGATTTTCCGCCTTGTTGTAGCGCCACTTGGAGCGCACCTTAAAGGAGCCGCGGCCGGTGCGATAAATTTCCCCCAATGCGGCGGCGTCATAGAGAAGCTCGCCGCCGGTGGGCAGATCGGGGGCTTTCAGGGTGGTCATAAGGTCGTGGTCGGGGTTTTTCAGAAAGGCGATGGTAGTGTCGCATACCTCTCCCAGATTGAAACCGCACAGGTTTGAGGCCATACCCACGGCGATGCCCTGGTTGGCGCTCACCAACACGTTGGGAAAGGTGGTGGGCAGGAGGGTGGGCTCCTTCATCTTGCCGTCGTAGTTGTCCACAAAGTCCACGGTGTCCTGGTCGATATCCCGGAAGAGCTCTGCGCAGATGGGGTCCAGGCGTACCTCAGTATAACGGGAGGCGGCCCAGGCCATATCCCGGGAGTAGACCTTACCGAAGTTGCCCTTGGAGTCCACCAGGGGGTGGAGGAGGGCGCCGTAGCCCCGGGAGAGGCGGACCAGGGTATCGTAAATGGCAGCGTCACCGTGGGGATTGAGCTTCATGGTCTGGCCCACCACATTGGCGCTCTTGGTCCGTGCGCCTCCCAGCAGCTTCATCTGGTACATGGTGTACAGCAGCTTGCGGTGGGAGGGCTTGAAGCCGTCGATCTCCGGGATGGCGCGGGAGACGATGACGCTCATGGCGTAGGGCATATAGTTCAGTTCCAGGGTCTGGGTGATGGGCTGCTCCAGCACCTCGGCCCGCAGGCCCATCACGTTGGGGTTGTCCACCCTGGAATGGTTGGATTCAGAGGCTTTTTTCTTAGCCATTGTATCAAGTCCTTATCTATTGTCCATTTCAGCGAATTGTTTGGGGGATATGACAAAGCGTTGGCCCGGAATCACTTTTTTGCGGCATAGAGCGCGGGGATCAGGCCCGCGAAACAGATGGCCAGAAAACCAAATAACTGGGCCAGCAAAATGAAATCCTGGTCAAAGTGGAGAAACCACCACAATAAAAATCCAAGCGGGCACAGCGCCGCATTTACCAAATATAAAATTCCCAGTGTCCGGCACCAACGCCGCCGCACATTCTCTGGCACACTCTGGCCTGCCTGGGTAGCGGGGAGTTTCCTTGAGACGAGGCAGCTTTGACCAAATAGAACAGAGGCGGCCGTAACGCACCCATATAAGACTGGAATAGTGGGAAAATTATCCCAAAACACATTCAGGAAGACGATGGCGATCAAAACGTAAAGCAAGGTTTGCTCCAGGCGGTGCATTGATTACGCCTCCTTGTGCATATATTGCTGCCCGAAGGGGGTGGCGGCCAGGCCGCCCTTGCCCGTCTCCCGGAGGGTGTGGGGGAGGGAGCGGCCTACCTCGGCCATGGCGTCCAGTACCTGGTCCGGGGGAACCCGGCTCTCAATGCCTGCCAGGGCCATCTGAGCGGCGGACAGGGCGTCCATGGCCCCGATGACGTTGCGTTTGACGCAAGGGACCTCCACCAGTCCGCCCACCGGGTCGCATACCAGCCCCAGCAGGTTCTTTACCGCCATGGCGCAGGCGTTGGCCATCTGCTCAGGGCTGCCTCCCTGGAGATGGACCAGGGCGGGAGCGGCCATGGCGGCGGCGGAGCCGATCTCCGCCTGACAGCCCCCCTCGGCTCCGGAGATGGAGGCCCGGGCGGCAATGATCATGCCAAAGCCGGAGGCCACATAGAGGGCCTCTACCAGCTGGTCATGGGAGACGCCGAACTCTTTTTCATAGGGCAGCAGCACGGCGGGCAGTACGCCGCAGGCCCCGGCGGTGGGGGCGGCCACAATGCGTTTCATGCAGGCGTTGCACTCGCCCATGCGCAGAGCCCCCGCCATGACCTGGGAGAGAAAGGGACCGCATAAAGTTTTTTCTCCCTGGGCATACCGGGCCATCTTGCCTCCGTCCCCTCCCACCAGGCCGCTGTGGGAGCGGTCCTCCTCCCGGTAGTCCCGGTCAGAGGCTTTCATGGTGTCCAGCATGAGGGACATTTTATCCCAGGACTGCTCCGGGGTGATGCCTTGGGTCCGGCAGTCGGAGCGGCGAATGTTGTCCCACAGGGGCAGGTCGGAGCGGGAAGTGTCCTCCAGCATTTGCTGGATGGAAGTAAAATCAATCATGATGAATCTCCTGTTCGGGGGTGTAGCAGTTGACCCGGAGGATTCCGGGCAGGGCACGGATGGTGTCTGCCGTGGATTGAGGGATGGGCTGGTCGCACTCGATGACCATCACCGCGCTCTCCCCCCGGCCGCCCCGGTTTAATTGGAGGGTGGCCACGTTGATGCCCTCCTGGGCCAGTACCCCGGTGACCTGACTGACGCAGCCGGGCTGGTCGGAGTTGTGGACCACCAGAGTGGGCAGCTCCCCGGAAAAGGAGGTGGACAGCCCGTCCACCTGAAACACTTTCACCCGTCCGCCGCCCAGGGAGGATGCACCCATCTCCAGCCGCCCGCCCCAGACGCCCTCCAGCTGGATGAGCACGCTGTTGGGGTGCGCGTCCCGGAGGGTGCGCTGGGCAAAGGTAAACTGAAGCCCCCGCTCCTTGGCCAGCTCAAAGCTCCCCGGAATCCGGCTGTCGTCGGGAGCCAGTCCCAGAAGCCCTGCAATCAGGGCCTGATAGGTGCCGTGGCCCTCCCCGGTGGAGGCAAAGGAGCCGTGGAGAAAGAGGTTGGCTCGTACCGGCTCCTGTCCCAGCAGGGCCCGGGCCAACAGGCCGATGCGCACCGCCCCCGCAGTGTGGGAGCTGGAGGGGCCCACCATCACCGGGCCCAGAATGTCAAAGAGGTTCATAGAGCGCTCCTTTATGAGATGTCGGCCAGCTCCAGATATTCATGGCCGTGGTCGGCGATGTGGTTCTTCCGGCCCTGGAGGTCGTCTCCCAGCAGCAGGTCAAAGACCTGGGCGGTGCGCTCCACGTCCTCAGGCATGACCTTGATGAGCCGCCGGGTCTCCGGGTTCATGGTGGTCAGCCACATCATGTCCGGGTCGTTTTCGCCCAGACCCTTGGAGCGCTGCACGTCGCACTTCTTTCCGTCCAGAGAGGCGACAATGTCATTTTTCTCCTTGTCGGAGTAGGCAAACCAGGTTTTTTCCTTGCAGGTGATC
>CALWOP010000061.1 GCA_944383195.1 uncultured Oscillospiraceae bacterium
TCGTTGTGGCGGCGGGTCATCTCCGCGGTGAGGGTATCGGTGCACAGGGCGCAGCGGATGCCCTTGACCTTGTTGGCGGAGATAGAGACGCCGATGCCGGTGGTGCAGATGACAATGCCCTTTTCGCACTGGCCGTTGGCCACAGCCTCAGCGGCGGGCTTGGCAAAGTCGGGGTAGTCGCAGCTGTCGGTGCTGTTGGTGCCGAAATCCTCACAAGTGATGCCTTTGGCGGCAAGATAGGCTTTGATGTGCTCTTTCAGTGTATATCCTCCGTGATCGGAAGCAATGGCGATCATAGTAAAGTACCTCCTATACCGCTCTGAGAAAAGAGCGGAATTTTATTCTATTGTAGTCTATTTTTGCTGGAATTGCAAGGGAAAAAGAACGCCCCTCCGGCTAGGTGCCGGAGGGGCGCAAAATCATTTTTCAAAATCAGACCATCAGGGAGCACACCAGCTGAGTGTACTCAGCAGGGTCGTTCCCACAAAAGCAGGCTTTTGTGGGGGCCCATTGCATTTCTTGCGGGGCGAAAGTGAATTCCGCCCCGCGCCGCCGCACTTGCGGCGCAGGAGGCCCCCGCCGGGGCCGTTGTCAGGACACAGCCAGATATCCGTTATACCATAAGAGAGCAGACCAGCTGAGTGTACTCAGCGGGGTCCTCCAGGGGCAGATCGGCCAGGAGCAGGGCCTGGGCATACAGCAGCTTGGAGTACTTGGCCACGGTGTCCTTGTCCCCGGCCTCCACAGCCCTCTTCAGAGCGGCAAAGGGGGCGGAATCGGGGTTCAGCTCCAGCACCCGGTCGGCCTTCATGTGGGCGCTGCCTTCCACCTTGCGCATATACTTCTCCATCTCCAGGGAGACGGGGCCGTCGGCGGTGAGGCAGCAGGCGCCGGACTTGAGGATGGAGGAGATGCGAACCTGCTTTACCTGCTCGCCCAGGGCCTCCTTCACGGCCTCCAGCACGTCCTTGCCGGCCTCGGCCTTCTCCTCTGCGGCTTTCTTCTCCTCCTCGGTCTGGGGCAGGGCGTCCTCCTCGTTGACGGACTTGAACTGCTTGCCGTCGATCTCGCCCAGGGCCTTCATGACAAAGTCATCCACATCCTCGGTGCAGTAGAGGATCTCATAGCCCTTGTCCAGAATCCGCTCCACCTGGGGCAGCTTTGCGATCTTGTCCACGCTCTCGCCGCAGGCGTAGTAGTAGAAGGGCTGATCCTCCGGCATACGGTCCTTGTAGGCGGCCAGGGTGGTGTTCTTGCCCTCCTTGGAGGACCAGAACAGCAGCAGATCCTGGAGCACGTCCTTGTGGGCGCCATAGTCGGCCACCACGCCGTACTTGATCTGGGTGCCGAAGGCGCCCCAGAACTTCTCGTACTTCTCCCGGTCATCCTTCTGCATTTTCAGCAGCTCAGACTTGATCTTCTTCTCCAGGGCGGAGGCGATGACCTTCAGCTGGCGGGTATGCTGGAGCACTTCACGGCTGATGTTCAGGGAGAAGTCAGCAGAGTCCACCACGCCCTTTACAAAGCGGAAGTGGTCGGGGAGCAGGTCGGCGCACTTGTCCATGATGAGTACGCCCGAGGAGTAGAGCTGCAAGCCCTTCTGATACTCCCGGGTGTAAAAGTCGTAGGGGGCTTTTTCCGGGATATACAGCATGGCCTTATAGGTCACCGCGCCCTCGGCGCTGGTGTGGATGACGGCCAGGGGGTCCTGCCAGTCGTTGAACTTCTCCTTATAAAAGGCGTTGTATTCCTCGGGTTTGACCTTGGACTTCTGCCGCTGCCACAGGGGCACCATGGAGTTGAGGGTCTTCCACTCCTTCACGGTCTCCCACTCGGGCTTGTAGTCCTCCCCGGCGTCGGCGGGCTTCTCCTTCTGGCGGTAGTCCTCCACCTCCATGACAATGGGGTAGCGGATATAGTCGGAGTACTTTTTCACAAGCTCCTGGAGCTTATAGGTCTCCAGATACTGGTCATAGTTCTCCTCGTCGGCGTTGGGCTTGATGTGCATGATGATATCGGTGCCCGGGGCGTCCTTCTCGCAGGGGGTGATGGTGTAGCCGTCGGCCCCGTCGGACTGCCACATAAAGGCCTCATCGCTGCCCCAGGCCTTGGACACCACGGTGACGTGGTCGGCCACCATGAAAGCGGAGTAGAAGCCCACGCCGAACTGGCCGATGACGTCGATCTTGTCGGCGGCCTTGTCATCCTCGCTGAGGCTGGCCTTGAACTGGCCGGAGCCGCTGTGGGCGATGACGCCCAGGTTGTTCTCCAGATCCTCACGGGTCATGCCGATGCCGTTGTCGGACACGGTGAGGGTGCGCATCTCCTTGTCGGGGACGATGGTGATCTTCAGCTCCTTGCGCTTGACGTCCACGCTGTCGTCGGTGAGAGACTTGTAGGCCAGCTTGTCCTCGGCGTCGCTGGCGTTGGAGATGAGCTCCCGGAGAAAGATCTCCTTGTGGGTGTAGATGGAGTTGACCATCAGGTCCAGCAGCCGCTTGGATTCGGCCTTGAATTGCTTCTTTGCCATGATTTCTGATTCCTCCGTGTATAGTAAAGTTTGTTTATAACAAATACAAGAAATACCGTTAGCACTCATAAATCTTGAGTGCTAACGGTATCATAACGCAATTAGGTACAAAAAGCAAGGGTGTTCACAGTTTTTTTACAGTTCCCCGTTAACCGGGAAGCCCGGCGTAGGTGCGCCGGATGCAGGTTCCGGTCTGGACCTGGTAGTAGGAGATGCAGTTGTCCTGGATGACCTCAATGAGCCCATTGACCAGATAGCAAAAGCTTCCCGCGCCTCCGGGCAGGGTGTAAAGGTCCTTGCCGTCCCGGTCATAGATCTGCCAATCCTGTCCCTGGGGAATGGCGAACAGCAGCGGGCCGCCCTCTCTGGTCCCGTCCAGGACGGTGAGTTCTCCCGCCTGGGCCGGGATCAGCACGTTCCCCTCCAGGTCGGTAACGGCAAAGGTGCTGCTCGTCTCGTCCCAGGTGAAGAAATAGACCCGGTCGCCCCCCAGTACCGAGGGGTACTCATCCTGGGGCAGCGGGGAGGGGAAGGGGTGGGATTCCTCCCCACGGGTGAGGGTGATGGTGCCGTCCTCGTTGGCAAGGGAAACCCAGTCCAGACGGGTATTGGCATCAAAGTCCCACTGGGTAAACCACGCCTCGGCGCTGGTGGTGGAGACCGCCCCGGTGTAGGGGTCCAGGAAGCGGGCAATTTGATTGCTTTCCCCAAACGTGCCCAGGAAAAGCAGCCCGTCCTTCCACTGGGCGGTGCCGGAGGCGTCTCCGGTAAACCAGGGAATGGCGTTGGGGTCCTCAATGCCCAGCTGCTCCC
This sequence comes from uncultured Oscillospiraceae bacterium, assembly GCA_944383195.1. Taxonomy (GTDB): domain Bacteria; phylum Bacillota; class Clostridia; order Oscillospirales; family Oscillospiraceae; genus Lawsonibacter. The sequence continues at coordinate 3,344 of CALWOP010000061.1, forward strand.
AGGTAAACTGGCCCATTTTTTCTCCGGTCTGGGCACTGATGAGCGTCAGGCCATCCTGATTTCCGGCGGCCACCCCATCCGGGTAGGCAATGACGCCCCAGTATTGGTAGCCCGTCCACCAGCTGCCGTCCTGGGCTGCCAGGGCCACCAGGGTGCCGGTGCCGGGCCTGCCCCGCTCTCCGTCTCCCCGGGTGAGGGTATAGACGGGGAGGTAATGGTCGGAGAAGGTGCCTGTGGCGGAATCCAGCTGGGAGTAGCTGCACCGGGTGATGGAGGAGCACACCGCATCCATGACCAGCGTGCCGTCCTGGGTCATCAGCCCATAAAACCAAGTAGGCGAGGTATAGGCCGGGTCCTCCTCCCACCAGGCCAGGGTCATGCCCTGACTTCCCGCAAAGGGAAGCAGGGGACCATAGCTGTTCCGGGGGATGAGCTCAGGGGTGTACTGCTCGTAGAGCCGCCCCCCTACGGCGGGGAGCGCTTCTTCTTTCTTAAGGACAGACCAGTCTGTCTGGACGTTTGGCCCGGGGGGAAGCGGAGGAGCGCTGTCCTCTTTGGGGGCGCACCCCACCAAAAGGACGCCGGCCAAGGCCATAGCGGCCCATTTGCCAAAGGATTTCATACTATTCCACCCCTTCCATGACGGGCACATAGCCCTCCATGGCCGCCAGCTTCTGGCCCTCAGGGCCCAGCACCCAGTCGTAGAGGATGCGGGTGGGGCTGTCGGCAGGGGCGTTCTGGTCGATGGCCACATAGTAGGGGTTCAGGAAGGGGTAGCTGCCGTCTTGAATACTCTGGGCGTTGGGGGCGACGCCGTCAATGGACATTACCTTCAATCCCCGGGCCATTTCCATGTCGTTGGCGTAGTAGTAGACCGTAAAGCCGATGGCGGAGGGGGTGTTGTCATACTGCCGCACCGCATCGATGAGCCCCTGCATGGAGTCGGGCACCCAGGCCTCGGGGGCCTCCATGGGGCTTTGCCCCTCCATGACCAGCTTTTCAAACATGGTCTGGCTGCCGGCGCCCTGGTTTCGCTGGAAGGGAACAATGTCCAGGTCGCTGCCCCCTACTTCTTTCCAGTTGGTGATCTCACCAGTGTAGATTTTCCGCACCTGATCAGAGGTCAGGTTGTCTACCGGGTTGTCCTTGTTGACCACAAAGACCAGTGCGTCTGTGGCAAAGGGGGTGTAGAGCCAGTGGCCCTCCTCCTGAAGCTGGGCCAGCACCTCTCCCTCCGGCTCCGCCGCCAGCACCAGGTCCCGCTCCCCGGCCATGAGGTTGCGATAGGACTGGGTGGTGCGGGAAAAACTTACCAGATCGGACACCTGATCCGGCTCCTCCCCCAGCAAAACGGCGCACATGGCCTTGGCCAGAGGGACGGTGGAGGTGGAGCCGTCCAGCCGGGGCAGATTTTCCCGGGTAAAGACAAAGGGAGCCTCCTGGGAGCTGGAAGAGGGGGCGGAGGAGGCAGAGCCGCCTTGGGCGGTTTTAGGTGAACAGGCGGTGAGGGCTACGGCCAGAGCCAGGGCGGCGGCCATACAAGATAAGACACGTTTCATCATACAGTTCCTCCTGTCAAGTGGAAAAAAGCATCGGCCTGCGGGAGAACAGCCTCCCTCAGGTAAATCAATTATAACAGGGGAAATGAGAGAATATCATCACAAAATCCATGCAAATCAGCAACAAATCAGTGACAAATCCTTAAGAATTCTTAAAAGATAAAAATTGGATTAAAAACGCCCGCCGGGGTTGACAAAGGAAACAGGATGTATTATTGTACTAGATACGTAATACAATAATACAGACAAGGAGGAGCACACATGGATTGGAAGCTCACTGACGACCGGCCCATCTGGCTCCAGCTGACGGAACAGATGACCCGCCGGATCATCACCGGGATCTATCCCCCGGGAAGCCGGCTGCCCTCGGTACGGGAGCTGGCCGCCGAGGCGGGAGTCAACCCAAACACCATGCAGCGGGCCCTGGCCCAGCTGGAGCAGGACGGTCTGGCCAAGGCGGACCGCACCGCCGGACGCATGGTGACCCAGGACACGGCGGTGCTGGACGCCGTTCGGCGCGCTCAGGCCCGGGTCGTGATGGAACAATATATTCATGCCATGGCGGAGCTGGGGTATACCCCCGGGGAAGCCGCGGCGCTGCTGAAGGAGGAGAAGCTATGAGTGAGCAGTTGATTGTCTGCCGGGGCCTATCCAAGGCCTATGGACGAAAGCCGGCACTGTCCGGTGTGGATTTGGAGGTAGGCCGGGGACGGATCGTGGGCCTGCTGGGGCCCAACGGGAGCGGGAAGACCACCTTAATTAAATTACTGTGCGGTCTGCTCCAGCCCACCACGGGACAGATCGAGATCGGCGGTCTGCCTGTGGGGGTGGAGACCAAGGCCCAGGTGAGCTACCTGCCCGACCGGATGTACTTTGCCAACTGGATGCGGGCGGTGGACCTGTTCGACCTGTTCCGGGATTTTTACCGGGACTTTGACTACGAAAAGGCCATTGCCATGTGCCGCAGCCTGGGGGTGGAGCCCCAGGACCGGCTGAAGACCATGTCCAAGGGCACCAAGGAAAAGGTGCAGCTGGTGCTGGTCATGGCCCGGAAGGCCCAGCTCTACCTGCTGGATGAGCCCATTGCCGGGGTGGACCCGGCGGCCCGGGACTTTATTCTCCATACCATTTTGACCAACTACAATGAGGAGGGCACCGTCCTCATTTCCACCCACTTGATCTCCGACATTGAAAAGGTGCTGGACGAGGCCATTTTCCTGAAAACGGGAAAGGTCATGCTCCATGAGACGGTGGACCATATTCGGGAGACCCAGGGCAAGAGCGTGGACGCCCTGTTCCGGGAGATCTTTCGGGCACAGCCGCTGGAAGGAGGGGAGTTCTGATGTTGGGAAAATTATTAAAATATGATTTTCGGGCCATGTGGAAGCAGTTTTCCATGATTTGGCTGGCGGCGCTGGTCATCGCGCTGATCAACCGCTTTACCCTCCCCTTTAACCAGGGCAGCAACGACGGCGCCGGGGGCGAAAACGAGCTGCTGGCTATCATCACCATCACCGTGTTTATCGGCGTGATGTGCGCCATGTTTGTGGTGGCTATGGTCTTTGTCCTGACCCGGTTTTACCGGGGACTGCTGGGGGATGAGGGGTATCTCATGCACACCCTGCCGGTAAAGACCTGGCAGCTGGTGTTCTCCAAGCTCATCTGTGCGGTTGTGGTGACGGTCATCAGTGTGGCGGTGTCCATCCTGGCCATGTTCCTGATGATGCCCATCAACTGGATCGAAGTGTTCGACATGGAGCTGTGGATGAGTCTTGCACAGGGGCTTCTGCAGCGGCCGGACGCCCTGCTGTATCTGGGAGAATTTTTCCTGCTGTGCGTGGTGGCCCTGGCGCTGATGATAACCATGGTATATTTGTCCATGGCCATCGGCCACCTGTTTCACCGCCGCCGGGTGCTGATGAGCGTGGTGGCCTTCTTTGCCCTGGACATCCTGGGGAATCTGGTCATCGGCCTGGTCAACGAGCTGGGTCTGCTGAGATTTTTGGACCAAATGGCGGTGTGGGGCGGCCACATAGGCTTTTGGGTGGGAATCACTCTGATGCTCATTCCCGCTGTGCTGATGTTTTTTGCCACCAGCTATCTTCTGAAACACCGCTTGAATCTGGAATAAGAAAGAGGGAGAAACATGAACGCCTGGGCTGTCTTTACCGTCGCCTTTGCCGCTGTGGTGCTCCAGGCGTGGATCAGCCGCCGGGGGGAGCCCCACTGGTACATGGGCTGCATTGTTCCGCTGATCTACGGAGGAGTGGTTGCCTGGATGTTCCTGGGGGAGGAGCTGCTGCTGTCGCTGCAGATTATCCTCTTCGGGTCGGTCATTCCCATAGGTTTGCTGCTCTCCCTGCGTGGAAAGGATAAGAAGAACCGGGAGGACGATGGTGCTCCTGAGACATGAAAAAGCCGCCCGGCACATTGTGCCGGGCGGCTTTTGTCGCAGTTCATTACTTGTTGTAGGAATCGAAGGAATCCAGAACCTCCTGCCGGGGGGCGGGAGTGAGCAGGGAGACCACCACGATGGCCAGCAGGGCGCAGACAAAGGCGGGCAGCAGCTCGTAAATGTCCCAGATGCCGCCCATAGGACGGACCAGGAACTTCCACACGAAGATCATCACGCCGCCTACCACCAGTCCGGCCATAATGCCCTGGCGGTTGCTGCGCTTCCAGAACAGGGCGCAGAGCATGGCAGGTCCGAAAGTGGCGCCGAAGCCGGCCCAGGCGAAGGACACGATCTGGAATACGTTGCTGTTGGGGTCGGCGGCCAGGAAAATGGCGATGACCGCGATGCAGATGACGGTCAGCCGGGCAATGAGCATATTCTGCTTCTCCGTAAGCTTGATGCCAAACACGTTCTGCACGATATTCTCGGAAAACGCGGAGGAGGCGGCCAGCAGCTGGGAGTCGGCAGTGGACATGGTGGCGGCCAGGATACCGGCCAGAATGCAGCCGGCCACAATGGCGGGGAAGATGCCGTAGCTGGACAGCAGGTCGGACAGGCGGACGATCACCGTCTCCGTGGCGCTGCCCTCCAGGAAGGGGATGCGGCCGGCGGAGGACACGGTGTGGCCCACGATGCCGATGAGCACCGCAACGCCCATGGAGATCACCACCCACACGGAGGCGATGCGGCGGGAGAGCTTCAGCTCGTTTTCGTCCCGGATGGCCATGAAGCGCACCAGAATGTGGGGCATTCCAAAGTAACCCAGGCCCCAGGCCATCATGGAGACGATGCGGATCATGCCGTAAGGCTCAGCGCTGTTGGTGGCCGCGTTGTAGGTCTGGCCGAAGCTGAGGTAGCCGGGCAGGGATTTGGCGTGGTCCAGAATGGCATCCATACCGCCGGCCTGCACGATGCCGAAGGTCACAATAATGGCCAGGGCGATGGTCATGATGATGGACTGGATGAGGTCCATGGTGGCCACGGCGCTGAAGCCGCCCACAGAGGTGTAGCTGATGATGACGATGGCGCCCACAATCACAGCGGCCATGTAGTTCCAGCCAAACAGGCTGTTGAAGAGCTTGCCGATGGCGGCAAGGCCGGAGGCCACATAAGGGACGAAGAAAATAAGGATGATGAGGGCGGAGATGCACATGATTACAGGCTTCTTCTCGCCGTAGCGCTTGGAAATGAAGCTGGGGATGGTGATGGCGTCCAGCTGTACGCTGTAGCGGCGCAGCCGCCGGGCTACCAGCAGGAAGTTCAGGTAAGTGCCGAAGGCCAGACCGATGGCGGTCCAGCTGGCGTCAGCCACGCCGCTGAGATAGGCAAGGCCCGGGATGCCCATGAGCAGGTAGCTGCTCATGTCGGAGGCCTCGGCGCTCATGGCGGTGACCAGAGGGCCCATGCCCCGCCCGCCCAGATAGAAGCCCTCGGAGCTCTTTTTGGAGCGGCGGCCGATCATGACGCCGGTGAAAATGACAAGGCACAGGTACAGGATGATGGTACCCATGATGCAAAGTTGGGAAGTGGTCATACATTCTCTCCTTACTGACGGCTGGGGCCGTCCATACTGCACACACCTGTCATCCTGTGGCAGTCTCCCGCGAAGATGACAGTGGGAGCATTATAGCACAGAGGAGAGAAGAATGAAATACAGAACATAGTATAGAATAAATTCTGTACTATATCTTGTTTAAAATCAAATTTTTGTTGAAATATCAAGGTAAATAAACTGTACATTTTTTAAAAACAAAATAGGACAAAAAGAAAAAGTTAATCCTGTCTCCGAAAAGCGCCAAAAAACCGGGGCATCATGACGCTTCCATATTGGAGCAGGGAGTAGTCCCCCTCAGACAAACACCAGTCGTAGATCAGGGCACGCTCACACAGGGCGTAGACCCGCACCATCTCGTTGACGGTCACATCCCCCCGCAGTTCTCCCCGCTCCTGGCCCTGGAGGACGATCTGCCGCAAAAGCTTATAATAGGTCCGGTTGTGGTCCAGCAGGTGCTTGTCCCCCCGGGTAATGAGCTGGGAGGAGTAGAGACGGGCCAGCAGGTCCAGGGAGACGGAGTTTTCGATCATGGCGAACAGCTCCCGGTTTAAATACATAAGCTGCTCAAAGCGGTCCTGATCGGGATCCATAGTTTGGGAGAGCTCCTCGTATTTCTGGTCGAAGAGGTAGGAGACGGTGGACAGCAGAGCGTCTTTCCCCTCAAAGTAGTGGTAAAAGGAACCCCGGGAGGTGCCCGACTCCTCAATGATCTCCTCCACGGTGGTGTCGTCATACCCCTGGCGGTAGAACAGCCGCCAGGCCGCCTCGATGATGCGGCCCTTGGTGTTTCGGGTGTTTTTCTTGGCCATTTCGGGCACTTCCCTTCCAAAAAAGCCCGGCGCAACCGCTGGTTGCCCCAGATTCCAGGAGAACTTGGTTGCCAAATCCCCTCTTTTCCCCTATCATAGCATCAAAGAAACCAAAGGAAAAGAGGGAGAACCATGACCTTGGCGGAGAAGATTCTCCACCTGCGCACCCAGCTTGGCCTGTCTCAGCTGGAGCTGGCGGAAAAGCTGGGGGTGTCCCGGCAGAGCGTGAGCAAGTGGGAGACGGGCCAGTCAGTGCCCGACCTGGAGAAGCTCATCAAGCTTGCCGACCTGTTCGGCATCAGTGTGGACGAGCTGGTGCGGGAGGGGGAACGGCCCCAACCTGAGGACCAGCCGCCCCAGCCGGAGCCCCAGGTGGTCTATGTCCGGGAAAAGCACAGCCTGACCGGCACCCAGCGGGCGGGCATCTGTGTGGAGGCCGTGGGCCTCATCCTGGCCCTGCTGGGGGTGGCGGGATTCGGCGCTGTTTCCATTTGGGTGGGGGTGGGGCTGCTTCTTCTGGGCCTGCCCCTGATGCTGGCCAGGAAGCACCCCTGGATCATCCTGGGCTGGATGGTGGTGGGGATCAGTTTGATGATTTTCAACCCCCATACCTCCGTCGCCCCCTGGGGCTTTGTGGGAGGGGTCAGACGGATCTGGGTCTACCTGGCGTTTGGCGAACGGTACATCAGCTATCTGTTTGGGGGCCTCATCGGGGTAGTCCGGGGACTTTTGACCTTGGTGCTGCTGGGGCTGACCTGGCGGGCCTGGAAAAAGCGAAAATAAAAGTGCTCAGCTTGTCGAAAAAGCCCTCCTGCAAGGAGTTCCGCCGCTGGCAGGCGGCGGAATAAATTTTAGTCCCGTCATTTCCGGCGACACGTGCGTCGGAAATGACACTTCTCGCGCAAGATGGGCCGACTTTTCCGCAAGGAATCGAGGCCCATCTTGCGTGCAATCCTTTTCGAAAAAGTGGTTGCGCCACTTTTTCGACAGTCTTATGGCGTGAGGGAAAGGTTTACATCTCCCGGCTCCTGTGATAAAATGTCTCACACTGAGTTAGATAAAAGGGAGGGAATTGTCCTGTCCGGCTATTTTTTCCCCATGATCGCCCGGATGCGGTACATCAACCGCTGGGGCCTTATGCGAAATACCCAACTGGAAAATATCCAGGAGCACTCCCACATGGTGGCCGTCCTGGCCCACGCCCTGGCGGTCATTGAAAACCGATACTTTGGCGGGCACATTGACCCCGGTACCGTGGCGGTGGCCGCCCTCTACCACGATGCCAGCGAAATTCTCACCGGCGATATGCCAACGCCCATCAAATACGATAACCCCGATATTCAAAACGCCTATAAGCAGGTGGAGGCGGTGGCGGAGCAGAAGCTTTTGTCCATGCTGCCCCAGGAGCTGCGGGGGGATTTTGAGGCGGCTATCACCATCCCGGATCTGGAAATTAGGGCCCTGGTCAAGGCGGCGGACAAGCTCTCGGCCTATCTTAAGTGCGTGGAAGAGGTCAAAGCGGGCAACGACGAGTTCAAAAAGGCCAAGGAGCAGACCTACGCCGCCCTGTGCCAGAACCCGGTGCCTGCCCTGGGTTACTTTATGGAGCACTTTTTGGATGGGTTTGAGCTGACCCTGGACGAGCTGTCTTAACAAATAGATCAAGTGAAAGCACTTAATGAAAAAGGAAAGGATCAAGATTATGAAAGCCATTGTCACTGTCATCGGCAAGGACCGAGTGGGCATCACCGCCGCGGTGTGTTCTCTGCTGGCCCAGCACAACATCAACATTCTGGACATCAACCAGACCGTTTTGCAGGAGTACTTCACCATGGTCATGCTGGTGGACACCTCCGCCTGTAAGGACTCCATCGGCGAGATGGCCGACCTTCTAGAGCAGGCCGGCAAGGAGCAGGAGCTGTCCATCCGCATCCAGCGGGAGGACATCTTTAATGCTATGCATCGGATCTAAGCGGGAGGACGACTATGCTCAACCAAAGTGAAATCATGCAGACCATCCAGATGATCGACCAGCAGCATCTGGATGTGCGTACCATTACCATGGGAATTTCCCTGCTCTCCTGTGCCCACAGCGACACAAAGGTGGCCTGTGACAAGGTCTATGACAAGATCACCAGCTATGCGGAGAATCTGGTGGCCACAGGAGAGGCCATTGAAAAGGAATTTGGTATTCCCATCGTCAATAAGCGCATCTCCGTCACCCCCATCGCCCTGGTGGCCGCCGCATCGGAGACCGACAACTATACCCCCTTTGCCCAGGCCATGGACCGGGCGGCCAAGACCACCGGCGTGAACTTCATCGGCGGCTTCTCCGCCCTGGTACAAAAGGGCATGACCAAGGCCGACCGGATTTTGATCAACTCCATCCCCGAGGCCCTGTCCACCACTGACATTGTGTGCTCCAGCGTCAACGTGGGTTCCACCAAGGCGGGCATCGACATGGACGCTGTGGCCCTTATGGGCCGGACCATCAAGGACCTGGCCCAGGCCACCGCCGACAAGGGCGGCTTTGGCTGCGCCAAGCTGGTGGTGTTCTGCAACGCCGTGGAGGATAACCCCTTCATGG
>CALWOP010000062.1 GCA_944383195.1 uncultured Oscillospiraceae bacterium
GACAGGCCAACCTTTTTGAAGATGGGGTCCAGCACTACGGACACGCGGGACATATAGCCGCAGTCCTCCAGCAGGGCAATGAGGAAATACATGACCATTACCAGAGGCAGGAAACCCACGACGGCGCCTACGCCGCCGATGATGCCGTCCACCAGCAGGGCAGACAGCAAGGGATTGGCATCGCCCAGCATTTCGCCCACCTGGCCCTGGAATCTCTCGATCCATGCCACCAAAGTGTCTGCGATAAAGGGCCCCACCCACACCTGTGAGATCTGGAAAACCAGATACATGACCACAGCAAAGACAGGAATGCCCAAAATTTTGTTGGTGAGAACGGCGTCAAGAGCGTCGTCGGCATTTCTCTCCCGGGTCAACACCTTCCGGTGTTCCACCTGGGAAACCAGCTGGTTGACAAAAGCAAAGCGCTGGCGGTCAGCGGTCTCTACCGCCTTTTTGTCGGTGAGGTCGATCTCTCCCTGGGCATAGGGAGCCCTTTGCCCCATACCCCGGTGGGACACGGCGGCCTCTACCACACGTTTAAGCCCCTCAGCGGCGGTAGATACGGTTTCAATCACCGGACAGCCCAGCTTTTCCGACAGGGCGGCAACGTCAATGGATGTCTCCTTCTTGGCATTGAGATCGCTCTTGTTCAGGGCCACCACCACGGGAATGCCCAGTTCCAACAGCTGGGTGGTGAAAAACAGGCTGCGGCTCAGATTGGTAGCGTCTACGATATTGATGATGGCGTCCGGACGCTCATGGCGGACATAGGAACTTGTGATGCTCTCCTCCGAGGTAAAGGGGGACATGGAGTAGGCTCCCGGCAGGTCCACTGCTACCAGGTCTTCCATGCCGCCGGAGTAGGCCTTTTTGATGAGATGTTCTTTCTTTTCTACCGTCACCCCGGCCCAGTTGCCCACCTTTTCACTGCGCCCGGTGAGGGCGTTATACATGGTGGTTTTGCCGGAGTTTGGGTTGCCGGTCAGGGCAATTCGCATAAATGGTTCCTCCTTTTTCACAGCACTTGCACAATGGGATCGTACCACGCCTCTCTTTGGTTATTCGCAACTAACCATAGGGCGTCGTGACAACAATATCAATGAGCGGCTCAGATCTGGATTGCCGCCGCCAGCTGACGGTCCATGTTATACCGACCGTCCTTGATGGCCACCACACAGCCGCCCTTCAGATGGGAGACTACAGTGATGGGTTCCCCTTCGTAGCAGCCCAGGGAAAACAAAAAGGCGTTCAGTTCCTCGTCCTCCGTGTCGATCTGCCGTACCCTATATTCAGTTCCTTCCCGTGCGTCAATCAATGTCATATCATTCACCTGTTCAGATTGGATTATGGGCATCTGGGAAAAATAAAGTTAGTAAAAGCTAACCGTCAGACAAAAAAGAAAGGGGACTCCCCGAAGTCATAAGTTAGTATATGCTAACCTTGATGCGTGCTCAGTGTACCATTCCTTGGTTGGGTTGTCAAGGCCTTTTGCAAATTTCTTGCTTTTTTGGTTGGGGTATGATAACCTTGAGTTCAACGAGATGGATAAAGGGGCAGAGTTGATGAATATTCACGAGTCCGCCGAAGATTATTTGGAGGCAATTTTAGTTTTGAGAGAGCGGCTTGGGCTGGTGCGGTCCATCGATGTGGTCCATTATCTGGACTACTCCAAGCCCAGCGTCAGCGTGGCCATGAAGCGGCTGCGGGAAAACGGATATATTGAAATGGACGGGGAGGGATACCTTACCCTGCTTCCGCCGGGAGAGGAGATCGCCCAGCGGATCTATACCCGGCACAAACTGCTCACCCGATTTCTAATCCAGCTGGGGGTGAGTGAAGAGGTGGCGGCGGCGGATGCCTGTAAGATCGAGCACGACCTCAGCGATGAATCTTTTGAAAAGATCACCGCCCACGCCTTGGGTAACCAGACTCCATAACAGACAAACGTCCCTGGGACAGTTCCCAGGGACGTTCTTTTTTATGCTGGTATGGCCAAGGATTGAATGGGGGTTCCCTGCTGATAACGGCGTACATAGGCGTCAATGCAGCAGCGAAAGCAGGAAAAGCAGCGGTTCATGGCTTCCGGGTTGCCATAGGATTTCCACAGGCCGCAGCAGGTAAAATTTTGTCCCTGGTGTTGAATGAAGCCCATCACATCCCGGAGTGGATAGCCCAGGAAAACGCCAATCTCGTGGGGGAAGTCCTCCTGCTTCCGCAGGCGGGCGGACAGCTGCTCCAGCAGGCGGTCCAGCTCCCCGCACTGGTAGCCGGAGCCCTCCAGAAATTGTCGGACATGGGGGCGGGTTAGAAGCTGGCGGAGTTGTCCGGGGCGGTAGACATAGACCAGAGCGGAATTGGTGCGGCGGCGCTCCAGAAGTATCCGCACGCACAGGCCCAGCGGTCCCAGCTGCTGGTCCCAGTGGCGGGCCAGGGATCGGATGGACTGCAAATCAGAGGCAGTTATGCTGAACAGGCTCCCGGCTTTCATACCGGCCAGGGTAAGGGCGCATTGCCGGACCAGGGTGGCCTCAAAGGAATGTTCCATCGCTCGGCTCCTTTCGTAAGACCATTTGATCGGATAGGGGTTCCCCCCGCACGGCAGCCGTACGGGGGGACTGGGAAGTAAGGAAGTAGGGAAGGTCGGGCTGAACATAGGGAGGAGAAATCCCCCATGAGGCTGCCAGGTAGTCAGAGCCTGGAGGCCGCCCATGCCGCTGTTGTGAAGGAGAGCCGGTTCGGTGGCCTCCTTGCTCCAGATGTGCGGCGTGGGGGAGGTTCTCAGATAAAGTTAGTCAAAGCTAACCAAAGGAGAAAAAAGAAACGGGCTGCCCGTTTGGAGTGAGGTTAGATACAACTAACTTTGAAAGAAATATACCACAGGACCAGGGGAAAAGTCAAGCGTTATTTTTCTATGACTCATAGTAAAGCTCTGTTCCCGGCAAACTGCGGAAAATTTGACAGAAACAGGAAACGGGCAAAAGGTATATCTTTTTCTTACGGGGCAAAGATAGGTGTGGATGTTCCATCCAAGCTCAAGCAAGAAATCGAACTGAAAAAAGGAGAGACACACTATGTCTAGCAACAAAAAGACTATGGTTCCCAACGCCCGTGAGGCTATGAACAAGTTCAAGATGGAAGCCGCCAACGAGGTGGGCGTCAACCTGAAGCAGGGCTACAACGGCGATCTGACCAGCAAGCAGGCCGGCTCCGTGGGCGGCCAGATGGTCAAGAAGATGATCGAGTCCTACGAGAACGGCATGAAGTAAGATTGTCCCATAAGGACGATCCTTAGTCATCGGTCTGAATGGACAAAACAGGGCCGGACGCGCAGTCCGTCCAGGGGGCGCTGTCAGTGGGAAGCCGGGGATTCCGGCATCTGTGACAGATTCCCTTGGCGGGGCGGCGTCCGGCCCGCTTTCTGATATGGGTTACAGTCCGTTCACGATGAAATTGGGGCGCTGTCCCTCCAGGACCAGCCGCACCGAATTCCACATATTCCGATGGCCCCGGGCAAAGGAACCGCCGGTGTTGCCCCCAAGATGGGGGCTGTAGACGGCCTTGTCGGCCACCTGGGCGGGCAGAGCCACCAGGGGGTGATCCGCGGGAGTGGGTTCGGGGTATAGGGTATCCACGGCGATACCACCCAAGCGTCCGTCCAACAGGGCCTGGCGCACAGCCAGATCGTCCACCAGTTCCCCACGGGCAGTGTTTACCAGTATGGCGCCGGGGTGAACTTTTTCCAACAGGGCTGCGTCCACTATGTGCCGGGTCTGGTCATTGACCGCGCAGTGGAGAGAAAGAACGGTGCACTTCTGGACCAATTCCTCCAAAGGCAGGTAAGAGACTCCAAATTCAGCCTCAACCTCCGGAGAGCGGCGGTGAGCGGTGTAGTAGAAGAGCCGGCAGCCAAAGGGGCGCAGCAGACGGGCGGTGGCCTGGGCGATATCGCCAAAGCCGATGAGGCCCACGGCCTGCTCCCCCAGCTCAGGGGCCTTGGAGACCATGACCGCTTCCTTCATGGCAAACTGTCTGCCCTCCAGAACCGCCTGATGGCCGGTGATGCCGTGGCGCAGGGCCATGAGCATGAGCATGACGGTGTGCTCGGCCACAGAGGCGGCGTTGCAGCCCTTGTTGTGGCACACAAAGATCCCACGCTGACGGGCGGCTTCCAGGTCGATGCAGTTAAAGGCGACCCCCTCGGAGTGGATCATCTTCAGCTGGGGCAGCAGATCCATCAGATCAGCTCCCACCGGCGTGATGGCGTCCACCAGCAGGCACTGGGCATCTGGGTTTGCCTTGGCCGCCTCCTGGGCGCTGGGATAATCAGCCAGGAATGCCAGCTCCAGGGGGAGCTGTGAGAGAAAGTCGGGGGCGTAGGCGTCATAGCGGGCTTTGGGGCCCAGGATCAGGATTTTCAATGCGGATCATCTCCTGTTGGTAAAGTTAGGGGGTCACGATAAGGTAGCTGCCCGATACATAGCCGGTGACAGCCTGCCCCTTCTGGTCGGCGTACAGCACCCGGTACCAGCCGTTTTCCTCGCCCAGCACCACTACGGTGCTGCCGTCTTTCAAACTGCCGATAACGGCGTGGGAAGTGTCGGGGCCGGAGCGGACGTTGAGGCCAAGCTCCGCGTCTGTGACAACGCCGGTACGCTGAGGAGCCGTGCATACCACAGAGCAGCTGGCGCTCAACCTCTGCCAGCTGGCGGTGATGGTGACCACCTGGTCAGAGGTGCCGGTGTAGAGGTTGGTGACGGTGCCGGTGCTGGAGACGGCGGCCACGGTGGGGTCGCTGCTGGTCCAGGTGATAGCGGCGTTTTCATAGGCCGGGCTGAGGGAGGCGTTGAGGGTGGTGCTGTCCCCGGAGGTGAGGATCATCTGGGTCACGTCCAGGCTCAGCGTATACTGGCTGGGGTCCACAGAGGGGTCGGTATTGGGGGTGAAGGTGATGGCTTTATAGAGAATGGCGGCCATCTCCGCTCTGGTCAGGTTCCCCTTGGGGTCGATGCCGTCGCCCTTGCCGCTGACCAGCCCCTGGGAGACCAGAGTGGCGGTGTGGGGCTTGGCGTAGTCGGCGATCTGATCCCGGTCGCTGAACTGATCCAGCATGGACAGATCTCCATCCGGGCAGTCCTTGCCCAGCAGAGGCAGGGCCTGGCGCAGAATGGTAAAGGCCTGCTCTCGGGTGATGGGGGCGGTGGGGGAGTAGGCCCCATCGCCGGTGCCGGTGGCCAGGCCGGCCCCTTGGGCCCAGGAGAGAGCGGTATAGTAATAGTCGCTCTCGGACACATCGGTAAAGTCCGCTTTGCCGGAGGCGGCGGGCTTGCCCAGGGCGTTATAGAGCATAAGAATGAAGTCGCCCCGACGGATCTGGTGATCCCGACCGAACTCGGTGGGGCTAATGCCGGTGACGATGTTGTGGGCATAGCAGTATTCCACAGCGGTATAGGCCCAGTGGTCGGGGGTCACATCGTTGTGGACATAGGCGGGGGCGACGGAAATGGTCTGGCTCTTACCCCCGGCGGAGACGGTGATGGACCCGCTGGTGGGGGCGGAGGAAGCGGTGAACAGGCCGTTTTCATCCACGCTGCCCACGTCTCCGTTGACTGTGCAGGTGACCCCCTCCCAGCCCCGCAGGGCGGTGCGGCCCCAGTAGCTGCCGGTGACGGAGAGCTGGATCTGCTCTCCGGGATCTACCGTCAGGGAGGTGAGGGCCTTGGAGGAGCCTTTTTGAGAGACGGTGAAGGAGGTGAGGGAATTGACTACATGGATCTGTGCGGTCCCCTCCAGCTGCTGATCCTGGGTTTGGATGAGGATGGTGTCCGTCCCCGCACGGTTCCCGGCGGTATAGACCCCATCGTGAATGACGCCCAGGTCGGAAAGGCTGGTGAAGGTCAGCTCATCCAGGTCGGTGTCCACCAGGTTGAGTCCGTTGTCCAGGGCTACTACAGAGGGCAGGATCAGGGAGGAGCCGGTGAGCACCGTATCTCCCTGCTGGGAAAAGGCCAGGCGGTCCGGTTCCTGATCCCCGGCCTCATCAGTGACCAGGAGCAGGTAGGTGGCGCAGCCACGGGGGCTGCCCCCGGAGGGGACGCTCTGGAGGCTGGAGCCGCTCTGGCCGGGCAGCCACACGGACATGGCGGTGGAGCCGCCTCCGTCCACATTGACTGCCCACACACAGCCCTGCTTCAAAAGTTCGTCGGTCAGGTCCATTTCGCTCAGGCCGATGGAGTAGCCCGACTGCCGACCGTCCACCGCGTAGACCAGCAGAGTCCCGTCTGACTTCATGCCAATGGCGGAGCGGGGCTGGCGGCCGTCACTTTTATAAGTCCAGTTGGAGCTGTCGGTGATGGCGCCGTTTTGAATCAGGATGTCCCCCACGCCCCCGGCCCACTGGGCCTGAGAGAGGGACGGGTCCTGGCAGGAGGTCTCCAGCGTGATCCGGTCGCCTACCTGGAAAGAGGTGTAGACAAAGTTGTAACCGGAGGCATCGGCGGCGGTGAGGATATATTCATCTTCCCCGATATCCAGAGAACCCTCTCCGTGGACCACCTCGGTGACCACCAGTTCCAGCCGGGAATTGACGGTGAGCTCCTGGGATGCATAGTCGTCTTCCACAGATGGAAGGCCGATGGGCGGGAGTTCGGGCTGGGAGGATACCAGCTTCATACGAACAAACCAGCCGTCCCCCGTGCTGCGGGTGGTGGCGGAGAAATCACGGTTGCACAGGTACAGTCCCCCGGTGGAGGTGCGCAGCTTGTTGAAGTAGCGGGGGGTCACCGTGTTGCCGGTGGTCTGGTTGGTAAGGGTCATGGACACCTGAGGGTGGCCCATGATGGAGGCCTGGCCGTCGGTGATGAGCATGGCGTTTTCATCGCCGCCGCTGGATTTGTACACCCCGTCTTCGATGACGATCCCCATGGGGATGCCTGTGGACAGGGAAAAGAAATCGGTATTCATGGCGCCTACCACATGATAGCCTTGGGCCTGGGCGTTGGAGACCGCTTTGTTGATGGAGGCGGTGCCGTACACAGAGCCGGAGCCCTGGAGGAAGATGGGGAACACATCGCTGTTCTCGTCCAGCTCCAGGGAAAAGCTCTCCACCCGGCTGTCTTTGTTGACGGTGACGGTGTTGTGGTAGGTGAGACCGTCCAGAATGTCGATGGAGGTCTGTAGTTTTTGTTCTCCCGCGGCGGCGAAGGCCGTGGGGACGGCCAGCAGGACGGCCAGGGTAAAGGCCGCCAGCCGGCGGGGCAAAGTATGCAATGTCGTTTTCATGGGAACTCCTTTTGTAATATGTAAACCAATAAGATCTTTCCCATTGTAGCAGAATCCCCAGTGGGTTGCAATGGCAAAACGAAGAAAAGACGGGGGGAAGAAGTTTATAAAACCTTAAAGATTGAACAGTTGAAAAAGCAGGCCCCATGGTGTACAATGAAACAATATTATGGGATTCTATGGACAAAGGGGGGATTTGCACTGGAACAGCAGCATAGCAGCGCGGCGAAAACCATCAGCCTGGTGATGGTCATGACTCTGGTGGGCAAGGTGCTGGGGCTGTACCGGGACCGGCTTCTGGCCGTCCATTACAGCGTGGGGCCTCAGGCCAGCGCTTTTTTTACCGCCAGCCGAATCCCCAGGGTGTTTTTTGACGCGGTGTTCGCCTCGGCCATCGCCGCGTGCTTCATTCCCGTGTTCAGCGAGTACCTGGAGAAAAAAGGAAAACAAGAGGCCTACCGCTTTGCCGGACAGTTTATCACTGTGATGGCCCTGCTCACCGGGGGCGTGACGGTACTGGGTATGTTGTTCCCACAGCCCATGGTGGCCCTCTTTGCCGACTACGCCGACCCGGATACGGTGTCTCTGGCCGTCTCCCTCACACGGGTCATGTTCCCCACGGTGGTGTTTTCGGGCATTGCGTTTTCCCTGGTAGGTGTTTTGCAGGCGCTGGATCATTTTACCGCTCCGGCCCTCATGTCGGCAGTGTCCAACCTTGTGATCATCCTCTACTTTTTCGGCATGAACGAGCGCTTTGGCATCTACGGACTGGCCGGGGCCTATCTGCTGGGGTGGTTCCTCCAGGGGGCCATTCAGGCCCCGCCCCTGCACCGCCTGGGCTACCGCTACCGGCCGGGGATCTCATTTAAGTCGGAGGGGATGAAGAAGGTCTTTGCACTGATGGGCCCGGTGATGGTGTCCACCTGGATTCAGCCCATCACCCAGGCCATCAGCTCCCGCTTCGGCTCCCGCCTCTATGAGGGGGGCGGGGTGGCGGCTTTGGAGTATGCCTCCAACCTCTATCTGGTCATTGCGGGCACTTTTATCCTGTCGGTGACCAATGTGATCTTCCCCAAGCTCTCCCGGCTCACCGCCGGAGGCAAGGAGGGAGAATTTCAGGATACCATCCGGCAGACCACCCACACCAGCCTCTTTTTTGTCCTGCCCATGTCGGTGGGATTGATGGTGGTGGCCCGGCCGCTGGTCTCTCTTATTTATGGTGGGGGCGAGTTTGACGCCTTTTCCGTGGACATCACCGCCACTGGCCTTCAGTGGATGTCCCTGGGCATGGCGGGCTACGCCCTGCAAAATGTGCTCAGCCGGGCCTACTTTGCCCGGCAGAACGGTCGTGGCCCCCTGGTGGCCGGGGTGATCTCCATTGTAGTCAATATTCTGCTGTGCCTGGTGCTCACCGACCAATTCCAGGTGGCGGGGCTGGGCGCGGCCACGGCGGTGACCTCCACGGTCTATGCCCTGCTGCTGCTGGTGCCCATGCAGCGTCAGGGACAGGGGGTATTCAGCCGGGAAATGGTTTGGGATTTGCTGAAAATGCTCCTGTGCGCCCTGGCTATGGGGCTGTGCGCTCTGGGGGTGCTCCATGCTGCCCAGGCGGTGCTGCCCGCCAACAAGATCGGGGAGACCATTGCCCTGGGGGCCTGTGCCCTGTCCGGGGCGGCGGTCTACTTCCTGCTGGCCCTGGCGCTCGGGCTGGGGGAGGCCAAAATGTCTGTTTCCCTGGTCAAACAAATGCGGAAGCGAGGTTAAGCCATGCAACAAGTCAAGCAAGTGTTGGATGCCAGCGCCCTGTGGCGTGCCCTTATGGCCCTGTGCACCTGGGTGGGGGTGCAGTGGGAACGCAGCAGCGTGATCCAGTGGTTCCTTCACCCCAGGGGCTGGTCCCCACGGGCGTCGGAGAACAGCATCTTTTATAAGCTGTGGGCGCTGATCCGCGGCGGGCTGTGCTGGATCTATGAGATCCTTCATCTGGACGTGCTGTTCAAGGGAAGCGTGTTTACCAGGCCCTGGATCTGGTGTTCTTTGCCGGTGGTGCTGGCCCCGGCCATGGCGGTGTCCAGCCCCTCGATTGCGGTGCTGCTGCTGTGCGCAGTCGGGTACGCGTCGGTGCTGCTGTGCCTGGTGCGGGACCGGAAGCGGAAGCTGGCCTGGTCCCCCATCAACCGATATATCATCCTGTACGCCGGGGTGTATATGGCGGGGACGGTGTTCTCCGTCAACCTTCAGGGGAGCCTGAAGCCGGGGCTGTTGTCCGTGGCTTTTATCCTCTTTGCGGTGGTACTCTATAACGCCGTGGAGAGCCGCCGGCAGCTGGATACCCTCATTGCCCTGATGGTGCTGGCGGGAGCTGTAGTGTCCTTCTACGGAATCCTGCAGTATATCTTCCGCTGGGGCTATCAGTCCGCCGCCTGGGTGGACAGCGATATGTTCTCCGGCATTGAGTTCCGGGTGCCCTCCACCCTGGAAAACCCCAATATGCTGGGCCAATATCTGATTTTGGCCATCCCTATGGGCGGGGCCAAGCTCCTGTCCGCCAAAGACTGGCTGCGTCGGGCCTTCTACTTTGCCTGCTGCGGCATTATGTGCATCTGTATGCTGCTCACTTTCTCCCGAGGGGCCTGGCTGGGCCTGCTGTTTGCGGGAATGATCTTTGTGCTGATGCTCAATCCCAGGCTGATCCTCCTGGCCCCGGTGGCTCTGGTGGCCCTGTATTTTGTGCTGCCTGACACCGTCATCAACCGCTTTACCAGCATCGGCAACCTCAGCGACAACTCCACCTCCTACCGGGTCTACATCTGGATCGGGGTACTGTCCATGCTGAAGGACTACTGGCTGTGCGGCATTGGCCCGGGAGACGCGGCGTTCAACATGGTTTACCCCGCCTACAGCTACAACCAAATTGTGGCGCCCCACTCCCACAACCTGTTTTTGCAGATCGTGTGCGATGCGGGCATCGTGGCCCTCATCGTGTTCCTGATTTTGCTGTTTGTCTACTTCCGCATGATGTGCTCGGCCATTGGCAAGGAGAAGGACTGGACCAGCCGTATGCTCCAGATCGCTTTTACCTCCGGCGTGTGCGGCTTCCTGGTCCAGGCCATGACCGACTACTCCTTTTATAATTATCGAGTGATGTTCCTGTTCTGGGCCTACCTGGCTCTGGGGGCCCTGTCCGCCCGGCGGGGCAAGCTGCCGGAGAAGGGAGCACGGGCATGAAGCGGATCTTAAACATCATCAGCGATACCAACATCGGCGGGGCCGGTCGGGTCATTTTGAACTACCTGAACTACGCCGACCGGACCCAGTTTGAAACTCTGGTGGCAGTCCCCCGTGGAAGCCTGCTGAAAGAGCCGCTGGAAAAAGCCGGGGCACGGGTCTATGAGGTGGACGGCATGGCCGACCGCTCCTATCATAAGGACGATGTCGCCCTGCTGAAGAACCTCATCCGGGAGCTGAAACCCGACCTGGTCCACACCCACGGCTCCTTCTCCGGGCGCATTGCCGCCAAGCGCTGCCATGTGCCGGTGATATATAGCCGCCACTCCGCTTTTCCTGTGCCCGCCAAGCTCCGGTATCCTCCGGGGCGGTGGGTGAACAAGCTGGTCAACGAGCACTACGCCGACCGGATCATCGCCGTCAGCCCCGCCACACGGGACAACCTCACGGACGGCGGCATCTCTCCCAAAAAGATCACCGTGGTGATGAACGGGGTGGCCCCAGTGGAGCCTACCTCCCCTCAGGAGCGGGAGCGGCTGCGGGAGAATCTGGGTATCGCCGGGGATCAGGTGGTCTTCGGAATCCTGGCCCGTATTGAGGACTACAAGGGCCATCTCTATCTGGTGGAGGCGGCCCGGCTTCTGAAGGAGCGGGGCGTGACCGGCTTCCAGGTGCTCATCGCCGGCACCGGCGCCTTTGAGAGCGAGGTGGCCCAGGCCATCCAGCGCTCCCAGGCGGGCGATGTGGTGCATATGCTGGGCTTTCGTTCCGACGTGGCTCAGCTGCTGGGCGCCCTGGACGTGCAGCTCAACGCCTCCTACGGCACTGAGGCCACCTCTCTGGCTCTGCTGGAGGGGATGAGCTTGGGCCTGCCCACCATCGCCAGCGATTATGGAGGAAACCCCTGGGTGATCCGGGACGGGGAGGAGGGACTTCTCTTCCCCAGCCGGGACGCCGCCGCCTTGGCCAAGGCCATGGAGCGCCTTATTCGGGATGGGGCGCTGCGGGAAGCCATGGGCCGCCGGGCCCTGGAGCGGTTTCAGCGTGAATTTACCGGAGAAGTCTTTGCCCGGAACACGGAGAAGATCTATCTGGACCTTCTGAAAGGAGCAAATCATGGAACATAACAAACCCAAATTCCGCCTGCGGCTGAACCTGTTTGACGGCATCGTCCTGGTTTTGGCCCTGTGTGTGGGGGCGCTGCTGCTGTGGATGGCCCTGAAGCCCTCCACCGGGGAGCAGAGTGCTGCGCCCACCTCCTCCACCGTCCGCTACACCGTCCGCTTCCAGCGCTGGCCGGAGGGAACCAGCTCCATCATTGAGGCGGGAGACCAGATCGTGGACAACATCAAGAACTACGCCATGGGCACCGTGGTCTCCTATGAGACGGTCCCGGCGGTCAACCAGGTGCTGGACAGTGTAAACCACAAGTATGTCCAGGCCGAAGTTGAGGGATTTGAAGACATTTTGGTCACCGTGGAGTCTCCCTGCACCGAGTCCGACCAGGGATTCATTCTGGGCGGCGGCTATGAACTGCGGGTGGGTGTCACCACCTATATCAAGGGCGAGGGCTATATGGCCAGCGGCCC
>CALWOP010000063.1 GCA_944383195.1 uncultured Oscillospiraceae bacterium
TCCAGAGCCACATAGTAAGCGTCATAGCCCATGGCGGTGACAGCAGCCACGGTGTCGTTGCCGCCGTTGGCGTCCAGAGCACCGGAGGCGGTGTTGATGTAGTTCTTCACGCCCTCGTCAAAAGAGGGGTTGCCGCCCTCCTGATAGAAGGTGGAGACGTACAGCTGGATGTTGGTGCCCTTGGCGGCCTCCAGGACCATGTTGTCGTCCAGGGTGTCGGAGCCCACGAAGGGGATATCCAGACCCAGAGAAGCGGCCTGGGTGATGATCTGGGTGGCGTAGGCGATGGACACGGGGGTGAAGATGACGTCGGCGCCCTCAGCCTTGGCCTTGTTCAGGTAGGAGTTGAAGTCGGAGTTGTTGGTGGGGAAGGAGTCGGTGATGACCTTGCCGCCGGCCGCCTCGAACGCGGTCTTGAAGAAAGCGATCAGGCCCTGGTCGTACTCGTTGCCCGCCTCACCCAGGCAGTAAGCGGTCTTGGCCTGGAACTTATCCATAGAGAAGTTGGCCAGAACGGTACCCTGGAAGGGATCGAGGAAGCAGATGCGGAAGTAGTAGTCATTGCCAGCGGTAACATTGGGGTTGGTGCAGGTCACGCCGATGGCGGGGATACCGGCATTACCGAAGGTGGGGCCGGCAGCGATGGAAACACCGGAGCCGTAGGAGCCCAGCACCAGGGCCACGCCCTCGCTGACCAGCTGGGAAGCGGCAGTGGGGGCCTTGTCGGTGGAGGAGCCGTTGTCGGCATAGACCAGCTGGACCTGATACTCCTCGCCGCCCACGGTGACGGTGGGGGTCTCGGAGTTGGCAAACTGCATACCCAGCATCTCTTTCTTGCCGCCGGAGGCAGAGTCGCCGGTGGCGGGCTCAAAGACGCCGATCTTGACAACCTTGTCGCCGGTGGCGGCAGAGCTGCCGGTGCTGGAGGAGGCACCGGAGGAAGTGGCACCGCCGGAAGAGGTAGTTCCGCCGCCGCAGCCGGCCAGCAGGCTGAGCATCATGGCAGCGGAAAGAGCGCTTGCAAGAAACTTTTTCATCATTCTTACTCCTTTTCCAAATAGGATGTTCGCGCGGAATTGCCGCAAAATGTTTCTGTGACAAATACACTTGTGCGCGAATATGTTGACATTATACCTTGTCGCCAGAGAAAAAGCAATACGAATTTGCAAAGTATTTTCCGATATGTTGCAAAAATACTGTGTCGGGCGGCGAGATGGACAGGAAATGGAACCGCAAGATATGGGAGAAACAAGGGGTACGAGTGCCCCTTTTTGTGGCGGATATCAAAATGGTCAGGAAAACAAAAACCAGTTTCGTTCAAATTAGCGAAATAAAGTGACCGTTGAGAAAAGACTTGTGTTTTGTTTGCAGAGAGCGTATAATCGTCTTTAACAAACGGACAACTAAATCAGCCAGGTGATATTCACAGGGAAGCGGCCCCTCTGGGGTCCACCGACGGTGTAACGCTCTCAGGTACGAGGACTGTGGATGGATGGCGCTCTGGAGACGCCCGCCCTGCGCGGGGGCCGAAGGTGCAAAGCGGCGGAGTTTTCCGCCGCCAATCTCTCAGGCAAAAGGACAGAGACAGTGCAGCAGCTGGAGGGTGTGTGCCTTTGGCTGGAGCCGCTGTCCCTTAGAACAGAGGGGTTTGGCATCTTGGCCAAACCTCTTTTTGTCTGTTTGGACCATGCTGGAATGAGAGAGGAAGGATCTGAATGCTGGAACTGATTCTGGAACTGATTACCAAAGTCAATGATGCAATCAATGGCTTTGTATGGGGCCCTGTTATGCTGGCGCTGCTTGTGGGAACTGGTGTGTTCCTCACCTGCCGGACGGGCTGGGTGCAGGTACGCCGGTTTGGCTACATCATGAAAAATACCATCGGGTCCCTGTTCCGCAAGTCGGACAAGGACCATGGCAATAATCTCTCCCCCTTTCAGGCGGTGACCACTGCCCTGGCGGGCACAGTGGGAACGGGCAATATTGCCGGTGTCACCGGCGCCATCTTTGTGGGCGGCCCCGGTGCGGTATTCTGGATGTGGGTGTCTGCGTTCTTTGGGATGTGTACCAAATACGCCGAGATCGCCCTGGCTTTGGAATACCGGGTGACGGATGAAACCGGGACCCACAAGGGCGGCCCTATGTACTACATCGAGCGGGGCCTGGGAAAGTCGTGGAAGCCTCTCGCCGTGCTCTTTGCCCTTTTGGGCGGGTTGGCCTCCTTTGGCATTGGCAACATTGCCCAGTCCAGTGAGATCGCCGGAGCCATGAACGGTATGTTCGGCATGGACACTGTGGTGACCGGCGTGCTGCTGGCGGTGATCGTGGCCATTGTGGTCATCGGCGGCGTCAAGCGGATCGGACAGGTGGCCTCCTACCTGGTGCCCTTTATGGCGATTTTCTATATTCTGGCCGGGGTAGCGGTGATCATTCTGCGCATTGAGGACGTCCCGGGCGTACTGGCCACGATAGTGACCAGCGCGTTCAGCTTTGAAGCTGTGGGCGGCGGCGTGTTCGGCTACGCCATCATGGTAGCTATGAAGCAGGGATTTGCCCGCGGTGTGTTCTCCAATGAGGCCGGACTTGGCTCCGCACCCATCGCCCACGCCGCATCTTCCACCGATGAACCCATAGAACAGGCTATGTGGGGTGTGTTTGAAGTGTTCATCGATACGATCATCATCTGCACCATCACCTCCCTCACCGTACTGCTGTCCGGTCTGGAGCTGGGGGAAGCCGCCCTGGAGACCTACACCTCCAACGGCGCGGCGGCGGTGCAAGCCTTCAATACCATCCTCCCCGGCGAGCTGGGCGGCCTCATCATTCAAATCAGCCTTCTGTTCTTCGCCCTGTCCACCATCCTGGGCTGGAGCTACTACGGCGAGCGGTGCTGGGGCTATCTGACGGGAGAGAATAAGGTGGTAAAGATCATCTATAAAGCAGCCTTTGTGCTGATGTGCGTGGTGGGCTCCACCGGCTCGGGAAAACTCATGTGGAGCATTGCCGACACCCTGAACGGCATGATGGCTATCCCCAACCTCATCGGTTTGCTGGCCCTGTCCGGCGTCGTGGCCCGGTTGAGCCGGGAGTACTTCAGCAAAACAATGAAAAAATAAAACCGCTTGTACCGGCGGCCCTACCAGGGCCGCCGGTATTTTTTTGCATATCGCCGGGCCTGTCCTCATATAGATGGGACAAAGGCGGTGAAGGTATGGAACGAAAGACAACATGGCAGGCATACCGCCAGGCGGTGCGGGCACTGCCGAGGCGGCTCCAGCAGGAGGCATTGTCCCTGGAGGAAGAGGAACAGAGCCGGGCGGAGGAGCTGCGTCTCCGAGTGGGTTGGCCCATGACCGTGCTGCTTCCTGAGGGCGAGCGGGCGCTGGGAGGTGCGCCGGTGGAGAGCCGGGAGCTGGATCAGCTGCTGGAAATTGCCAGCCAGGCATCGGTTCACGCGGTGCTGGACCAACTGCGCCGGGGATATCTTACCATAGAGGGGGGACATCGTATTGGGCTGTGCGGTACAGCGGCAATGGAGAGCGGCGAGATCCGCACGCTGCGTACCCTGTCCTCTGCCAGCATCCGTGTTGCCCGGCAAATAAAAGGGGTCTGCGCTCCAGTTTTGGACGGGCTGTGTCCGGGAGGACGGCTGGCAGATACACTGATTCTTTCACCTCCCGGGCAAGGCAAAACCACTTTGCTCCGGGATCTCATCCGTGCGGTTTCATGTGGGGAGGGCTGCCACCCCCAACGGGTGTCCCTGGCGGATGAGCGGGGAGAGGTGGCTGCCCTCTACCGGGGCACTCCCCAGCTGGAGGTGGGCCCACGTACCGATGTGGTGGAGGGCTGCCCCAAGGCACAGGGGCTTATGCTTCTTCTGCGGGCGATGAACCCTCAGGTGCTGGCCGTGGATGAAATCACCGCGCCGGAGGATGTGGCGGCCCTGGAAACGGCGGCCGGGTGCGGCGTGACTTTGCTGGCCACTGCCCATGGTTGGAACCGGGAGGATCTGGAGCGAAGGCCCATATACCGGGCCATGCTGGAAAAAAAGCTTTTCCGCTTTTGCGTTCAGATCAAACGGGAAGATGAGAGCCGGAGCTATATCGTGGAGGAGCTGAGATAAATGGTCCATCTGACAGGCGCGATTTTACTTGCGGCCGGTTGCGGTTGGCTGGGGTTTCAGGCAGCGGAAGGGCTGCGCCGGAAAAGCAGGAGCTTCCGGCAGCTGGCCCAGGCCCTTGCGCTGGTGGAACGGGAGCTGGAATTGGGCGCCCCGCCCCTGCCTCAGCTGCTGGAGCGTGTGGCCGGACGCAGCGCCGGACCGGCCAAGCAGCTGCTGGAGGCCTGCCGACGGGGACTGGACCGGCTGGAAGAGGAGGACTTTTCCCAGCTTTGGCGGCGGCAGGTGGCGGCTATGGAGATCCTGGGTGCGGAGGGACAGGCTGTTCTGTCTCCTCTGGGGGATGTGTTGGGTCGCTACGAGGGCCGGGCACAACAGGAGAGGACCGCGGCGGTGCGCCGGGGTCTGGAGGAGCTGGCCGGCCGCTGGGAGGAGGAGCGTCGGCGGCAGGGCCGGGTCTATCAGGTTTTGGGGCTGTCGGCAGGTGCGTTTCTGGTGATCTTGCTCCTATGAGCGGCAGCGACCGGAACAAGAACGGAGATAGGGAAAGTAGGGGGATACCGTGGACATTGATTTGATTTTTAAAATCGCCGCCATTGGAATTCTGGTGGCCGTGCTCAACCAGGTGCTGATCCGGGCGGGGCGAGATGAACAGGCCATGATGACTACGCTGGCCGGGCTGGTTGTGGTGCTGATGATGGTGGTGCGGGAAATTGCCAGTCTCTTTGAGCTGGTCAAGACCTTGTTTGGCCTTTGATGGAGGCTATGGTGAAATTGGCGGCCGTAGGGGTAACGGCGGTGGTGCTGGGTGGAGTGCTGCGGCGCGGCACCCCGGAGCTGGCGCTGCTGCTGACATTGGCCGCAGGAGTCTGGATCTTGACCTTCGTGGCCGATGGCCTGGGGGCGGTGGTAGAACTGATGGAGGAACTGGCCGGACAAGCCGGTGTGTCCGAGGTGCTTTTGGAGCCGGTAGTGAAGACGGTGGCCCTGTCCATCCTCACCAAGCTGACGTCGGAGATCTGCCGCTCGGCAGGAGAAAACGGAGTGGCGGCCTTTGTGGAGACGGCGGGGACAGTGCTGGCGCTGGTGGTGGCCCTGCCTCTGGTGCGGGCGGTGGCCCAGCTGATGGGAGAATTGCTGGTATGAAGCGGGTGGTGATTTTGTTGTGCCTGACGGCAATGTGTGTATTTCCAAGCTTTGGAGCGGATTTTTCCGTGCCGGGGTTGGACGAGCTGATGGATCAGGCGGAGGGGTACGGCGTAGAGGAGGGGACAGGGCTGGAGCAGGGGCTGGGGAATCTGTTCTCTGATGCGGCCGGGCAGGTGGGGGCGCTGCTGCGGGCCAGCGTGACCACAAGCCTGAAGCTGGTGGCGGTGGTATTGCTGTGCGGACTGGCCCAGAGCGCCCGACCGGAGGGGACGGACGAGGGGCTGTCGACAGTAAATCTGGCGGGGGCGCTGGCCATCACCGCCCTGACCATGACAGATATGTCGGTGATGATTGGTCTGGGACGGGAGACGATGGAGAAAATGGAGGGGTTTTCCTCTCTTTTGCTCCCGGTGATGGCGGTGCTCACGGCGGCCACTGGAGGCGTAAGTGCCGCCGCGGCCCGGCAGGGAGTTACAGTGCTGTTTTCCCAGATGCTGATTCTGATTATGGACAGGCTGCTGATCCCCATGGTATACGCCTTTGTGGCGCTGAGCTGTGCTTACGCGGCGGTGGGGAACCCTGGCCTTCAGAAGCTGGCGGGGCTTGTGAAAGGCGCAGCCACTTTCCTCCTGACGGCCATGCTGCTTGGCTTTGTGGGTTACCTCACCGCCAGCGGCGCCATTGCCGGAAGCGTTGACGCGGCGGCGGTGAAGGCAGCTAAGCTGGCCATTTCCCGGGCCATTCCGGTGGTGGGCGGGATCTTGGCCGACGCATCCGAGTCTGTGCTGGCTGGGGCGGGGGTGCTGAAAGGAACGGTGGGAGCGGTGGGACTGGTGACGGTGCTGGCTATCTGCCTGACGCCCTTTCTGCGCCTGGCGCTGCAGTACTTGATGTTCAAAGTGACAGGCGCACTGTGCGCCACTGTGGCCCAGCCCAAGCTGAGCCAGCTGATCGATGCTATTGGGAGCGCATTTGGTCTGGTGCTGGGCATGACTGGGGCGGGGGCGCTTATTCTGCTGGTGAGTCTGGTTTCGGCGATTGCGGCGGTGGCGCCATGATGGAGGGTGTGCGTGTCTGGCTGCTGTCCATCCTGACGGTTTCCCTTCTATGTGCGCTGGCAGATGCCCTGATGCCCAAGGGGCCTGTGAAAAACGTAGGGAAGCTGGTGTGCGGACTGGTCCTGGCGGCGGTGGTGCTGGCTCCAATGGCCACATTGGATGTGGAGGGCGGCCAGCAGTGGCTGGAGGAGTTTGACCTGGGACAGCAGCAGCGGGAAGACGATTTAAAAAAGCAGGTGAACGAGGGAATGAAAGTAATCATAGAGCAGGAATATGAAGCATATATTGTGGACAAGGCGGCACAGCTGGGAGCGGTGTGCACCGCTCAGGTGGAATGCCGTGAGGAGGACCAGGGCGTGTACCTGCCTGACCGGGTCTGGATCAGTGGAGAACTGTCCCAGGCACAGTGGGAGGAGCTTGCCGGAGTCCTTGGCCAGGAGCTGGGACTCCCCCAGGAAGCGCTGACCTATGCGCAGGGGGAGGGGACGCCATGAACAAAGCGTGGCCTGAACTGCTCCGGAAATGGAAGGGGGCGCTGGGAAACTATCAGGCGGTGCTGTTGGTGATCGCCGTTGGAGCGCTGCTGCTTCTGCTGCCTACAGGAGGCGGGCAAACCAGCTCCACTTCGCCGGAACAGCCGGCGGCAGCGGAGGCAGACTTTGATCTGGAGGAATTTGAAGCGCGTCTGGAGCGCACGCTCTCCCAAATCCAGGGGGCGGGGGAGGTGCAAGTGGTGCTGACGCTGGACAGTTCCAGCCGTCAGGTATTGGCTCAGGACGTGGAGCGGGAGTCCGACGGCGGGAGCCGCTCCACGGTCGTCACCGTAGGGGGAGGTTCCGGCGGGCAGGATGTGGTAGCCCTTCAGACGGTGGCGCCCCGTTTCCGGGGGGCGCTGGTAGTCTGCACCGGGGCAGGGCAGGCCCAAACCAGGCTGTGCCTGATGGAAGCGGTGTCTGCACTGACCGGGCTGAACTCAAACCGGATCTCAATTTGTGAGGGGAACCCTTAAATTTTTATAAGTGGAGGAATCGACATGAGGACAGGAAAGAAGGGGACCAACTGGTCCCAGCTGTGGAAGCGTAATGCGGTGGTGGCCGCCATTGCGGTGTTCATCTGTGCGGCAGTATACTTAAATTGGAGCTACGGCCAGCAGACCGAGGCAGGCAAGACTCTGGGACAGTCCGCGATGGTGGGCGGCAACGCGGAGGACCCGCTGGTAGCTGGGGACAGCTCTGCTCAGACAAGCGGCGGGGACGCGACCCAAAGCGGAGACACCCAGACGTCCGCCCAGACAGAGACGGACAGCGCCTATTTTGCCACCGCACGACTGAACCGCCAGCAGGCCAGAGACAGCGCCCTGTCCCTGCTCCAGGATGCCGCCGCCCGGGAGGATGCCGATGAGACGGTGAAGACCCAGGTAAACGACACCATCCAGACCATGGCTGACTACACCGTTACAGAGGCTCAGATCGAAAATCTGGTGATCGCCAAGGGGTATACCGACTGTGTGGCGTTCATTGGGGAGGAGGCCCTCTCTCTGGCGGTGGCCGCTCCGGAGGGTGGGCTGACAGAGGCGGACACAGCCAAGATTGTGGATGTGGTCAATCAGACAGCCAGCTTTACCGCCGATCAGATCAAGATCATTCCCGTAGAGTGAGAGCCGGCAAAGGAAACTTTTTTGCCCGTGCGGTTGTCAAATAGGGGAAAGTGTGGTATCATAACCATAACCTGTTTGAAAACTGGGAACAGAGGAGTGGCATAACATGAGTGACAGCAAAGAGTATGTCTCCCGCTCTGATGAGCTGGGCAACATCCATATTTCCGAAGAGGTCCTGGCGACGATTTCCGCCGCCGCTGCCCTGGAGGTAGAGGGCGTCAGCAGCCTGGCCAATGCCGGGAAAAAGAGCCTGGCGAAGGACGTACGGGTGAAGATGGAAAATGACAAGGTGCAGGTCGATCTGTCCGTGCTGATGGCTTACGGCGCCACCATTCCGGAAATGGGAAAGGCGGTCCAGGATGCCGTCAAGAACGCGATCGAGTCCATGAGCGGGCTGGAGGTCTCTGCCGTCAATGTGAATGTGGGCGGGATCACGTTTCCCCCGAAGGCTTAAGAAGAATGAAAAGCGGAGGACATCGTCCTCCGCTTTTTTTATTTATTTTCCAGCAAGGCCAGCATATTTGACGATGGACAGCGGGATCAATGTGTGTTTCACGGTTTGGCAGAATAGTTGACATGGCACCACCAACCTGTTATTATATTAATTACAAGATATGTTATTTTATAAATTACAAGTAGGTGATTGATAATTTTTTGAGGTGAGCCTATGAAATACTCTACCAAGTTGAGCGATGCACTTCATATATTAGCTTTTCTCAGTATGGGAGCCGGTCAGCGGATCACAAGCGCTAAGATCGCAGAGAGTGTAAAAACAAACCCGGCCTACATCCGGCAGCTGATGGCTGCGCTGAAGAGCGCCGGCATTATCTCTAGCTCACAGGGGCAGGCCAATGCGGGATTGACCAGAAATCCAGATGAGATCACGGTGTTGGATGTGTACCGGGCGATCGAGGGCAATAAGCCCCTGCTTCACTGGGATATCGATACCAGCCCGGAATGTGGTGTGGGAATCTATGTTCAGCTGAGCATTGCGGACTTTTATCAGGAGATCCAGAAGGCCGCTGAACAAAAAATGCAGACCATCACCCTGCAAAACATCATAGTCCGATACGGTCAAAAGCTGGATGAACTGGAACAAAAGTCAGGGCGGGGCTTTAGCCCATAAAGATCAGATTTGTTGGAAATTTTAAGTATTAGATCATAAATGGATATAAACAGAGAAAAGGTGTGTGAATACAATATGGAACCAAAGGAACTTTTGACAAGTACGATGCCGTACAGTGTGTATAACTTTCATCTCCCACAAAGTCTGAAGGAAAATGCCGAGCAGCTGTGCTGGGAGTATAATCAGCTGCCCCCCGGGCAGGAGGAGCGGCGCGGAGAGATTTTGGGGAAGCTGTTTGGTACGTGCCATCCGAAGACCTTTGTGATGCCCGGGTTTCGCTGCGATTATGGATTCAATATCCATACTCACGGGTTAGCGTTCATCAATTATAACTGTGTGATTCTGGATACTTCCCCGGTACATATCGGTGCCAACGCCTTTATTGCCCCCGGCGTATGTATCAGCTGCGTCAGTCATGCCATGGATGCCCAGCAGCGGGCGGACGTCATTACCATATCGGCACCCATTACCTTGGAGGATGACGTGTGGATTGGCGCAAATGCTGTGATATGCGGAGGAGTTACCATCGGGAAAGGAGCCATTATTGGCGCCGGGAGCGTTGTGACTCGGGATATTCCGGCGGGAGTTGTTGCTGCGGGAACGCCCTGCCGCCCGTTAAGACCTGTTACGGAGGCCGACAAAATAGATTTGAGCACGGTTTCCTTTTAAAAAAATACCGGAATAATTTGACCATCTGTCAAATTATTCCGGTATTTTATATATTCTGGTCCATCAATACGGTGAAGGAGGACTTTAGGAGAGATATGTAGAAAGTTGCTTGAATATCATGAGGCAGGCCTACGATGTAGGCATGGGAACCGTGCGTTTGATTGCAGTGGCATTTCCCGACATTATTATCTAAATTAGATGAAAAACCGGGAAAAGAAGAAATAAAAAAGAGCCCGGGGAAACGAATTTCCTCGGACTCTTATAGGAGTCATTATTTAGGGACAATGTGCTTGTTTGCGGGGGGACAAGTACAAGGTACCTAAGGGAAATTCGTTTCTGTGAAAGAAATTATAGCAGTTCCTGTATTGCTTTGTAAGTTAGTAAGTGGTACGGGATCCAGGAGAAACTTCTTGCCGCTGAGCAGGATGATGTGGCCTATTATATCCGCTATGACATATCGGTTGGCCCATGTGTGGGATGGGCTACCTATATGTATCAGCAGACCGGAAAGTGGCCTCTGGTTTGGAGACTGGATAAGCATAGGGGTGCCACTGCCATCCGATGTGCACTGGATGCACTCAATCGCGGCAGCGATACCAGGATACAATCTTTGGCGCAGTCACCGGGACATCATATATGTCTGGAGCTCCATCGCCGGATGGACGTAAGATATATAGATGTCAGGAGGTCGTTGCGGGCATCTGCTTATCGAATTACCCCGGGTGACATCCGTGTTGGTACCGAAGGCGGGTGGCGGCAAGGAGACCCTAACTGGCGGCATGCATTGCTGTTGGCAAACTTGTCCGGTCTGCCCGTACTTAATGCCGACAGCCGGAAAGGCAAATCGCCTATGGTCGATTGGTGTGCAGAGCATGGTGTTATCATCCTACCTCAGTATTTACCAGTGGGCGATTATATCACATCAAATAGCAATGCCATTGTAGACCGTAAAGATAATGTGCTGGAGCTCTACAAGGACTTTTTGAGTTCAGGAAACAGACAATCTTATGAAAATACAGCACTCCTTGCGCAGGTAGGTGGTAAGCAGCTGGTGTATGTGATTGGTACTGATCCAGACGATCATGTGGAACAGATTTCGGATTTGGATCATTGGCGGTGCACAATTAAAAATCAAACTTTTGTTGGAATGCATTTACGAGAACAGATATTACGGCATCAAACCATGTATCCACATGTCAGCTTTGTTTTTACAAAGAGAGAAGAGGTTTGTCAGACAATTTGGGATATGGTGTCAAGGTGAATTTCATAATGTGTTTTCAATCATATTATATGCGAAGCAAGAAATTTATATTTTGAGAATGTGAGATAACCGTTTCAACCCCTAATAAGCAGTATAGATACAGGAAGATATCTTATATACAAAGAATTATGACCAGATTGGGCACTTGTGCCTGTGGACAACAACTCGGTAATATAGGTACGATGCAGGGCGGTTATATCAACTCTCTATATATCCCGTTTCATAATAACATGTTGCAGGAAACTGTGTCTGTACCAGTTTTTTTAATTACCTCAGGACCCATTTCATTCGTCAAGCGTGCTGGATCATGGAGGAGTAGTCTGCCAATAGACTACTACGGATTTGCCCATTATATTACCTCTAAAAAACATGCTAAAGTCCTCTGGTGTTTACGTCACACCGGAGGACATATTTCATAACAGTCTTGCATTTTAATCAAACTTCGCTATAATACAAATAAAGACTATTTTTAAATTTTATAATTTATATATCGGACGGTGAGGGCTTGTGGCACGGAAAGCGTATTCTGATCAGGAGCGGGAACAGGTGAGAGAGGCCCTGATGACTACTATGATCCAGTGCATCGCAGATAGGGGGCTGATCCACAGCAGCATTGATGTTCTATGCAAAAAGGTGGGCATCTCCAAGACTTTCTTCTACAGTTTCTTTTCATCTAAGGAGGAGTTGGTGCTCCATGCCTTGCGGTACCAGCAGCCCAGACTGCTGAATTATGCAAGGTCCCTGATGGAAGACCCCGGACTCAGTTGGCGGGCGGGAGTGGAGACCTTTTTGAAAAACTGCTGCTACGGGGCCAAAAGCGGAGTTGCTGTTTTGTCCATTGAGGAGGAGCAGCAAGTACGCCACTGC
>CALWOP010000064.1 GCA_944383195.1 uncultured Oscillospiraceae bacterium
ACCTTGTAGCGCTCGCCGGCCAGCACATTCTGCACGGCCTGGGAGCCCACCATCTGGCTGGTGGGGGTGACCAGAGGAGGATAGCCCATGTCGGCACGGACCTTGGGGGTCTCGGCCAGGGCCTCGTCCAGCTTATCGATGGCGTTCATCATCTTCAGCTGGGAGATAAGGTTAGAGAGCATACCGCCGGGAATCTGATAGTTGAGGCACTGGGTATCGGTGGCCATGGAGATGGGGTCCAGGGTACCATCCTTCAGGAAGTCCGCCCGGACGCCCTTGAAGTAGTCGGCCATCTTGGTGAGCACCTTGTCGTCCAGGCTGACCTCATAGCCCAGGTGGCGCAGTGCGTAAGCCAGGGTCTCGGTGGCGGGCTGGGAGGTGCCGCCAGACATGGGAGAGATGGCAGTATCCAGCACATCAGCGCCGGCCTCCACCGCCTTCAGGCAGGTCATGAACGCCAGACCGGTGGTGCAGTGGGTGTGAATGACCAGGGGCAGCTCGGGCACCGCGTCCTTGATGGCGGCGGACAGGTCATAGGCCTCCTTGGGGCCCATAATGCCGGCCATGTCCTTAATGCAGATGGACTTCACGCCCATGCTCTTCAGGTCCTTTACCATCTGAACGTTCTTTTCCAGGGTGTGCACGGGGCTGGTGGTAAAGCAGATGGTGCCGGAGGCGTGGGCGCCCTGCTTGACGGTCTCATCAATGGCGACCTCCAGATTGCGCACATCATTCAGGGCGTCGAAAATACGGATGATGTCAATGCCGTTCTTCACGGAGTATTCCACAAACTTGCGCACCACGTCGTCGGGGTAGTGCTTATAGCCCAGAATGTTCTGGCCGCGCAGCAGCATTTGCAGCTTGGTGTTGGGCATCTTGGCGCGGATCTTCCGCAGCCGCTCCCAGGGATCCTCCTGCAGGTAACGCAGGCAGACGTCAAAGGTGGCCCCGCCCCAGACCTCGGCGGAGTAGTAGCCGGCCTTGTCCATGGTTTCCAGAATGGACTCGAACTTGCTGTAAGGCAGACGGGTCGCGATCAGCGATTGGTTTGCGTCACGCAGCACAGTCTCGGTAAAATTTACTTTTCTCATGTGGATCGACCTCCATTTTGCTCCCCGGAGCAGATTTTTTGCGGGAGTAGATTATCATCACTTGTGCTTTATTTTAGTATAATCTTGCCAAGAAAGCAAGCCCCTCCCGTGGAATAATCGAGGCTTCTTATTGGGCAATCGTGCGCTTTCTGTCATAGCGCATCCGGCCGCTTTTCTCCACTTCGCCTGCTCAACCAACCTGGCTGAACGCAAAAAACACCGCAGCAGATCGTGAGAACCTCTGCCGCGGTGCTTAATTCAATTCGTCAGCTTCTCGCTGACCACATTCGGCCGTCACCGGTCGCTGCATACTTTGTCGTCCTCCTTGGCGCTATAGCCCTCAGCGTCAAAAATCAGATCGTCCACATCCACGTCACTGCGGACCCGGGCCCAAATGTTGTTGACATCATACTTCGGCATCGTCATGCTTGTCGCCTCCTCTCTGTTTGTTCCAAAAAGGGTATAAAAAAGCCATCGTCTGCCAAACAAACGATGGAGGCTTGTGTCGTGATCACATTCTGTTGGGCATCCGTACACGAAATCCGTCCATCTAAATGCAGGGGTCGCAGCACTTGACATAATTCCAATGAATCATCGCCGTTCAACGCTCCTAACTTGGCAGTTCTACCCGGGCAATTCCTTTGACTGCAACGTCTGTCAAGGGGTACCCTTTTCCACATCATCTCTTTAAGTCTTGTGTTCCAAAAGACCAATAAAATTAAATATTTTCCTGTAAAAAACCATCTTTTTCCTTTTGTTTACACAAAACCAAAGGGATTTTGCTGCCATATGGGATCTCTCCCTTATGGATGTGGTTATTGTAAACCGTTTTGTCCGCTCTGTCAATGGATTTCGTGAATCTTAACATAAATGTAACATTTGTACCCAGTTCATTTGGTCAGCAGGCCCAGGGAACCTCCATCCATCTCCGGCAAAGGTTGCTTTAGGGAACGATGGGTGCTGCTGCCATTCACATGGTAAAACCATAACCTCCGCTCCCGGCTTTCTCCAAAGTGAAGACTTACCGTCCTGTCCGACAAGAACCCCCTCTGGACTTTTTTTCTTTTTTCCGGTAAACTGGACGGGAAAGTTCCGGGGCGGAACGGCCCCGTGCAAAGGAGAATGTCCCATGGACCCCATGATCGCAACACTGGCCCAAGAACTGGGCCGCACAGAAGAACAGGTAGCCAACGTGGTCAAGCTCATTGACGAGGGAGCTACCATCCCCTTTATCGCCCGCTACCGCAAGGAGCTTCATGGCTCCATGGACGATCAGTTGCTGCGCCAGCTGGCTGACCGGCTGCAATATCTGCGCAACCTGGAGCAGCGGAAACAGGAGGTCAAGTCCTCCGTTGAAAACCAGGGCAAACTCACCGAGGAGTTTGCTGCCGCCGTGGATGCCGCCGCCACCCTGGCAGAAGTAGAGGATCTGTACCGTCCCTACAAGCAGAAACGGCGTACCCGCGCCACCATTGCCCGGGAAAAGGGTTTGGAACCTCTGGCACGGCTGCTTTTTGACCACGGCCCGGCGGTAGACCCCGGCCAGGCTGCCCTGCCCTTTGTAGACCCTGAAAAGGGAGTAGACACAGCAGAAGACGCCCTCCAGGGCGCCAACGACATCATTGCCGAGGAGATCTCCGACAACGCGGACATCCGCAAGGAGCTGCGGGAGCTCTATCTGCGCCGGGGGCTTTTGGTATCCAAAGCTGCCCAGAAGGAGCCGGAGGACAGCGTGTACCGCCTCTATTACGACTTCAAAACTCCGGTGGGCAAAGTCCAGGGCTATCAGGTGCTGGCCATCAACCGGGGTGAGCGTGAGGAAATATTAAAAGTATCCGCGGAGCTGGACACGGAGACGGCCCATGTGGCGGTACGGCGGATGACCGTCCCCGGGGCGGCCGCCATGGACTTTGTCCGCTCCGCCGCCGACGACGCCTACGACCGCCTGATCCAGCCCTCCATGGAGCGTGAGATCCGCAACACCCTCACCGACCAGGCCAACGAGGGCGCCATTCATATGTTTGCCCTGAATTTAAAGCCCCTGCTTATGCAGCCCCCCGTCAAGGGAAAGGTGACCATGGGGCTGGACCCCGGATACCGCATGGGCTGCAAAGTGGCTGTGGTAGACGGAACCGGCAAAGTACTGGACACCACGGTGGTCTACCCAACCCATGGGGAACGGCAGAAGCAGGAGTGCATCGCCAAGCTCTCCGCCCTCATCCGCAAGTATGGGGTGGAGCACATCGCCATCGGCAACGGCACTGCCAGTCGGGAAACAGAACAGATGACGGTAGAACTCATCCGCAAGGTGGGAAACGGCGTCAGCTACATGATCGTCAGCGAGGCGGGGGCCTCCGTCTACTCCGCCAGCAAGCTGGCCGCCGAGGAGTTTCCTCAATTTGATGTGAACCTCCGCAGCGCCGTATCCATTGCCCGGCGGCTCCAGGACCCCCTGGCTGAGCTGGTGAAGATCGACCCAACGGCCATCGGCGTGGGCCAGTACCAGCACGATATGCCCCAGGCCCGTCTGGGCGAGACTCTGGACGGGGTGGTGGAGGACTGCGTCAACGCCGTGGGGGTGGATGCCAATACAGCTTCCCCCTCTCTGCTCCAGCGGGTCAGCGGCCTCACTGCCGCCACCGCCAAAAATCTGGTGGCCTACCGGGAAGAAAACGGGGCGTTTACCACCCGCAAGCAGCTGTTAAAGGTACCTAAGCTGGGCCCCAAGGCCTTTGAACAGTGCGCTGGCTTTCTGCGGGTGCCGGAGAGCAAGAGCGTATTGGACAACACCGGCGTTCATCCGGAGAGCTACGCCGCGGCGGAAAAGCTGCTGGCTCAATGCGGCTACACACTGGAGGATGTAAAAGCCGGAAACCTTTCAGAGCTGAAAGAAAAGGCAGAGTCTATCGGGCTGGAGCGCCTGGCTGAGCTGTGCGGTGCGGGCGTGCCCACCCTGGCCGATATCATCAAAGAGCTGATGAAGCCCGGCCGTGATCCCCGTGACGAGCTGCCTCCTCCCATTCTCCGCACCGACGTGATGGAGGCCAAAGATTTGAAGCCCGGCATGGAGCTTCAGGGCACGGTGCGCAATGTCATCGACTTCGGCGTGTTCGTGGACATCGGCGTCCATCAGGACGGCCTGGTCCACATCAGCAAGCTGCCCCGGCGGGTACGCCATCCCTCTGAATTGCTCACTGTGGGGGACGTTGTCACCGTCTGGGTCATCGAGGTAGATGAAAAGAAAAAACGTATCAGCCTCACCATGAAAAAACCGCAGTAAAGTTTCTTCAAGTACAACTCCCCAGATTCCCGCCCCTCTCCAGGGGCGGGAATCTAAAAAATTGGGACTTTTTTGAAAAAATCGCTTGACTGTAAAGAGCCTTGATACTGTACACTCTGGGCAAAGGAGGCGATTTCCATGACAATCAAAGAATTGGAACAGCTGGTGGGCCTGCCCCGTGCCAGTATCCGGTTTTATGAACAGGAGGGGTTTCTCTCCCCCCAGCGGTTGAAAAACAATTACCGGGACTATTCCCCCTCTGACGCCCGCACCTTAAAAAGAATCAAACTGCTGCGCCAGCTTCACATGGACTTGGATTCCATTCGCCGTCTGGAAGGTGGAGAGCTCACCTTGACCCAGGCCCTTGAGGAACAACTCGCCGCTCTGGCTGCTGACCGGGGTGCCCTGGACCGGGCAGGGGAGGTCTGCCAGTCTCTGCTGGACAGCGGCACAGAATACCAGGTTTTGGACCCAGAGCCCTGGCTGGAGGAGCTGGAACGCCGCCCGGCCCCCAGCGCCCCCCACCTGGAGCGGCCCCGGGACAGTCTGGACAACACTCCCTCCCCCTGGCGGCGCTTTTTCGCCCGTAGGCTGGACACCTTATTGTATGGTCTCCCCTGGCTGGCCATTCAGCTCTATGTTTTCCACGACTATCAGACGGCCGACCCGGTCAGCCCCGCACTCTATTATACCGCATTTTTCATCCCTTTTGTTTTTGTACAGGTCTTCTTCCTCTCCTCTCTGGCCAATACTTTAACGGCACTTATCCTGGAGCCGCTGTTTCTCACCCTGTTTGGCGCCACCCCGGGCAAGTGGATCATGGGCCTGGAGGTTCGCAACACTGAGGGTGGAAAACTGACCTTGACCCAGGCCAGAAACCGCACCATGACGGTGATTTTCCGGGGCGAGGGATTTTACCTGCCCATTTACAGCCTTTGGCGCAACTTCCGCTGCTGGCAAGCCTGCAAGGATGGGCAGATCCTCTCCTGGGATGAGGACCTGTGCTACACCGCACGGCCCAAGGGCCTCGTCTGGCGGGTTCCGCTTCTGGCGGCCGGAACGGCCATCGCCCTGCTGAGCCAGAATGTGCTGATCAACGTAAGCTATCAGCCGCCTCACCCGGATGGGATCTCCTCTCCCGCCCAACTGGCAGAGAACTACAACGCCTTCCACATCCGCCGTGTGCCCGGCGCATCGGAAGATATCTTATTTGACCGGGATGGCCAGTGGGTCATTGAACTGCCCTGGCACGACTCCCCCAACTGGGTGGTGGACACCATTGAATTTTCTCCCGAAAGTCTGGGGACCGCCTTCTCCTATACCGCCGTCCTGGACCCGGCAGCGCTGGAGGAGGCGAAGCAAAACTATCCTCCCTATCAGTTGGACCAAGCCATTGACGGCGACCTGATCCTGGCCCTGTCCTGTGCCGCCCGGCCCTGGCCAGTACTTACGTCAAAGAAAGAAATCGACCAAATGAAGCAGGAGCTGGAACAGTTCTGCTCCGCCCCGCTCACGCCCCCGGTCACCCGGCTGGAGCAACTCTTCTCCTGTGGTGTGCGGGTACAGGCGGAATTGAACGCCCCGGGCTATGTGAGCATGGATGGCACCGCCGCACAGCTTATTTGGGGTGAACAGCCCGACCCCGCCCACCCCATCACCGTTCACGTCACTATGTCCCTGGCCTGAACGGCACCAGCCACTCCAATGGGGCATAGAATATCCAAAACGATTCAGGGAGAACATCTTATGCCGCTTTCCACCTTTTTTGACCTCCACTGTGACACCCTCACCGCCTTCATGGACCCTGTGCCCCGGCGGAGTGCCCACACACTCAACGATCCCCGGCACCAATTTGCCCTCTGCAAGCTCCCCAACGGGGTACGCTGGGCTCAGTGCTGCGCCATCTTTGTTCCCGATGATCTGCATGGCGCCGATGCGGCGGACTATTACGGGCTCCACCGGGACAGCTTTTTCCGCCAAATGGAAGCTTTCCACCACCTGGCCGCCCCCTGCCGGACTGCCGGGGAAATCGAACAAGCCTGGAGTGCCGGGAAAACCGCCGCTCTCCTCACGGTGGAAAATGCCTCCGCCCTGGGGGGAGAGCTGTCACGAGTGGAGCAGCTGCGCCGGGACGGCGTGGTGATGATGACCCTCACCTGGAACGGGGCCAACGAACTGGGCTCAGGCCACAGCACCGACAGCGGTCTCACTGCTTTCGGTAAGGCGGCAGTCCGGGAGATAGAGGAGGCGGGGATTTTCGTGGATGTGTCTCACCTGAACGACAGGGGATTTTTTGACCTGCTGGACACAGCCCAAAAACCTTTTGTCGCCAGCCATTCCAACTCCCGGGCGGTCTGTCCCCACCGCCGCAACCTTACCGATGAGCAGATTCGGGAGATGGTGGACAGAAAGTGCCTCATTGGTCTCAACTACTACAGCCCTTTCCTGCGCTCTGACGGCAACGCCGCCACCTTGGAAGACCTGTGGCGCCATGGGGAACATATTCTGGAGCTGGGTGGGGAGGATTGTCTGGCCCTGGGGTCCGATTTTGATGGAGCTGATTTGCCCCCCTGTCTTGATTCCCCGGAAAAGATCACCGGGCTGGGGACCTTTTTCCTTGCAAAAGGGCTCTCCCCCACCCTGATTGAAAAAATCCTCTGGCGCAACGCCCTGGAGTTTTTCAAAACTAATTTGACCTAAAAAATTCCCCGGCCTCACGGCCGGGGAATTTTTTCATCTTACTATGCTTATGTTACACACGCTTCCAGGAAGCGCCGCCGGTCACATCGGTGATCTCAATGCCCTGCTGCCTAAGTTCGTCACGGATGCGGTCGGCCTCAGCAAAGTTTTTCGCCTTTTTGGCCTCATACCGCTGGAGCACCAGGGCGTCGATGGCCGCATCTCCCTCGCCGGTAATGGTATAGCCCCCGGCGGACTGGGCGGATTTGGCCTTGGCCTGCTCCTCCCGGGCCTTGGCAGCCTTGTCCAGGAGGGAAAGGGAGAGGACCTGGTCGAAGCTGTCCAGAATGGCCAGCTTGGTGGCCCCGTTGGTCTTGGCTTTCAGGGCATCGTAAAGGGCGGTGACGGCCATGGAGGTGTTCAGGTCGTTGCCCACCTGCTGGCGGAACTTGTCCTTGTACTCGCCCAGCACCGCCTCGTCCACTTCCCCGTCCTTGGGGTCCAGAGCGGCAATTTTGGCGATAAGCTTCTGATAGGCCCCGGCGGCGTTGTCCAGGTTCTCCCAGGAGAACACCAGGCCCTTGCGGTAGTGGGACTGGAGGCAGAAGAACCGGTAGGCAAGGGGATCATAGCCCTTTTCCTCCAGCAGGGAGACGGTCAAAAATTCTCCCTTGGACTTGGACATCTTGCCGGAGTTGGTATTCAGGTGGTGCACATGGAACCACTGCTTGCACCAGGGATGGCCCAAGAAGCTCTCAGACTGGGCGATCTCGTTGGTGTGATGGGGGAAGGCATTGTCGATGCCGCCGCAGTGCAGGTCCAGATATTCCCCGTTATACTTCAGGGAGATGCCGGAACATTCAATATGCCAGCCGGGGTAGCCCACGCCCCAGGGAGAATCCCACTTCAGGGCCTGGTCCTCAAACTTGCTCTTGGTGAACCAGAGGACAAAGTCGTTCTTGTTGCGCTTGTTGGTATCCTCCTCCACGCCCTCCCGGACGCCCACGGCCAGGTCTTCCTCGTCGTGGTCATTAAAGACATAGTAGCGCTCCAGCTTGGAGGAGTCAAAGTACACATTTCC
The DNA here is from genome assembly GCA_944383195.1 of uncultured Oscillospiraceae bacterium. Taxonomy (GTDB): domain Bacteria; phylum Bacillota; class Clostridia; order Oscillospirales; family Oscillospiraceae; genus Lawsonibacter. Next base: position 8,132 of record CALWOP010000064.1, read on the forward strand.
TCCCGCCAGATAGGCGTAGCCCTTGTCAATCAGCCCGGAGATGATCTTGATATATTCCTCAATGCAGCCGGTGGCGGGCTGAATGGTGTCCGGGCGCTTGATGTTCAGCTTTCGGCAGTCCTCAAAGAAAGCGTCCGTGTAATACTGGGCGATCTCCATGACGGTTTTGTGCTCCCGCTTGGCGCCCTTGAGCATCTTATCCTCGCCGGTGTCCGCGTCCGAGGCCAGGTGGCCCACGTCGGTGATGTTCATCACTCGGTTCACATCATAGCCGTCATAGCGCAGGAATTTCTCCAGCACATCTTCCATAATGTAGGAACGCAGGTTACCAATATGGGCAAAGTGATATACCGTAGGGCCACAGGTGTACATCTCCACATGGCCGGGGGTATGGGTCTCAAACTGTTCTTTCTTATGGGTGGCGGAATTATAGAGCAGCATGGTAAAAAACCTCCTGATTGATATTTAAAACGGTAGTTATTTCTGAAAGCGACCCGCTTTATGTCTCTTTTTTCGCACGCTCTTCCAGATATTTTTGATCCAGCATTTTCTCCAGGAACTCCAGGCGCTGAGACAGGGCCTCGATGCGCTCCAGTGTGGGGTTTTCCACACTGGTTTGGTCCACATCGTCAGCGTAGTGGGTCATCTTGCCGGCAATACGCACAATCTGGGCGGGAATGCCCACAGCGGTGGCATTTTCCGGGACCTCTGACAGGACCACCGAGTTGGCGGCAATGCGGGAGTTGTCTCCCACTTTAAAGGGACCCAGGATCTTGGCACCGCAGCCGATGAGCACATTGTTTCCAATGGTGGGATGGCGCTTGCCATGATCCTTGCCGGTGCCCCCCAGGGTGACCCCGTGATACATCAGGCAGTCGTCCCCCACCTCGGCCGTCTCGCCGATGACGATCCCCATTCCGTGGTCGATGACAAAGCGGCGGCCGATCTTGGCCCCGGGATGGATCTCGATTCCCGTCCAGAAGCGGCTCCACTGGGACACCCACCGGGCCAGAAATTTCCGGTTATGACAGTATAGCCAGTGGGCCAGGCGGTGATACAGGGTTGCATGGACCCCCTGGTACAGCAGAAAAATCTCCAGCTTGGAGCGGGCAGCAGGGTCACGCTTCTGATAAGCTTCTAACGTCTCCCTCAGGGAACGAAACATAATATCCTCCTTTTCTCCGGGGTTCAGGCACTCCGGCAGGCATCCGATTGGGCCCATCATATGGTATGCAAACGATCTGTCGCATGAGCCGACATCGACAGCACGCGCCTATCCTGTCGTTTTTCTTCCCCATATCCGGCACCTCCTTCTCTCTTCGCCCGGAGAAACAAAAAACCTCTTACGCCCACATTGGGCATAAGAGGCGATGACTCGCGGTTCCACTCTCATTTTTCGCTTGAGGGCCGCTATCGGGGCCAAACCGGGCGGCATTACCCGCCGCGCTCCCGGACGCACTTCACATCCGCCGACCCAGGCTCCCTTTCAGCCGGTGAAGAGCCCTCTCTGTTTGCCGGGTAGGACGCTACTTTTCCGTTCTTCGCGCTACAGTATAGTATATTATCATCCGCTCCAAGGGGTGTCAAGTCAAACCGCTCATTTTGCTATCAAATCAAGCAAATCGGGCCTTGTCAACCCGAAGCGGACGGTTTTCCGCTTCCTTTGGCTGGCTGCAAACCGCTTGCCACAGCGCACCGAAGCGCCGCCGCGGTGATTCCCGGCGGCGCTTTTCATTCCACTTCCCGGTCAAACCGGCGGTAATGCTCCCGCGTCAAATCAATAAACGTGCGGGCTGCGGGAGAAATAAATCCATTTTTCTTATAAACCACCGCCAAGGAACAAGTCAACGCCGGTTCCCCCACAGTAAAGCAGGCCAGGTCATCCAGATACGGAGTGCGGGACAGGCCGCTCTCCTGCAAAAAAGCAAAGCCCATCTTTTCCGCCGCCAGATTGATGGCGGTGGTGTTGTTGGTCGTCACCAGGATATTCTGCGGCTCCACACTGTGTACCGAAAATACATTGTGTAAAAGCTTGCTCAGCCGCCAGTCCGAGGGCAGCATAACGAGCCGCTCCCGCTCCAACAGGCGCAGGCTGGGAAAGGGTTTCGGATTGTCATAGCTGCTCTCCAGCCCCTCCAGCAAAGGGTGATCCCGGTGCCCCACCAAAAACACGTGCTCCCGCATTACCGTCTCATAGCTGAGCTCGGTGAGATTATCCGGGATCTGCATCAGGCAAAAGTCCACCACGCCGCCCACGGCCAGCTCCTCCAGCTCCGGCACCGGCGCCTCATGGAGGATGACCTGAACATCCGGGTAGTGATCCTCAAACAGAGGAAGAACCTCTGGCAGGAGCACCGAACCGCGCCAGGGGGACACTCCCAAATGAAGTACCGGGCGCTTCTTGTTGCGCAGGTCCCGCAGGTCGCTGACCAGCTTCCTGTCCAGGTAGTCCTGCCGCTCCAGATAGGCATAGAACAGCTCCCCCGCCTCAGTCAGCTTCAACGGGGTATGAGAGCGGTCCAGCAGTACCACGCCCAGGCTGTTCTCCAGCTTGGCCAGATACTGACTGAGGTAGGGCTGGGACAGGTACAGCCGTTCCGCCGCGCGGGAAATGCTCCGCTCCTTGACGATGGCAACAAAGTATTCCGGATTTTTGAGGTACATAGCACCGCCCCCTCCCCTAGATCATGTGATCTGATTATACCATAAACAAAATGGGCGCCGCAAGTGCGGCGCCCATTCGAGACTGTCAAAAAGTGGCTGTGCCACTTTTTGAGAAAGAACACACGCAAGATATGCCTCGATTCCTTTCGGAAAAGTCGGCCTATCTTGCGTGAGAAGTGTCATTTCCGACGCACCTGTCGCCGGAAATGACGAAATTAAAATTTATTCCGCCGCCCGCGAGCGGCGAAACTCCTTGCAGGAGGGCTTTTTCTACAAACTGAAATGGGCGCCGCAAGTGCGGCGCCCATTCGCCTATGCTATTGCATTGAAACGTCCTTTATTTGCCCAGCATATGCTTGATCCGCTCCACCGCCTGGCGGGTAGCCTCCGTTTCGCCGAAAGCAGTCAGGCGGATGTACCCCTCTCCGCTGGGACCAAAGCCTGCGCCGGGGGTGGTAGCCACATTGGCCTTATCCAGCACCAGATCAAAGAAGTCCCAGGAACCCATTCCATCAGGCGTTTTCAGCCAGATGTAGGGAGCATCCACTCCGCCGAAGCACTGAAGGCCCGCGTCAGAAAGGCCCTCCCGGATGATCTTGGCGTTGTTTTGATAGTAGGCGATGTTTTCCATGATCTGCTTGCGGCCCTCTGGGGTATAGATGGCGGCCGCTCCCCTCTGGACAATGTAGGGCACGCCGTTGAACTTAGTGGTCTGGCGGCGGTTCCACATAGTGTTCAGCTTGGCGCCGCCCCGCTCCAGCTCCTTGGGTACCACGGTGTAGGCACAGCGGTTGCCGGTAAAGCCGGCGGTCTTGGAGAAGGAGCGGAACTCAATGGCACAGGTCCGGGCTCCCTCAATTTCAAAAATCGTGTGGGGAATGTCCTCCCGGGTGATAAAGGCCTCATAGGCAGAGTCATAGAGAATGACGGAGCCATTTTGGTTGGCGTAGTCCACCCAGGTTTTCAGCTGCTCCCGAGTGGCCACAGCGCCGGTGGGGTTATTGGGGAAGCAGAGGTAGATCAGG
>CALWOP010000065.1 GCA_944383195.1 uncultured Oscillospiraceae bacterium
GCCCTGAATTTCATAATAACTCATGGGATAGCCTCCAAATTGTCTGGATTTGGGCTATCCTATGCCAAAGGCCGAGCTGTGGTGCGCAGGACAAATTTTCCGCTGCTGCGGGGACGGAAAACCGGGGTTGTTTCGCCGCTGCGGCGGCGAGTAACTTTTCCAACAGCGGAAAAGTTACCAAAACGCCGGTTGAAAACCAAGGTTTCCAACACCTTCCTTCCCCGTCTCCGGGGTGCATCCTTCTCCTGCCGGCGCGTCAAGCCGGGACTGCGCTGCTTCCTGCGCCGCTGCCGCTGACCTGGCAGCCAATGTCGCCAGTTTCGCTGAACCAAATCGCGCCGGGCGGACGGAAAGCCGGGGCGCTGGGAAAGAGCTGCTTCCCGGGAGAGTCAACTCCTAATTCCTAATTTTCTCCGTTTTCTCCCCAAAGAATGCTTATTTCATAATCCCAATCAGCGTCTCATAGATCTTCTCGCTGGCATCGGGGACCGCCATATTCTTCAGGGCCTGGGTCATCTTCTCCCTCCGGTCCTTCTCCCGCAGGATAAGGGCGGCCTCGTCGTAGAGGGTATTCTCCACACAATCCTGCTCCCGCAGGAGGACCGCCGCTCCCTGGTCAGAGAGAATCCGGGCGTTTTTCTCCTGGTGGTTGGCAGCCACATTGGGAGATGGGACCAGCACCGCAGGCTTGGCGATGGCGGTGATCTCGGAGATGGTAGATGCGCCTGCCCGGCACAAAACCAGGTCGGCGGCCGCCATCACCAGGGGCATATCGTAAATATACTCCCGGACCTCTACCCCGTTGTCCCCCAGCTTCAGCCCTCTGCGCAGCAGTTCCTCCTGCATCCAGGGGAAATCCCGGCCTGCGCCGTGGATATGCCGCCAGGGGGCCCCCTCATAGCACTCCTTGGCAATGAAGTCCACCATCTTCTGGTTCATGACCTCCGCCCCAAGAGAGCCCCAGTAGGACAGCAGCAGGGGCCGCTCATCGGTGAAGCCCAGCTTTGCCCGGGCCTCCTCCCGGGTATAGCGGAAGAAGTCGCCCCGGACGGGGGTGCCGGTGACCACAACCTTGGAGGGATCGTCATAGTGGCTGCGGCTCTCCTCAAAGCCCACCATCACCCGGTCCACTACCTTGGACAGGGCCTTGGTGGTCAGTCCGGGAACAGCGTTGGACTCATGGACGGCGGTGGGAATCTTCCGCCGGGCCGCCTCGTTGACCACCGGGTAGGAGGCGTATCCCCCGGTCCCCACCACCAGGTCAGGCTTGAATTCATCCAGAATGGCCCGGGCCTGACCCTTGGAGCGCTGCATATTCACCAGCGTGCCCAGGTTGTGGACGATATCCCCCGGAGCAAAGGAACGGCGGAAGTTGGTGATGGTCACCGAACGGATCTGGTAGCCCTCCTTGGGCACCAGTTTATTCTCCATCCCGCCGTCTGCCCCCACAAAGAGGACCCGGCAGCCGGGATGCTTTTCCTGAAATACGCGGGCCAGCGCTACCGCGGGGTTTACGTGGCCGGCGGTGCCGCCGCAGGTAAAGAGAATCTTCATGTCAACACCTCAGTTGTGAATTTAATCCTTCTTTGGGGCGGGAATTTGCCGGGAAACGCTTAAAATGATGCCCATCTGGGCCAGTTGGATCATCAAGGCAGTACCTCCGTAGCTGAAAAACGGCAGGGAGATGCCCGTATTGGGGATCAGATTGGTGACCACGCCGATGTTCAAAAACACCTGGGCAGCCAAAAGGGTGGTGATGCCCACGATGGTCAGCGTACCGAATTTATCCCGGGCGTGGAGCGCCAGCCAGTAGCCGCGCAGAATCAACAGTGCGAACAGCAGCAGCACCAGCCCGCCGCCCAAAAGGCCCAGCTCCTCCACCACGATGGAAAAAATCATATCATTTTCTGGCTCAGGCAGGTAGTTGAACTTTTGAATGCTATTGCCCAGCCCCTTGCCTAAAAAGCCGCCCGAGGCGATGGACAGCAGGGACTGGATGATCTGATAGCCGCCCTCCTGGGGGTAGGACCAGGGGTCCAGCCACAGGTTCATTTTGCGGGTCATGTAGTCGGTGAAGCGAATGATCACCGTCAAACCCAAAACCGCCACGCTGCCCAGGCCAATGAACCAGCCCAGGTTGATTCCGGAAACGAACAGCACTGCCGCCGCGCCCACCATGATGAGGATGGTGCCCGACATATGAGGCTCAAACACCACCAGCACCAGCACGATGAGCAGCACTACGCCATATGGCACCAGCTCCAGAAAACCGATTTTTTCCAACCAGTTGAGAAAGCGGCCCAAGTTGGTACGGCGGGTAAACCTTTTTTTCTTCTCCGTGTCCCGTTTGGATAGTCGGGCCGCAAAGAATAGGATCACCGCCACCTTGGCGATCTCCGAGGGCTGGAAGGTGGGGCCGGCCACCAAAAACAGATTGAGCCACCGGGTCACTCCGTTGATGGTCACACCAAAGGGCGTATAAATGAGCATCAGCAGGAAAATAGAGACGCCCAGCGCCGGAAAAGACAAGATCCGAAAGGTCTGATAGTTGATCTTACTGATGATATACATCCCCACGATCCCGGCGATGGCAAACATCGCCTGACGCTTGAAATAGTACAGGGGATCGTTGCTCACCGGGGGGTTGGAGTCATAGTAGGCTGTGGCGTAGGAAGCGGAAAAAAGCATAACCAGGCCGATCCCCACCAGCAGCAGCACCAGCATGAGAAAGGGCAGATCAATGGGTCCCCGGGCCAGCTGTTCTTCCAGGGTCAAATCGCGTTTTGGTTTCCGGGCCATGGGAATCACCTTCTTTCCTGGGGGGTTCCCCGCAAAAGGGCGGGATCGTTTTGTCCTCCGTGGCGTGTGACACCCTGCTGGAATATCATGCGCCGGAGGGCGCCCCCCTCCCTGTCACATCAAGCCACCTTACACCGGATACCGGTCCATGACCCCCAGGAACGCCAGACAGCACAGTACCAGGGTCAGACCGGAAAAGACGCAAAAGAGCTTTGTCTCGCTCCAGCCGCCCATCTCCAGATGGTGGTGGAGGGGGGCCATGCGGAAAAACCGCTTGCCGTGGGTCTTCTTGAAGTAGGCCACCTGAATGATGTCGGAGAGCACCTCCGCCACATACACAAGGCCAATGATGGGGATGACCAGAGGAATATCCAGGGCAAAGGCCATGCCGCACACCATCCCGCCCAGGAACAGAGAACCTGTGTCCCCCATGAAGACCTTGGCGGGGTGGAAGTTATAGATGAGGAATGCCGCCAGACCGCCCACCAAAGCGGCCGCCAGGATAGCCAGGTCGTTGCGTCCAAACCAAGCGGACACCGCCATGTAAAACAGAGCCACAGGGATGGTCACTCCGGTGGCCAGTCCGTCCACTCCATCGGTCAGATTGACGGCATTCACCGTCCCAACCATGACAAAGGCGGCAAAAACCATATACACCACCCAGGGCAGCGGAATGATCACATTAAAAAACGGAATAAACAGGTTGGCCGTCAGGTAGCCCTGCCCCCGCATAAGGACGGTAAACGCAATGGCCGCCGCCAGCTGGAGCAGGAATTTCTGGGAGGCGGTCAGCCCCTCGTTGGCGTGGTGGCGCAGCTTCTGAAGGTCATCTACCATTCCAATGATGCCGAACACCAGCGCAAAGAGGAACACATACACATGGTTCCAGTTTCCCCGCTGGATCTCCTCCCAGCCAGCCGCCAGAATGGCTACGCCCATAGCCAGGATAAACATCACCCCGCCCATGGTGGGGGTACCCTGCTTTGCCATATGCCAGGTGGGGCCGTCCTCCTTGATGGCCTGGCCCGCCTTGAGCCGGCGCAGCAGTGGGATGAGTACCTGCCCCAGGATGGCAGCCACCCCAAAGGCCACGATGAAGCTGAGGATGAATGTCATGATCAAAACCTCTTTCTCTTTTGAACATCGGCCCATCCAGGCCGCATAGATAGCAAATGATTATACTACATCCGCCGGCACTTTTCCAGTCTCATTTTGTCCCATCCTGGAAACTGTGTCCCGTTCCCGGAACCACGACTTCACCACTTCCCGCTCATCCAGGGGATATTGGACCCCGTCTATCTCCTGATAAGTCTCATGTCCCTTGCCCGCCAGGACGATCACATCCCCCGGGCGGCCCTGGGCCAGAGCCCAGGCAATGGCTTTTCTTCGGTCGGGTTCCACATGGATTTGGGCGCTCTGTCCGGTTAGGCCGGGGAGAATATCGGCGATGATGGCCTCGGGCTGCTCCGTCCGGGGGTTGTCGGAGGTGACCACCGCCACATCGGCCAGTTCCCCCACCACCGCGCCCATGATGGGGCGCTTGCTCCGATCCCGGTCCCCCCCGCAGCCGAAAAGGCAGATCAGCCGTCCGGCGGTAAAGTCCCGGGCAGTCATGAGGATGTTCTCCAGGGCGTTGGGGGAATGGGCATAGTCGATGAGCACCGTGTAGGCGGTGGGCACCGGGACCACCTCCACCCGGCCCTTTACCCCCTTGACTCCCGGCATGACCCGTGCCATCTCCTCCAGCCCCAGCCCCAGCGCCAGTCCGGCGCACAAGGCCGCCAAGGCATTGTAGATGGAAAATCCGCCGGGGATGGGCAGGTGGACCCGGGCCAGATGGCCCAGGGTGAGAGCTTCAAACTCCACATGGCTGGGAGACAAGCGGATATTTCGGGCACACAGGTCCGCGCAGGCCTGATTTTCGGAATAGGTCAGTGCGGGGCAGGCGATCCGTTGCAAATACCACCGCCCCGCCTCATCATCCAGATTGAGCACCGCCTGGCGGCACTGGGCAAAGAGAAGGCCCTTGGCCGCCCGGTATGCCTCCATGGTGTGGTGGTAGTCCAGATGGTCCTGGGTCAGGTTGGTAAACACCCCCGCCGTGAAGGTAAGCCCCGCCGTTCGGTGCTGGACCAGGGCGTGAGAGGAAGCCTCCATCACCACGTGGGTACAGCCCTCATCCGCCATTTGCCGCAGCAGCGCCTGGAGCTCATAGCTCTCCGGGGTGGTGCGGTGGGCGGGCAGCTCTTTTGCGCCGATCATATTCCGGTTGGTCCCGATCAGCCCCACTTTCGTGCCCAGCACACGCTCCAGCATCTCCTTGAGCAGGCTGGTGGTGGTGGTCTTGCCGTTGGTGCCGGTGACCGCCACCAGTGTCATCTGATCCCCCGGCCGCCCAAACCAGTTGGCGGACAGGAGCGCCAGAGCCAGCCTGGGATCTTCCACCACCAGCCATGGGCCGGGCCTCTGGGGCGGCTGAGCGCACACCACCGTCGCCGCTCCTTTTTCCAGCGCGGTTTCGATATAGCGGTGTCCATCAGTCTTTGCGCCTGGCAGAGCCACAAACAATGCGCCCGGCGCCAAAGTCCGGGTGTCGTAGGATATGGAAAAAATTTCCATATCGGGGTTTACCTCTCCCCCTGTGAGGGGGACGCCGGCTAACAAATCGCACAGCTTCATCAGATCACCCCTCACAGGGTGAGTTTCATTATCTATAAGAAGTGCCGAATTCCCGAACAGGGGAGCTTGGAACGGAGCGAGGAACACAAACCAGGCACCGCATAACGGGGCCGTTTGTGTTCTGAGCCGCAGGGAAAGCGACCTGGTCGTGAGGGAACCGAGGCATGACATCTCTTCAAAAAAGCGGTAAACCGCTTTTTTGATCTAAGTTGCAGTCCGCTACGCGCGCCCTCTTGGCACACTTGCGGCCTGAGAAGTGTTTTTTGGGGCAGCAAAGCCGCCCAAAAAACAGATTTCACTTTCTTTCCCCGCCTGCGGGCGGGGAAACTCCCGGGTCGGGCTTTTTTAGTCCACAGCTACCGCACCGTCTTCCACCATGTTGAAGAACTGAACGTCCACCACCGTACCGATGGCGGCGGTCTCTCCGCCTGGGATGCTCTGGCTGTCAGCCGTGGTGGTGTTGGTATAATAGGTACTCACACCGGCGGCCCTCATGAAGAAGCCGGCGTTTTCCAGCCTGCTTTTGGCCGCCTCATAGCTCAGCCCCGTCACATCGGGAACCGTACCAGTCTCAGATGGCTGTTCGTCTCCCAAGTAGAGGATGACGGTGGAGCCTCCAGGCACACTGGCCCCGGCTTTGGGGACCTGAGCTGTGACCGTCTCTCCGCTTCCCATGGTGCGGTATTTGAGATTCTTCTGCTTCAGGGCGTCCTCTGCTTCCGCCACCGTCATACCGGTGACATTGGGTGCGGTCACATCTACGGCGGCGGACTCCTCAGCAGTATATTCCTTCTCCACCCCAAGATAGTCCAGCATATCGGCCAGCATAGGGCCGGCGGTTTTTGCGGACATATTGCCGCCGCTGATATATACGCCGGTAGTGGACCAGTTGCTCCCCTCATAGGACTGCTGGGGCTTGTCAAAGGCCAGCAGCACCACCAGTTGGGGATCGTCCGCCGGGGCAAAGCCGATGAAAGAGACGATGATACGGCTCCTGTCCCCCGTCTCGGAGGAGCCGGTCTTGCCGCCAATGCGGTAACCCGCCTGGTAGGCATTGTGGCCCGAGCCCTTGGGCGCGCTGACTACGCTCTCCAAAATCGTGGTAGCACGGCGGCTGGTCTGCTCACTGATCACCTGGCGCACCAGGGTGGGCTCGGTATTCTGGATCACATTGCCGTTTTGATCGGTGACGCTCTTGACGATATAGGGCTGCATCAGTCTGCCGCCGTTAATGACAGCGGAGAACGCGGTAATCTGCTGGATGGGAGTGGTGGTGAAGCGCTGGCCGAAAGAGGCCACGGCCAGGTCCACGTTTGACATGGAGCTGCCCCAGTTGATGCCCTCTTCCTCACCGGGCAGGTCCACCCCGGTCATCTCCGTATAGCCAAAGGCCTGGAAATACTTATAAAACCGCTCCACGCCCAGCCGCTGACCGATGGCAATGAACGCGGGGTTGCAGGAGTGCTGCACCGCCTCTGCCAAAGTCTGGGTCCCATGTCCGTCCCGTTTGGAACAGCGGATAATGTCGGGGTAGCCGTCCACCCTCACGCCGCCGGTACAGGTAAAGGTGTCGCTCTCGCTTACCAGCCCCTCCTCCAGGGCCATGGATAATACGATGGCTTTGAAGGTAGAGCCAGGTTCGTAGGTGTCGTTGACGGCCTTGCTGCGCCACTGGGCCATCACCGCCTGGTTATAGGCCTGGCTCCGGGCCTGAGAACGCAGCTCCTCGTCGGTGAGGTTCTCGGTGTTGTTGGCCTTGAGCTGCTGGTAGATGGTCTCGGCGTTGGCGTCTATGGAGGCGTTCAGAATCTCGTCAGAGATCTGAGAGTAATTGTTAGGGTCAAAATCCGGGGAGCTTGCAATGGCCAAAATCTCCCCCGTTTGAGGATTCATGGCGATGCCAAAGGCCCCATTCTGGACGTCGTAATCTTTGATGCCCTCCTCAATGGCCTTCTCCAGATAGGACTGAATGGTGGCGTCGATGGTCAACGTCACATCATACCCGTTCTGGGCGTCCACATATTCCGAATAGGTGTTGTACATCTCCACGCCGTTGCCTGTCTTGGTGGTCACCACCCGTCCGGCGGTGCCCTCCAGCAAATCGTTGTACATGGCCTCAATGCCATAGGCGCCCCCCTCGGCGTTGACAAAGCCAAGGGCCTGGGCCGCCAGGCCGGAATAGGGGTAATAGCGTTTTGTGCCGGGAATCAGGTAGAGATAGGCGGAGGTCTTGTTCTCAGCAATATATTGCCGGATGGCCTCGGCGTCCTCCTCCTCGATGTTGGTCTTGACCTCCCGGTAGGAGTACTTGGTGGCGTGGATCTGGGTATCCAGCTTCTCCTCGTCCAGAGTGGGGATGAGGGCCATAAGGTCCCGCTTCACCTGCTCCTGTTTGGCGGACAAAGCAGCCTCATAGAGGGAGTCACTGAGCTCGTTGCCCTCTTCGTCCTCTGTGGGGACGCTTTTGACCAGGTCGTTGGGGGACAGGATCAGGTTATACACTGTGGCCGACATAGCCATCACATTGCCGTTTCGGTCGTAGATATTTCCCCGGGAAGCGGAGACCGTCATATCAAGGGTCTGCTGGTCACTGGCCCGCTGCTGATACTCATCGTGGTGGACAATGGCAATATCCCACAGCTTCCAGCCCAAAGGGATGAACATGAGCACGCCGCACACCATCATCATCAGCACCGTGCGCCGGAAAATGCTCCGCTTGGAATGGGTACCTCGGGTGGCTGTGGCGTCCCCTCGTATTCCTCCCCGGTCATATCGGTCTGCCATACTTACAATCCCTCCTTGGGAACATGGCAAAAAGCTCCTCTCTTGCTCCTCTGACTGCCTACCAAAAGGAGCAAGAGAGGAACTTTTTTCGCCCCTTGTTTCTCTCTTTCGTCTGGCCGCTCGGGCCTTTGCTTGTTATCTATACGATCCGCTCAGCGAAAATATTCCACGATACTTCCCAGCACCCGGCCGGCCCCCTCCAGGGCCCCCAGGATCCCGCCGGTGCGCTCCTCTCCATAGACGGTGACGCAGTCCGGCTCGGACAGGTCGATGTACACCACCTGATCGCTGCTGGGCCGGACCATCTCGCTGCCCACGGCGGCCTGGAGCTTGTCCATATCGAAGACCTTTTCATACTGGGCGGTGAGGGTGGCATTCTCCGACTGCAGATCGCTGAGCTGGCTGCGCAGGGAGACCATCTCATCGTTGGCCACCGTCAGCTGGGCATAGCTCATAATAAACATAACGGCAAACACCGCCACCGCCAGAAAGCCCACCACCGCAAAGGGGGCTACCTGTCCGGCCGGGCGGACCTGGGCCTGAGCCCGGACCAGGGCACGCTTGCGTGCCAAAGGCCGCTGCCGGGGCCGGGGCGCAGGCTGATAGACCTCCTCCTGCCGGCGGGGCACCCGCACGGCGGAGCCGTCATAGGCGGGGGCGTAGGCCACGCTGCCATAGGTCTTATATGCGGTCGTGGTCCGGCGGCGTTCGGCAGCCATGGCACTCAACTCCTTTTCATCCGTTTATCCAAATCCAATTTCTTTCAGCTTTTCCGCCACCCGGAGCTTGGCGCTGCGGGCGCGGGGGTTCTCCTCCAACTCCCGCTCAGAGGGGAGGATGGGTTTTTTATTCACCAGGCGAACATCCGGGGTCTTCCCGCATACGCAGACCGGGAAGTCCGGAGGGCAGGTGCAGCCCCGGGCAAAGGCCGCAAGGCCCGTCTTCACGATCCGGTCCTCCAGGGAGTGGAACGTGATAACGGCCAGCCGCCCGCCCTTGTTGAGCCGGGGCACCGCCCGCTCCAGCATCCGCTCCACCGACCCCAGCTCGTCGTTGACGGCGATGCGGATGGCCTGAAAGCTGCGCTTGGCCGGGTGCTGCTTCTCTTTCAGCGCTTTGGCGGGCATGGCTCCTTTGATGACCTCCACCAGCTCCAGGGTGGTGGCAATGGGTCGCTCCTCCCGCCGGCGGACAATGGCCCCGGCGATCTGGGGGGCGTAGCGCTCCTCTCCATACTGGGAAAGAATTCGCTTCAGCTCCGCCTGGCTCCAGGTGTTCACCACATCGGCGGCGGTGAGCCCCTCCTCCCGGTCCATACGCATATCCAGCGGGGCGTCGGCCATATAGGAAAAGCCCCGCTCCCCATCATCCAGTTGGGGGGAGGACACCCCCAAATCAAAAAGCATCCCGTCCGCGCCAGGGATTCCCAGCTCGTCCAGAATTTCATCCACCCGGTCAAAGTTGCTGTGAACCAGGGTGACCTTGTCCATCCAGGGCCCAAGCCGCTCCTGAGCGGCCTCCAGGGCGGCATCGTCCCGGTCCACACAGATGAGCCGCCCGGTGGTCAGCCGCTTGGTGATCTCCCGGCTGTGGCCCGCCCGGCCCAGGGTTCCGTCCAGATAGATTCCCTCCGGGCGGATGTTCAGCGCCTCAATGCACTCGTCCAACAGGACGGGGCGGTGGGTAAATTCACTCATACATCGCCCCTCCTTCCTGAACGGCCGCAAAGTCTTCGCCTCCGACGCAATGTAATGCAAGTCTTTTCTCAAATGTTTTAAAATCCCAGCTCTGCCATACAGGCGGCCATCTTCTCCGGGGTCATCTCTTCCTCTTCCTGGGCATTCCAGGCATCGGACGACCAGATCTCTGCCCGGTCATTGACCCCGATGATCACCACGTCTTTCTCCAGGCCCGCATACTTGCGCAGCTTCTGAGGGATGACGATACGCCCCTGGCTGTCCAGCTCACACTTGGCTGCGTTGGCAAACAGGGGGCGCATGGCCTTGGACTGGCTCATGGGCAGGGAGGCAAACTTTTCTGTAAAGCGGTCCCAGGTGGCCTGAGGGTAGATGGCAAGGCAAGCGTCCACGCCCATGGCCAGATAGAAGGTGACACCCAGCTCCTCCCGGAGCTTGGCAGGGATGAAGAGCCGGCCTTTGGCATCGATGCTGTGCTCGTATGTACCGGTCATCTCCTCACCTTCCCTCCACTTTTGTGGTCAATTTAGGGATTTCACTCCACTTTGCTCCACTATGGATTTTAGTATAAAGGCTGTTGACATAAAATGCAAGAGTTTTTTTCTTGTAATTTTGTAGAAAACCGCCTGTTTTTGTGCAAAAAAACGTCTTTTTTTGTGTAAAACATTCGTTCTATTTTTTCTTTTTTCGTTTTTTGTTTTATTATTTTTTCAACATATAAGGTTCCATTTCTTTTTTCGCCACTATATCTTGTATATTTCCATCCAATCCCATTGGTAAATTTTGGACCATACCGGCAGAAAATTTTTTCTCCCGAAAAACTTTCCACATGCTCCCCTCCGTGTTATACTGACTTCACCAAAACAACGAGGAGGCGAACGGGATGAGCAAGACCTGGGAGGAGCTGGAGCAGGCCTGTCTGAACTGCCAGCGGTGCGCCCTGGCGGACACCCGGCACCATGTGGTGTTCGGCGTAGGGCCCCGGAATGCGGAGATCATGTGCATTGGCGAGGGCCCGGGCGAGCAGGAGGACCTGCAGGGCATTCCCTTTGTAGGCCGGGCAGGAAAGCTGCTGGACGACATGCTGGAGCTTATCGACCTGAGCCGGGAGTCAAACGTCTACATCGCCAACATCGTCAAGTGCCGCCCGCCCCAGAACCGGGACCCGCTGAACACCGAGCAGGACACCTGCATCGATTACCTCCGCGCCCAGGTGGCCCTGATCCGGCCCAAAATCATCGTGTGCCTGGGACGCATTGCCGCCTGCCGGCTCATCCGTGAGGACTTCAAGATCACCCGGGAACACGGACAGTGGACGGAAAAATCCGGCGTCTGGATGACCGCTGTGTACCACCCCGCCGCCATTCTCCGGGACCCCTCCAAACGGCCGGACACTTTCTTAGATTTAAAGGCCATTCAGAAGAAAATCCAGGAGGTCTGCACCCACACCTATTAAAAAGCCCGCGCCGGAAAAACGGTGCGGACTTTTTTTGAAGTTTTGAAACCGAGGCCGGCTTTTCCCCGTACCTAGAAGCAGAACCGAACCTGCGCAGGGGTTCCCAAGAAAAGAAATGGAAAGGAGGAAACTCCTTGGACGAACAAAACCTGATTTTGCGGCTCCAGTCCAGTGAGCGCCAGGCCCTGGAGGAGATCATCCAGGGCTACACCCACTACCTTATGGCGGTGGCTGCCCGGGCCCTGG
>CALWOP010000066.1 GCA_944383195.1 uncultured Oscillospiraceae bacterium
ATTCCCCAGCTTCCCCCCGCCGATGTATTCCATCGACTCATAGGATACCTGGGATTCAGTGTCAAGCGCGTCCTCAGCGAGGACGGCGCTCTCCTCCTCTGCCAGCAGGGCAGCGGACTGCTGGGGGGCAGTCGACGCGCCCATCAGGAGGAGTAAGGCAAACGCACACAGGGGCACGAAAAAAAGCTTGCGTACTATTTGTCTTCACTCCTTTACTTTGATTTTTTACAAATTGGTGACACGCAAAAGCAACTGTTGTTACTTTTGTTACCACATTGTAACCAATCTAGGCAGTCAAAACAAGGGCAAAATTGCCCATAAATAATTACCAGTGCTTGTGCATTTTATATAATATATTCAAGAATAAGCGAATTTCTACATATTTTTATAGTTTCTCGACACATTATGTGAACTTGCTTTCCCAGCAAAAAGCGTCCGTCTCCCGGTGCTTTTCCCGGGAGACGGACGCTTGCAGCAATTCATTAAATTCCTCGATTGAGTGTTTTCCGAAGGCGGATTTTGCCCTCCAGGGCTTGGTCAATGAGAGAGAGAAACTTCTCCCGGTCCTCGGGAAGTCCACCTTTCAGCGGCAGATAATTGGATGCATGGTTGCTTGTAAAGTGGAGCGGATTCACGTCCAGCAGTTCTACCAAAAGTCGGCATTCCTCCAAAATATGGTCTGGAGAACACACCTCAAACCGGCCAGCCAACACATCTTCACCTAGGGGCGTGCCCTTGGCGGGGGCGAAGGTCATGGCAGACAGGTGGCGGGGTTTCATCGCGTTGATCATATGGGCTGTGGAGCGAATATGTTCTTCCCAGTCGCCCCCCTCTCCCCGGGCTCCGGTCATCCCAAGTATAACGGTTACCCAAAGGTCAATTCCTGCCTCCACCAGGCGCTGCCCGGCCAGAAGCATCTCGTCCGCAGTTACGCCCTTGTGGATAAACTTCAGCACCGTATCGCTGCCACTCTCTACCCCCAAATATGCCCTGGACAGCCCCGCCTCATGAAGGGTCTTCAGCTCCTCCGGAGTCTTGGCCAATGTGCTTTTGGGGCCTGCGTATAGGGTCACCTTCTCCAGGTGTGGGAACGTCTGATACAGCTTGTGAAGTACTTGGAGCAGGTCGCCCGTCTTCATGATGATGGCGTCTCCATCCATCAGGAATACACGCTCCAGCCCAGGGCCATAGTAGTCCCGGGCCATATCGATATCCTCCAAAATTTCGTTCACCGGCCGCAGACGGAACTTCTTCTCCTTATACATCCCGCAGAACGTACATTGGTTATTGGAGCAGCCAATGGTACACTGGAGCAAATAGCTTTTCCACTCTCCCGGCGGCCGGTACAGCAGATCACTGTCATATCGCATATCCATCCATCCTTTCTCAGGGCAGGTCGATGGGCTGCCCCTCCCGCAACACCTTGCGGATATTCTTCTCCACCTTGCTGCGGGGCAGCATGACCTCGTGGCCGCAGCCCTGGCAGCGGATCTTAAAATCCATCCCCACCCGGAGGACGAGCCACTCCTGACTTCCGCAGGGATGGGCTTTCTTCATTTTTAATATGTCGTTTACATGGACATCCATACCAAGTTCCTCCACGATTGTTCTGACAACATTATAATATGGTATTTTTCTCCTTGTCAACGGCAGTCCAGATATCAAACAGGCCCCCGGCAATATGCCGGGAGCCCGTAAGATACGATATGACCGGACTGAGGCTCAGCCCTTCGCCAGAGCAGCAGTGTCCATGGCGATCATAAGCTCCTCGTTGGTGGGAATGTTCCCAAACACATGCACACATGTGTTTGGGGGCCCTTTCATTTCAATGCTCGGGCGAACTGAATTCGCCCTGCGCAAATTGCCGCACAGCGGCAATTTCAGGTCATCCCCACCAGGCCTTCCAGGAAATTACAGTCCTGCTCAGCCCTTCACCAGAGCAGCAGTGTCCATGGCGATCATAAGCTCCTCATTGGTGGGAATGACCAGAACCCGGACCTTAGCGTCATCAGCAGATACATCTGCTTCCTTGCCGCGGACCTTGTTCTTCTCCGCATCCAGCTTCACGCCCATATACTCCAGGCCGGAAACAGAATTGGCACGGGTTTCGGGGCCGTTTTCACCCACACCGGCAGTAAAGATGATGGCGTCCACTCCGCCCATTGCAGCAGCATATGCGCCGATGAGCTTCTTTACGTTGTAGGAGAAAGAGTCCAGAGCCAGCTGAGCCCGCTGGTTACCCTTGGGAGCGGCATCTTCCAGATCACGGAAGTCAGAGGACACGCCGGAGATCCCCAGCACGCCGGACTTCTTGTTCAGGATGTTCAGCATCTCATCAATGGAATAGCCGTGCTTATTCATCAGGTACTCCAGGATACCGGCGTCAAGGTCGCCGGAACGGGTGCCCATGGGCAGACCGGCCAGCGGAGTGAAGCCCATGGAGGTATCCACGCTCTTGCCGCCATCAATAGCAGTGACGGAGGAACCGTTGCCCAGGTGGCAGGAAATGAGCTTCAGCTCCTCTACGGGCTTGCCAAGCATAGCAGCGGCCCGGCCAGCCACATACTTGTGGGAGGTACCATGGAAGCCATAACGGCGAACCTTATCCTGGGTATAATACTCATAAGGCAGCGCGTAGGTGTAGGCCACAGGAGGCATGGTCTGATGGAAAGCGGTATCAAACACAGCCACCATCGGGGTGTTAGGCATAAGAGTTTGACAGGCCTTGATTCCAATGATATTGGCAGGGTTGTGAAGCGGGGCCAGAGGGTTGCACTCCTCAATAGCAGCCATAACCTCGTCAGTGATGAGCACGCTCTTGGCAAACTTCTCGCCGCCGTGAACCACGCGGTGGCCGACAGCGTCGATCTCCTTCATGGAGCTGATCACGCCGTTGACAGGGTCAACCAGAGCGTTGAGCACAGCCTGGATGGCCTCGGAGTGGGTGGGCATGGCCACATCGGCCTCCTTGACCGCCTGTTTCCCTTCCGGCTTATAAGTAAATTTTCCATCGATGCCAATGCGCTCACACAGGCCCTTGGCCAGCACCTGCTGGGTCTCAGGGTTGAGCAGCTGGTACTTCAGGGAAGAGCTGCCGGCGTTGATCACCAGAATATTCATGGGAATCGTCTCCTTCACACTTCAAATTTAAACATGATCCCGGCTTGCCTTGATCCATGGGATGAAATATAATAAAGGCACGCCTAGTTTATGTTCTTATCATACAGCGCTTTATTAAGAAAGACAACCGTTTTTCTGAAAAAAAGGAAGATATTCCATCAGGAGGTCAACCTCATGCAGGTAATTGGAATCGTTGCCGAGTATAACCCGTTCCATACCGGCCACGCCTACCAGATTCAGGAGAGCCGACGGCTGGTAGGGGCAGACAGTGCCGTAGTGGTGGTAATGAGCGGCAACTGGGTCCAACAGGCCGACTGTGCCATTGCGGACAAGTGGCTGCGAACCAGACTGGCCCTGATGGGAGGCGCCGACTTGGTATTAGAACTGCCCACCGTTTGGGCCACCGCCTCAGCGGAGGGGTTTGCACGGGGCGCTGTGGAGCTTTTGGAAGCCACCAAAGCTGTGGATATCCTGTCCTTCGGAAGCGAGTGCGGCTCTGCGGAGTCTCTGTCCCAAATCGCCGCCTGTCTCAGCTCCAGCGCCTGCCAGGAGAAAATCAAAACTCTGACAGACACAGGGCTTCCCTTTGCCCAGTGCCGTCAGCGGGCAGTGGAGGCCATCTTGGGAAGGGAAGCCGCCTCCCCCCTCTCCAGTCCTAACAATAACCTGGGTATTGAATATATCCGCGCTCTGGATACGCTTCATTCCTCTATCCGCCCGATAACCATTCTCCGGCAGGGTGCACAGCACAACAGTCTCACCTTTGGGCGGTATGCGGAAACTTCTCCCCCGTCCGCCCCTTCGGCTGCGTCCATGCCTCGGTTTGTGTCTGCCACACAACTGCGCATAGATTTGAAGGAGGGCCACTGGGAGCAGGCCGAGCACTATCTGGTTTCAGGGGGACGGCCCCTGCTGGAGGAAAGCACAACAGGGCTTCCCGTCCTGGGACGAGTGGAGCGGGCCATTTTGGCAAAGCTCCGGACCATGCGCGTGGAAGATTGGGCCCGTCTTCCCGACTCCGGTCAGGCGGAGGGACTTCCTCAGCGCCTGGAGCGTGCTGGGCGGACCTGTGCCAATCTTCAAGAGTTTTTCAACCTTGTAAAGGTAAAACGTTTTACACACGCTCGCTTGCGCCGTCTGGTCCTCTGGGCCTATTTAGGGATCAAACTGCAAGACATTCCAGATAGTCCTCCCTATCTTCGGGTGCTGGGCATGACCCCTCGTGGACGGACACTGCTGCGAACCATGAAGGAGCACGCCGCGCTTCCTCTTCTGACCAAACCTGCCCACGTCACTCAGCTCAGCGGCGTGGCCCAGCGCCTTTTTGAGCTGGAGGCTCGCTGCACCGACCTCTATGACCTGTGTTTTGAGATACCCCCATCCCCCGGGCGGGAATGGCGCACTGGACCTGTGGTACTGGAGGATAGAACGATACAATGAACGGAAAATCCCCTTTTTCTTCTTCCCTGTGGCGTTGGGCGGGTGCAGTGCTTCCGCCTCTGGCGCTCATTTGTCTTTTTGAACTGCTCCACAACCAACAGGATCTAATGTCTGCTTGGGTCTTCGGAGGGATGTCCCATCTGGAACAGGCACTGGGCCGCCTTTGTGCCCTAGTACCTTTTTCTGTGGGTGAACTGCTTCTGATTCTCTTCTTGATCTTCTGTCTGGTATGGCTTCTTCGCGGGGTGATCCTTCTGATCCGACAGCGAGAGCCGCTGTCTTTTGTGAAACGTCTGTGTGCCTTAGGGGCAGTCTTTTTATGGGTCTGGGCAGGCGTGTGCTGGCTGTGGAACGCCGCCTATTATGTCCCATCCTTTGCCCAGCGCTCTGGACTGGAAACGCAGTCCTACTCCGTGGAGACCCTGGCTGCTGTCACCGAATATTTTGCGCAAAACGCCGCCCGTCTTTCCACCCAGATGGAGCGGGACAGCGAGGGACACTTTGCAGAAAACCCGTCAGCTTGTTTTGATCGCGGGGTCAATATTTACGATAATCTGTCAAGTGAATTTCCTTGTCTATCCATGAAATCTGTGGAAGCAAAGCCGCTTCTTTGTTCCACGCTTCAGAGTCGTTTGGGCTTCACCGGCATTTACTCCCCCATCACTGGAGAAGCCAATGTAAACGTAGATGCCCCCGCCTGTCTGCTTCCCGCCACAATCGCCCACGAAATGTCTCACCAGCGCATGGTAGCCTTGGAGGACGAGGCCAATTTTGTAGGCATTGCCGCCTGCGTGACCAGTAACGACCCAGTCTTTCAATATTCCGGCTATCTCATGGGGCTGATCCATCTATGCAACGCCCTTTACCCGGTTGCGCCCGATATGTGGTATGAGATCGCAGGCCGGTATTTCACTCCAGAGCTGTCCACCGACTGGAATGATAACAATGAATATTGGGCTGAACGTTCTTCCCCAGTAGAAGAGAAAGCCTCTGAGGTGTACGACAATTTTTTGAAGCACAATGACCAGGAGCTCGGTATTCGCTCCTACGGAGCTTGCGTAGACCTGTTAGTCACTTATTTTTCTTAATACAAAAGCCAGGGGTCGTACTGGACCTCTGGCTTTTACTATAGATGTAATGCTTGTATGGAGATTTATACAACCAAATCATAGACCAGCCGGACCACCAGCAGGGCCAGGACAACAAAGAACATCGGCCGGATGATTTTAGCTCCGCCTTTCAGCGCCAGTCCGGAGCCTACATAGTTGCCCGCAATGCCGCAGATGGCGGCGGGAATCCCAATGGCCCACAACACTTTCCCCGCCAAAGCAAAGGTGACCAAAGAGGCAAGGTTACTGGCGGAGTTGGCAACCTTGGTATTCCCCGATGCGGTGAGGAGATCAAATTTGCAAAGCCCGGTAAAGGCCAGCATAAGAAAGGTTCCGGCTCCCGGCCCGAAGAATCCATCATAAGCCCCAATGACCAGGCCAATGCCCAGGGCCATGGTCAGAAGCTGCCCTTTGTTGAACATATCCGAGTGATTTTCTGTCCCAAAGTTACGCTTGAACACAAGAAAAATCGCCATAATAGGCACGATTGCCAGCATCAAGTAGTAAAGCACCTGTTCCGGCATGACCATATTGAGCTTTGCTCCGACCCACGCCCCTACCAGAGCCCCGATTCCACCGGCAATGGCACTGGAAACATGAACCTGACCTCGCTTTAAAAAGCGTCCGGTAGCCAGGAAGGTACCAAAGGCATTGCCGCATTTATTGGTTGCGGCGGCATTATGGGCAGGCAGCCCGGCCAGCAGATAGGCCGGCAGGGTAATGAGTCCTCCTCCTCCGGCCACCGAGTCCACCAGTCCCCCTAAAAACACCAGCGGGCAAACGATGACCCAGGTTCGCAGCAATTCCGTCCATTCCATACTTCTCTCTCCCACCCCTGTATTCAGGGCATTTTTTTGATCTCCTCCCAGTACCGCTTCGCAGCCTGCTCGGTTTTGTTATCTCCATATTGGTAGTACTCCGTTCCCACCAGCTCGTCCGGCAAATATTGCTGCTTGACCCAGTGATGGGGAAAATTATGAGGATATTGATAGCCCTGCTCTCGCTCCATGCCGGCGGAATCTGCATGGACATTTTGAAGCTCCCGGGGAATGTCCCCAACTTTTCCCGCACGCACATCGGCCATAGCCCGATCAATGGCCATGCAGGCGGTGTTAGACTTTGGGGCGGTTGCCAGCAGGATCACCGCCTGCGCCAAAGGCAGTTTGGCCTCAGGCAGTCCAAGCTGGAGGGCGTTATCCACGCAGGCCTTTACAATGGGGACTGCCATGGGGTAGGCCATCCCGATGTCTTCACTTGCAGAGCATAGAATGCGCCGGATGGCAGTGATCAGATCTCCCGCCTCCAGAAGCCGCGCCAAATAGTGAAGGGCCGCGTCCGGGTCAGAGCCCCGGAGAGACTTCATCAAAGCGGAGGCAATATCAAAGTGGCTGTCTCCCTCCCGGTCATAGCGCATGGCCGATTTCTGGGCGGCAGTCTGCGCGTCCTCCAGTGTGACAAGTATTTTCCCTTGCTCCCGTTTTGCCGCATTGAGCAGCAGCTCAACGGCATTCATAGCTTTGCGCACATCTCCCCCGCAGGCGGATGCAATATGCTCCCGCACGCCTTCCTCACAAACTACTTGTCCGCCCAGTCTGTTTTCCATGATGGCGATCCCACGGTCAATGGCGGGGAGCACTTCCTGGGCAGTAATCTGCTTAAATTCAAAGACCGTGGCCCGGGACAGCACCGCCCCGAACACCGCGAAAAAGGGGTTTTCCGTCGTAGACGCAATGAGAGTAATGCGGCCGTCCTCCATAAATTCCAGAAGGGACTGCTGCTGTTTTTTATTAAAATATTGGATCTCGTCTAGGTATAGGAGCACACCCTCCGGGGCTAACAACGTGCCGATATCTCCCATAATATCCTTGATGTCGGAGATGGAGGCAGTGGTTGCATTGAGCCGATGGAGGGGGCGGTTGGTCCGCTGGGCAATGATGTTGGCCACAGTGGTTTTCCCTGTTCCCGACGGGCCATAGAAAATCAGGTTCGGGATGGTTCCTCCTTCCACGATCCGTCGAAGCAGTCCATCCTTTCCCAAAATGTGAGACTGCCCCACCACTTCATCCAGCGTCTGAGGCCGGATCTCATCTGCAAGAGGCCGATATGCCATCGTAACACTTCCTTCTCTTTGACCGTTTATGGGCTCTCCAGGGCGGCCCCGTACCGCTTTAATATGGTTCGCCGCTCCCTCCAATCCGGCATGAGCGCGTCCATCTTTGCATAAAATCCTGATCCGTGGTCGTGGTGCAGAAAATGGACCAATTCATGCAGGGCCACATAGTCCCGCAGCTCCTCCGGACAGCGGCACAAGGCCGTATTCAGGGTGATGTAGCCCTGGGCCCAGTGGCAATTTCCCCACTGGCTTTTCATCTTTCTCAGCTTAAGCTGCGGAAACGTCACACCCAAAGGCGCAGTCTTGGGATAAACCCGAAGCAAAGCCTCCATCAAAAGCCGGGCACACTCCTCTCGGGAAGGCTGGGGCAGCAGTTGCGCCCCCTGTTCCTGCCTTTGAAGCAAGTGTCCCATGATCCAGCCGCTTTTTTCCTGCAAAAATTCCTCCACCCGTTTTTGCGGTATACCATAGGGAACGGAAAGCTTTACCACACCATCAGATCCCACGCGCAAATTCAGATTTTTGATCCGTTTACGACGCAAGATGTAGCGGATCGTGCCATCCGGCGTTTCCAAACTTCGGAGCGGTTCTGAACCGGCCCCACTCTCCCGTGCCATTCCTCCATCCCCTTTCACGGCGTTACTATTATAGCGAAAACCTCCGGCTCCCGCAATTCCTTTTCCAAAAGCGCCTTAATTTTTCTCCTTGTTGGGCCGGACAGGCAAGCTTAGCTTCTTCTCCGCATATCTTCTCAGAGAAGCATTTATGGGGAGGTGCCTGCCTTGGGACGGATCGTAGGAAAAGCCCAATACCGGAATATTCTGTTGTGCATTGGGCTGCTCTGGATGGCCTTGGCGCTGGTGCTATGGCCGGAAGAAGCCATGAACGCCATGAGAGACGGTCTGAGTCTGTGCGGAAATGTACTGCTTCCCTCCCTCTTTCCATTTTTTGTTCTCTCCTCCCTGGTTGTGGAGCTGGGAATGTCCAGATATCTGGGACGGCTCTTGGAACCCGTCATGGCTCCGCTTTTTCGGGTCAACGGCGCCTGTGCCGCTGCTCTGGCTCTGGGCTTTGTGGGCGGTTATCCCGTGGGCGCCCGTACGGCTATTGAACTCTACCGGAACGGTCAGTGTTCCCGCACAGAGGCTGAGCGGCTGCTGGCTTTCTGCAATAACAGCGGCCCCGCTTTTATTCTCGGGGTGGTGGGCGCAGGCGTGTTTGGCAGCGGCCGGGCGGGATTGCTGCTCTATCTGGCCCATATTCTGGCCTCTTTGATCGTCGGACTGCTGTTCCGATTCTACAAGCCTTCTCACCTACCCCGGACCCGTCGTCTGGGAGGACCTCAGTTTCAGGCGTCCAGCTTTCCATCCGCATTTACCCACGCGGTCACCGGCGCAATGGGTTCTGCTCTGAACATCTGTGCCTTTGTCCTCTTCTTCACGGTCTTCCTCCGTCTGCTGTCCTATGCCGGGGTACTGGGCACTCTGGCCAGGCTGCTCACCGCGCTTCTCTCTCCCTTTGGTATGGAGGAACGTTGGGCCCAGCGGCTGCTGACCGGACTGCTGGAGGTCTCCTCAGGGGTATCCTCCCTGACAGACGGTACTCTTACCGGACGGCTGTCCATGGCCGCTTTTATGTTGGGATGGGCCGGCGTTTCCGTACACTGCCAGGTGCTGGCATTTTTGGGGGACAGCGGTCTGTCCATGCGAACCTATGTGGTCGGAAAGCTTCTGCATGGATGTCTGTCCTCATTGAT
This sequence comes from uncultured Oscillospiraceae bacterium, assembly GCA_944383195.1. GTDB lineage: Bacteria > Bacillota > Clostridia > Oscillospirales > Oscillospiraceae > Lawsonibacter. The sequence continues at coordinate 9,539 of CALWOP010000066.1, forward strand.
CGCCGCCGCCCTGTGCGCTTTGTTTCCCCTGCGTGGCCCAGTCTCCTATTACTTGGCAGAACAGGCTGAAACCATTGCCCAACTGGATTTTCACCAGTCGCTGACCATTTCCGCCGCCTCAGCGTGGTCTGTTTGGCTGCTCTTTCTGGCTCTGGCTGTATATGTGGTGAAAAAAAGCAGTGGAAAACCAGGCAGCTGTGTAGTATAATAAATTCAATCGCTATACGAAGGAGGGCTTTTCATGGGCCTGTTTCAAAAGGGCATTGAGCCTCGGTGCGCCTACTGTGCCCACGGACGGGAATTGAGTGAGGAGCAGATCCTCTGCCCCAAAAAAGGCGTCATGGCCGCCGGTTCCCACTGTCGTGGATTTAAATATGATCCTCTGCGACGCGTTCCCCCCAGGCCGACCAAGCTGGCTGGTGTGGGGTTGAGTGATGACAACTTCAAACTTTAAAAAAACATCTGTAAAGGTTTGTCCTTTACAGATGTTTTTTCTGCCTATTCTCCCGCAATTCTGACGCTATTCAGCCATGCTCGCCAATTCATGTGCCGAAGAAAGAAGAAGCGGGCGGATTCATGCGATATCTTTTTCTTCCTTCCCATCAAGTCACACTATATAATGTGGTCATAAATTCACTTTACGGAGGGAAGCTACCATATCATGGAATTTGAAATTGCTGTACGGCGCTGTGAGGACCCCCAGGGAGTTCCCAGACTCTTTCATTATTACTTAACCGTGGATCAAGTGGAAACCCCTCGCTTTATCTGTGAGAACTACGGCGTGCGCATCGCCGAAGAGACCGGCGGAGATGCCTGCTGCCCCGCCCTCACCACCAGCGCCGCCCGTATTGACGAATTGATGACCCTGTTGGTGGACAACAAGGTTGGGCCGACTGGTCTGGCTGATGTCGTGGCTGACTGGCTATAAAAAATCGGGCGGCCCGAACAATTCGGACCGCCCAACCTTGGAACATTATTTTTTCTTTCCGCCGTCCAGCTTTTGCATCAACAGCACCAGCAGGGCAATGACGCCTAACACTACAAAAATTCCCAGCATACCCTGGCCCATCATTTCCAGAGCCATCATGACGGTTTCACTCATATTTGTTCCCTCCTATTAACCCAGGTTGGCAAAGTACTGCAACACCACGCCGCCTGCTACCACCGAGGCGATCTGGCCGGATACATTGGCAGCAATGGCGTGCATGAGCAGGTGGTTCTGAGGATCGGCCTCCTGGCCCAGCTTCTCAATGACACGGGCAGACATGGGGAAGGCAGAGATGCCAGCAGCGCCCACCATAGGATTGATCTTGTTTTTGGGCGTAAAGATGTTCAGCACCTTCACAAAGAGCACGCCGACCACCGAGTCCAGCACAAAGGCCACCAGGCCAAGGCCCATGATCATCAGGGTCTGAGGCTGCACAAACTGATCCGCCTTCATAGAGAAGGAAATCGTAATGCCCAACAGCAGCGTGATCAGGTTGGCTAGATCATTCTGAGCGGTGTTGGACAGAGTGGTCAGCACGCCGCATTCCCGAATCAGGTTGCCGAACATGAGGAAGCCCACCAGCGCCACGGAGGAGGGCGCCACCAAACCAGCGATGACGGTCACCACAATGGGGAACATGATCCGCATCCGACGGGTCACACCCTTGGGCTGATAGGGCATACGCATGGCCCGGTCTTTCTTGGTGGTCACCAGCTTAATGGCAAAGGGCTGGATGATGGGTACCAAAGCCATATAGGAATATGCAGCCACGGCAATGGCGCCCACATAGTTGGATTTCAGCGTCTGGGACACCAGGATAGAGGTGGGGCCGTCCGCAGCGCCAATAATGCCGATTGAAGCGGCATCCTTAATGTCAAAGCCAATTCCGGCGGCAATGAGAATGGTCAGGAAAATGCCCGCCTGGGCCGCGGCTCCGCACAGAAACAGCTTGGGGTTTGCCAGCAGAGGCCCGAAATCGATCATAGCGCCAATGCCGATGAACAGAAGAATGGGCATGGCCTCGCTGGCCTCAATTCCCACTTCAAAGAGCCATTGGATAATACCGTGGGTCTCCCCTACTCCCGC
>CALWOP010000067.1 GCA_944383195.1 uncultured Oscillospiraceae bacterium
GACCTTGCCGGTTTTGGTGAGAGAGAAGCGCTTCTTGGCGCCGCTGTGAGTCTTGATCTTGATCTTCGGCATAACAGTTTAAACTCCTTTACTTACTTTTTGGCATCCTTGGCAGGCTTGGGGGAGAGGAAAATGGACATATGCCGACCCTCAAGCTTGGGGGATTTATCCATGACTGCCTGTTCGCCGCACTCTTCGGCGAACTTCAGCAGCAGATCCTGGCCGATGTTGGTGTGGGCCATTTCCCGGCCACGGAAGCGGACGGTGACCTTGCACCGGTTGCCGTCGGCCAGGAATTTCTGGGCATTTCTCAGCTTTACATTGAAGTCGTTGACATCAATGCTGGGAGACATACGGATCTCTTTGATCTCCACCACGCGCTGATTTTTGCGGGCTTCCTTCTCACGCTTGGTCTGTTCGAACCGAAACTTGCCGTAATCCATCAGCTTGCAGACAGGGGGAACGGCGTTGGGTGAGATCTTGACCAGATCCAGATTGTGTTCTTCCGCCAGGCGAAGGGCCTCCTGAGAGGACATGATGCCCAGCTGTTCGCCGGACTCGGAAATCAGTCTGACTTCTTTGTCGCGAATCTCCTCGTTGGTTTGATGACCTGTGTTAGCGATGGGAAAGCACCTCCAGACAATAAAAAATGTGGGTTGCCGGCTTGGCTCCCACATCACAACAAAACAACGCCGAATCTACGGCGGAGCTGTTACCTGTTAACCCTTTGGCTCTGGCCTGGGGTGAGGACGGGGAACCGTGCCTACTTTCTTGTGCGGTGGTATTATAGCACTGTGGACTGCCGCTGTCAAGGATAAAATGGGGTAAAAGAATAAAATATTTGGCGGAAAACCCGAAAAAAACACGGATTTTTGGGCTGAGTCAATTTACATAATTAAAATACATAACGGACTCCACAAAAGGTTCTCCACATTTTCCACATTATTTTCCACATTGCAAAGGTTGAATTGTGGAAGGAGATAGGGGAATTTAGGGAGAATGAAACCGCCTGTATGAAATTGGTAAAAAATTGGGGCAACCAAGAGGTGACATAATGTAATAAAACTCATCATCCCGCCGAATCCGCTGGCGCTGGACTTCGGCGGGATATGGGACTTAACCCAAAGAAATGTCCCGGGTAGCGTAGGCGTTTAAGTCCAGGCCGGCCAGATGTCCGGCCTGGTACTCATAAAATCCCTGGCAGCCGATCATGGCGGCGTTGTTTCCCCATGGAGCGCAGCTCCATGGGGGCCCCTGATGATTGAAATGCTCGGGCGGAATGAATCCGCCCTGCGCCAATTCTTTGCAGAGCAAAGAATTGACGGCGCAGACGCGCCGCCCCACCTTACGGCGGGGCCCCGGCGACAACGCCGTTATCCCAGAAAAATATCCCGGGTAGCGTACGCATTCAGGTCCAGTCCGGCCAGGTGTCCGGCCTGGTATTCATAGAACCCCTGACAGCCGATCATAGCGGCGTTGTCGCCGCAGTAGCGAAGCTCCGGGAGATAGAGCTTGTCTCCGGTTTTGGCGCAGGCGGCCTGGAGGTCAGCGCGGATGCGGCTGTTGGCGGCCACACCGCCGGCCACGGCCAGCTTACCATAGCCCTTGGAACGCAAAGCGGCCATGGATCGGGGAACCAGGCTGTCGCTCACCGCCCGGCCAAAGCTGGCGGCAAAGGCGGGCAGGTCCAATTCCTCACCCTTTTGCTGGGCGTTGTGGATCAGGTTAAGGCTGGCGGTCTTTAAGCCGGAGAAGGACATATCCAGTTCCGCCCCGGCTACGTGGGCCACGGGGAGCTCATACTTGCGGTCGTCGCCCCCCTGGGCCAGCTTGTCCATGGGCGCTCCGCCGGGGTAGCCGATCCCCAGCACCCGGGCCACCTTGTCAAAACACTCTCCCGCCGCATCGTCCCGGGTACCGCCCAGGATTTCCATGTCGGTATAGGATTTTACATCCACAATGGCGGTGGTACCTCCGGAGACGCAAAGGCACACAAAGGGGGGCTCCAGATCCGGGTGGGTAATGTAGTTGGCAGCGATGTGACCCCGGACATGGTGGACAGGAATGAGGGGGAGCCCTAGGGACATGGCAGCCCCCTTGGCAAAATTCACCCCTACCAGCACCGCCCCGATGAGGCCGGGGGCATAGGTGACGGCAATGGCATCCAGGTCAGAGCGGGTAAGGCCGGCATCGGACAGGGCCTGGTCCGCCAGGCCATATACCGCCTCGATGTGCTTCCGGGAGGCGATCTCAGGGACCACGCCTCCGTAAATGGTGTGCATCTCGATCTGAGAGGACACACAGCTGGACAGCACCGTCCGTCCGTCCTTGACTACGGCGGCGGCAGTATCGTCACAGGAGGATTCGATAGCAAGAATATTCATGGGAAAAGCACCTGCTTTCAGTAAATGGAATGAGTTTTGGGACGATACCGCCACGAGCGCAGCGAGCGCGCATTGCGCGGCGGCAAGGGGGAATTCATTTCCCCCTGCCAAGACATGAAATCAAGGACAAGGGCTCCCAACAAGGCGATGCCTTGTTGGGATATCGTCACAGGAGGATTCGATAGCTAGAATATTCATGGCACCTGCTCTTTCGTTTGGTTCTGGGGAAACTCCCGAGTCATAATGACCGCGTCCTCCCGGGGCTGCTGGTAGTAGCCCGGGCGCAGGCCCGCCCGCTGGAAGCCGTACTTCTCATAAAGACCGATGGCTGGGGCGTTGGAGGCTCGTACCTCCAGTGTAAGAAAGGCCAGATTCACCGCGCCGAACCGGCAGTATACATCCAGCAGGGCGGAGGCCACTCCGTGGCGGCGAGCGTCGGGCTGGACGGCGATATTGTCGATGTAGCCCTCGTCCAGCACCACATGAAGCCCGGCATAGCCCAGGATGTTGCCCTCGCCGTCCTCGGCCACGATAAAGCTGGCTTGGGGATTGAAGAGCTCCTCCTCCAGCATGGCCTCAGTCCAGGGCGTGGAGAAGCACTCCCGTTCCAGCTGGGCGATCTGGGAGATGTGGCTGCGGTCCATGGGGACGATTTCGTAGTACATAGTAAAAACTCCTGGTATTATAAAGGTAAGAAATTGCAAATTGGATTGAAAAATCAGGGATTATGGGGAGGAGAATCGTGCTTTGCACGCTGATACAAATAAGCAAAACCATAAACTACCCAGGCCAGCACACAGCCGACCACTGGGGCAATGGAAGCGATCAGGAAAATGCCCCAGCCTAATTTATCCCAGCCGGTGGCGGAAAGAAATGCAACTCCGCACACAGCCAGCAGGCCCACCACCAGGAGGGTCAGCAGCAGGGCGGGGAACTTCTTCCCCACTGTCATGCGGCACAGCAAAAGCTGCAGAGCGAAGAAAGGGACCGCATGGCCACTTGCTGCAAACCAAAGGTGGACCCGGGAGAGCGCGTAAGCTACAGGGGAAGCAGTGGCCGTTCCTCCGTATTGGATAAAGGTGACGAGCAGAATTCCGTAAATCAGCGCGCCTGCCCAAAAAACGCAGAGCAAAACCAGATCGGTTCGGTTTTTCATGAGATGACCTCCTGTTCTAAACGGTGGAATGGGTCGTCTTCAGTATACTGGCAGATGTGGGCAAAAACAACGACAGGGAGATGGTCGGTCAATTTTGCGGGATAAGTGGAGGCGCGCTTGGCTGCGCTAATGTGCCTCCGCCCAGCTCTGCCCGGCGTGAGTCTCGGCCAGCAGGGGGACGGACAGGGCGGCGACCCCCTCCATCTCCTCCTCCACCAGCTTGCAGACCTGCTCGGCCTCAGCTTGGGGACATTCCACAATGAGCTCGTCGTGGACCTGGAGGACCAGCTTGCCCTCCAGTCCCTCGGCCTTCAGACGGTCCCGCACCCGGATCATGGCCAGCTTGATGATGTCGGCGGCGGTGCCCTGGATGGGGGCGTTGAGGGCCACCCGCTCCCCAAAGGAGCGGGTATTGAAGTTGGAGGACTTTAATTCCGGGATCCACCGGCGGCGGGAAAAAAGGGTGGTCACATAGCCGTCCTTTTTCGCCTGCTCCACTACGCCGTCCATATAGGCCCGGACGCCGGAGTAGTGCTCAAAATACTTTTCCATATACTCCTTGGCCTGCTGTACGCTCACCCCGATGTCCTGGGAGAGGGAGAAAGGGGAGATGCCGTAGACGATGCCGAAGTTTACCGCCTTGGCGCTGCGGCGCATGAGGGGGGTGACCTCCTCGGGGGACACGCCGAAGACCTGGGAGGCGGTGATGGTGTGGATATCCGCCCCGGAGTTAAAGCCGTCGATCATGGCCTGATCCCCGGCCATATGGGCCAGCAGGCGCAGCTCGATCTGGGAGTAGTCCGCATCCACCAGAACTTTGCCCGCCGGAGCCACGAACATCTTTCGAAGCTGGGCTCCCAGTTCTGTACGCACGGGGATGTTCTGGAGGTTAGGCTCCGTGGAGGAGAGACGCCCAGTGGCGGTGACAGTGTTCTGGAAAGAGGTGTGGATGCGTCCGTCCGGGGCGATGACCTTGCCCAACCCCTCCACGTAGGTGGAATTGAGCTTGGTGAGCTGGCGGTACTCCAAAATGGCCTCGATGATGGGGTGCTGGCCCCGAAGCTTTTCCAGCACCTCTGCGTTGGTGGAATAGCCCGTCTTGGTCTTCTTCACCGGGGGCAGGCCCAGCTTGTCAAAAAGGATCTTGCCCAGCTGCTGGGTGGAGTTGATGTTGAAGGTGTCCTCCCCGGCCAGGGTGTAGATCTCCTCCTGGACCTCTCCGATGCGCCCGGAGAGCATTTGGCCAAACTCCGCCAGGGCGCCCCGGTCAATGAGAAAACCCTCCTGCTCCATTTCGGCCAGCACGGCGCACAGGGGCAGGTCGATGGTTTCGTAGAGCTCCCACATACCCAGCGCCTGGAGACGGCTGGTGAGGGTCTCCCGCAGAGCGCCGATGAGGGCACAGTGGGACATCAGAGCGCCCATGGGCACGGCCGGATCGGCCAGAGGTCCGAAAGCGCCCTCAGCCAGGTAGTCCTTTGCCTTGGGGAACTCCTGGTTATAGTAGGTCATCCCCAGCTTTTCCAACTCATAGCTCCCGTCAGAGGGGGAGAGCAGGTAGGCGGCCACCTCCGTGTCAAAGACAAAGCCCGCGGGGGTGATGCCCTCGGAGAGCAGAGTGCGCCACAGGGTTTTCAAGCTGTGGGTAGCCTTTGAAATGTCCCCAGCGGCAAAAAATGACTGCAAAAAATCGTTGTAGCTCTCCAGATGGCCGGAAAAGAGGAGGGCGGCGTGGTTTTCACCCTGGGAGAGGCGGCACTCCACGCAGACCCCGTCCAGATTGGGCAGGGCCAGCACGTTGACGCAGTCCGCTTCCCGCCACAGCTTGAACAGCTTCTCCAGGCGCTCCCGGGTCTCCACCACCTCGCTGGTGCATACCCTTTCCACGGCCTGTTCCGTCTGGGGCGTTCCCTCCCCCTGAGGGGCAGTGAGGTGATACTTGTCAATAAGCTTGGCAAACTCCAGGTTCAAAAAGAGCTGATAGAGTTTGTTGTTGTCCACATCTCGGCGGAGATTGTCTTCCGGAGTGAAGTCCAGGGGGGCGTTGCAGCGGATGGTGGCCAGGTCATAGGACATCCGGGCCATCTTCTCCCCCTCCTGAAGCTTCTTGATGACGCCGGGCTTGGCGGGGGTGCCGGGGGCCATCTCCGGGGTGGGCATGGCGGCGTAGAGCGCGTCAATGGAGCCGTACCGTCCCACCAGGGCCATGGCGGTTTTTTCGCCCACCCCCTTGACCCCGGGGATATTGTCGCTGGCGTCCCCCATGAGGGCCTTTAGGTCGATGATGTGGATGGGGTCAAAGCCGTACTCCTCCCGAAAGCTTTCCGGGGTCATGTCCCGGGTGGTGGTGCGGCCCATACGGGTGGACACCAGCTTTACGGTGGTGGTGTCGGTGACCAGTTGGAGAGAGTCTTTGTCGCCGGTGACGATGATTGTCTCCCACCCGGCGGCAGTATCTTTTACGGAGATGGTGCCGATGAGGTCGTCCGCCTCCCAGCCGTCCATCTCGTACATGGGGACGTTCATGGCAGACAGAACGTCCTTTAAGATGGGCATCTGACTGGCCAGCTCGTCAGGCATCCCCTTGCGCTGGGCCTTGTACCCCTCATACTGGAGGTGGCGGAAGGTGGGGGCCTTCCGGTCAAAGGTGACACACAGGGCATCGGGAGCGGCATCGTCCAGCAGCTTGCCCAGAATGTTCAAAAATCCGAAGATGGCGTTGGTGGGCTGGCCCTCCCGGGTGGTCAGATTCTGGCTGACCCCGTAAAAGGCCCGGTTGACAATGGAATTGCCGTCGATGACCATCAGTTTTTTCATGGTGGGACCTCCAAAGTGGACAAAAGAATTGACATTTCATATTAGTATATCAGTTTTCCCCAGCAAGAGCAAGAAAAAACGGGGCCGCTGTGCGGCCCCGCGGGGGACTATGAAATGATTTGCAAAGGAGGACCGTCCAGGGAGAGGACCACATCCGCCTTTGCCAGGATTTCCGGCTCATGGCTGACGAAAAGAATGGGGGCATCCCAGGTCCGCAGCCGCTCCAAAATACGAACAGCACGGGGGAGGTCCACCCCGGCAAAGGGCTCATCCAGCAGGTAGAGCTTTGCCTCCAGGGCCAGGCATCGGGCAAGGGCCAGCCGCCGGCCCATGCCGCCGGACAGCTGGGAGGGGTAGGCGTGCTCCTCTCCGGACATCTCCACCAGCTCAAAAAGCTTGGGCACCTCGTCCCAGCGGGAGCGGGGGAGCACGTCGGTAAGCTGCTGCTGGGCGGTGCGCCAGGGGAGCAGCCGGTCATCCTGAAAGAGCAGAGCGATTTGATCTGGGGAGAGGTCTGGGAAATTACCTGCGGCGGGCTTTTGAAGCCCGGCCAAAATCCGCAGCAGCGTGGTCTTTCCGCAGCCGGAGGGGCCCTGGAGGGCAATGATCCCCCGGTCTGGAATGGCCAGGGAGAAGTCCTCCAGCACCGTCTTTTCTCCGAAGGAGAGGGAGAGCTGTTCACAGAGTGTCATGTGCTCCACCCCCTTCCCCACCGGGCCATGGCCCGCCGCAAAAGAGCTTCCAATACCAGGCTGAGGGCCACCGTCACCGCCGTCCAGGCAAAAAGTTCCGGGATTTCCAGCATATATTTGGTGTTATAGATCTGGGTGCCCAGGGCTGGTCGGGGCAGGCAGAGGACCTCCGCGGCCACCCCGGATTTCCAGGCCAGCCCCGCCCCGGTGGTGAGGGCGGAAAGGATGTAGGGCCGAAGGGAGGGCAGGTAAATGAGGGTCAGGATTTTCTTCCGGGAAAAGCGATAGGCCCGCCCAAGCTCCAGAAGCTTTGGGTCCGTGGCCCGGATGCCCTGGGACAGGCTGTCCCACACCACAGGCAGCACCATCATGGCGGCAATGACCGTGGGAACGTTGCCGCGCCCCGTCCACAAAATCACCATCAGGATAAAGGAGGCCACCGGGGCTGCCCTGATCACCCGGATGGCGGGGGAGAGGAGCCGGTCACACCAAGAGCTCAGGCAGGTGAGCGCCGCCAGAAGGGCACCCAGCGCCGCTCCCAGAGCAAGGCCCAGTACCACCCGGAGGAGGGTGGCCAGGATGCTCTGCCAGAATAGGGCCTGTCCCGCCTGCTCCACAAGAACGGAGAAAACAGTAGCGGGATAGGGGAGAAGCAGTTCATTTCCTCTGCCCTGGACGCTTCGATCCACCAAAAAGGCAAAAAGCTGCCAGACCCCCAGCCAAAAGACGGGGGCCAGCAGCTTTTGCCCAAGGTATTTCAGAGGGTTAGTCCACCCCATAGTAGAAGGAGTCATAGGGGAGCCCGCCGCCGATGGAGTCGGGAGCGGCCTGGAAGAGGATGGAGTAGTAGTCCTCCAGCATGGTGTGCATCTCTTTCCCGGTGACGTAGGTGAGGTTACACTGGGGGATGGCCATCTCGGCCACTTTGGCATTGGGGGTGATACCGAATTGAGCGACCAGCTCAGCGGCGTCGGTGATATTGTCCGGGTTGGACATATAGGCGATGGACTGCTCATAGTCACGAAGGAAAGCTTCCACACCCTCGGGGTTCTCCTCAATATACTGGGTGCGGGCCACGATGCAGCCCATGGGCAGGGGCCCCTCACCCAGGTTCTCCCACTCCTCAGACAGGGACAGGGCCTGGCGCACACCGCTGTCCTGAATCAGCAGGGCGGTGGCGGCAGGGACAGGGAGCATACAGATCCCCGCGTCAGAGGAGGTGAGTTTGGCGGTGATCTCCTGAGGGGTGAGCCACTGGATGTCCACATCGCTGGGGGACACGCCGTTTTTCTCCAGCAGGTGGTTGAGAATGTGCTCAGGGTTGCCGCCCTTGGTGTTGGAGGGACAGTAGAGAGTCTTGCCCGCCAGGTCGGCCATGGTCTGGACGGTGTTGCCCTTTTCCAGGATATACAGTACGCCCAGGGTGTTCACGGCCAGCACCTGGATGCCGCCGTCAGTTTTGGCGGAGAGGTTGGCGGCAGCGTTGGTGGCGATGGCGGCGATGTCCGCATCCCCGTTGGTAAGAGCGGCAGCCACCTCAGTGTTGTCGGCCACCACTTCGGCGGAGTCAATCACAACATACCCGCCGTCCGGCGTTCTTAGATCATTTTCCTCAGCGTAGGCCCAGTCGGCCATGAGCTTGGCTGCGCCAACACCCGTAGGGCCGGAGAGAACCATCAGCTTGGGCTGGGTAAAAGCGGAGGACTCCCCGCCGGCACCGCTCTGGGAGGCGGAGCCGGAACTGGAGGAACTCTCCGAGCCGGAGACAGAAGAGCTGGAGAAGGTCGTATTCTTGGGCCCGCAGCCGGCCAGCATGGTCACGGCCAGAGCGGCACACAGAAGAAGGGATAAGCTTCGTTTCATAGTCATAAAATCCTTTCCGGCGGAACGCTTCCGCCTGTGGGTAAAATGTGGAGTTGCCGGAGATACCATAGCGCCTTTTTTCAGCTGTGTCAATGAGAAACCAGGCGAATATGGGAAATCACAGGCTGGCCAGATAGGCCGCGGGGCCGCTCTCATAGAGGTCACCCCCCTGGGAATCCAGGATGACGGTAAGGGGGAAGTTTTCTACCTCAAGCTTCCGCACCGCCTCACAGCCCAGGTCTTCCCAGCAGATGACCTCCAGCTCCCTGACGCTGGCGGCCATGAGGGCGCCGGCCCCGCCCAGGGCGGCCAGATAGACCGCGCCGTTTCGTTTGACCGCGTCCTTGACGGCCTGGTTCCGGGCGCCCTTGCCGATCATAATGGCCTGGCCCAGGTCCAGAAGCCGGGGGGAGTAGGCGTCCATCCGCCCGCTGGTGGTGGGCCCGGCGGAGCCGATGATCTCCCCGGGGCGCTCGGGGGTGGGGCCTACATAGTAGAGGGCGGAGCCCTCCACAGGGAAGGGCAGGCTTTCACCCTTGTCCAGAAGCTCCATCATCCGCTGATGAGCGGCGTCCCGGGCGGTGTAGACGGTGCCCGAGAGGAGAACCGTGTCTCCGGCCCGGAGGGGGGCCAGATCTTCCTGGGTGACGGGTGTGGTGAGATGATACTGCATAGCGCGCCCTCCTTACAGTACCGCCGAAGCCCGGCGGGTCACATGGCAGCTGACGTTTACGGCCACCGGCAGCCCCGCCACATGGGTGGGGGCGGTCTCAATGGCCAGACCCAGGCAGGTGGTTTGGCCTCCAAAGCCCTGAGGGCCGATGCCCAGGGAATTGATCTCCTCCAGCAGCTCCTGCTCCAGCTGGGCGTAGTAGGGGTCGGGGTTGGGCTCATCCAGGGGGCGAAGCAGGGCGTGCTTGGCCAGGGCGGCCACCTTGTCAAAGCTGCCTCCAATGCCGATGCCCAGCACGGTGGGCGGGCAAGGGTTGGGTCCGGCCAGCTTCACAGTCTCCACCACAAACTTTTTTACGCCCTCTACGCCGTCGGCGGGCTTGAGCATCCCCAGGCGGCTCATATTCTCGCTGCCGAAGCCCTTGGGGGCCACGGTGATCTTGCATTGGTCTCCGGGCACCAGGCGCAGGGTGATGGCGGCGGGAGTGTTGTCCCCGGTATTCACCCGGCGCAGAGGGTCAGCCACAATGGACTTGCGCAGGTACCCCTCCCCATAGCCAAGGCGGACCCCCTCATGGATGGCCTGTTCAAAATCGCCGTCGATGTGGACCTCCTGCCCCAGCTCCACAAAGACGCAGGCCATGCCTGTGTCCTGGCAGATAGGCAGGTTCTTCTCCTTGGCAAGGGTCAGATTGTCTTCCAAAAGGCCCAGAGTCTCCTTGGCCAGGGGCCAGGGCTCGGCCTGGCGGAAGGAGGCCAGGGCAGCGGCTACATCCTCAGGGAGGCTGGTGTTTGCTTTGATGCACAGCTTGGCCACCGTATCGGTGAGGACGGCGGCAGAAATGGTTTTCATAGGTCAGCATCCTTTCACAAAAGGGCCCCGCGGGAGCGGGGGAAATCAAAGGGGTGATTACGTTTCATCGGCGGGCGGGTCGGATGGGGTATACTTGTCAAAGATCCGCTCCAGGAAACAGGTCCAGAGCAGCGCCAAAAGACAGGGCAGGATGAGCACCGGGGCCCAATAAAGGGCGCTGACCAGTCCCGCTGCTACCGCGGAAACGACCATCAGAAACGTTGCGGGCAGATAGGCGATGGAACACTGGAAGCTCACCTTTACGATCCCGAAGAGAGAGAACGTAAAGCGGGACAAAATGGGAAATGCCCAACAGAAAGCTCCCAGGGGAAGAACCAGAAAAATGGAGTAGGCGGCCAGGGCGATCCTGGCCCCGGACAGATCGCCCAGCACCGCCAGCCAGAAAAACCGCAGGGGAATCAGCAGAAGAAACCCCGCGACCAGAAAGATCAGGCTGAGAACGGCTCCCTGCTTCAGTTCCCGCCGGAAGGTAGAGAAGTAGCGGGACAGAGCGCCGGCCTTCCCCTGACGGACACATCGGGCAGTGGCATCGTATAGAGCGGCGGTGGCGGGGCCCAGCGTTACCAACGGAAGGGAGGTAAAGACCCACAGCAGGCTGAGCGCCAAAATATCCACCAGGGAGCCCATCAGCCGCCAGAAAGGGGCCTCTGGATTGAAAAGAGAGGAGAACATTCAGTACACCACCAGTTTTGGCAGATTTGGGCAAGCGTGCGTAGCTTGATCCTCATCATACCACGGAAACGTGCCCTTTGTCACCCCCGGCGCGCATCCTTTTGGAAAGGAAATAGGGAGCAAACCTTGAAAAAAACTGAAAAAAATGGTAAACTACAAAAAGCGGATTCTTGGAGGAACAACCGATTATGATGAAATGAGGTGTCTGACATGGATGTGAGGAAAACGCTACAGGACAGCCGCGCCTGGGTTCAGGAGCAGCTGAAAATCAGCGTGGAGTTCTGGCTGAAAAACGGCATG
>CALWOP010000068.1 GCA_944383195.1 uncultured Oscillospiraceae bacterium
AATATCGCCAAGCTGCCCCACCTGCTCATCGCCGGCACCACCGGCTCGGGTAAGTCGGTGTGCACCAACTCCCTCATTATCTCCCTGCTCTACAAGGCAACCCCCGACGAGGTACGCCTCATCATGGTGGACCCCAAGATGGTGGAGCTGGGCATCTACAACGGCATTCCCCATCTGCTCATCCCCGTGGTCACCGACCCCAAGAAGGCCGCCGGCGCCCTCCAGTGGGCGGTGACCGAGATGATGAAGCGCTACCGCACCTTCTCCGAGGTGGGCGTGCGCAAGCTGGAGGAATATAATGCCCTGGCCGCCAAGACCGAGGGCATGGAAAAGATGCCCGCCATTGTGGTGGTCATCGACGAGCTGGCCGACCTGATGCTGGTGGCGGCCAAGGAGGTGGAGGAATCCATCTGCCGGGTGGCCCAGATGGGCCGTGCCGCCGGTATGCACCTGGTCATCGCCACCCAGCGTCCCTCTGCCGACGTGATTACCGGCCTGATGAAGGCCAACATCCCCAGCCGCATCGCCTTTGCGGTGGCCTCCGCCATGGAGTCCCGGATCATTCTGGACACCCAGGGCGCGGAAAAGCTGGTGGGCCGGGGCGATATGCTCTTCGCCCCTTTAGGCAGCGGCAAACCTACCCGGGTCCAGGGCTGCTTTATCTCCGACGGAGAGGTGGCCTCCGTAGTGGACTTCGTGAAGAAGAACAGCGGCTCGGCCCAGTATGACGACGCCGTCATGGAGGAGATCGAGCACAACGCCGCTGAGAAGGAGAAAGGCTCCAAGGGAGTGGGCGGCTCTGCTCCTGAGGACGTGGACAGCGAGTTTGACGAGCTCATCGACGCTGCCGCCGAGGTGGTGGTGGAGACGGGACAGGCCTCGGTCTCCATGCTCCAGCGACGGCTGAAGCTAGGCTATGCCCGTGCCGCCCGGCTGGTTGACCAGTTGGAGGAGAAGGGGATTGTGGGCCCCTTTGAGGGCAGCAAGCCCCGGCAGCTGCTCATCACCAAGGAACAATGGCAGGAGATGAAATACCGCCAGGGCGGCGGTGTGCCCCCCACAGCGGGAGCTTCCACGGCGGAGGAGGACGTCCCTCCTTTTGACGTGGAGGAGGCCCTGGACCGGGCAGAAGAGGAAACACTTTAAGGAATTATTTCATTTATATTAAATTTTCCTGGAACCTCTTTACAGTCCCCGGCTTTTGGAGTAGACTAAGCCCAAGATTGATTCTTCGTTGGGAGGTGTATTTATGGCGGATATGGATTTTACGCGGAAATTCAGCCTGGGAGATCAGCGGGATCTGGAGATCAAGACCATCCTGTCCACGGTGTATCAGGCCTTGCAGGAGAAGGGCTATAATCCCATCAACCAGATCGTAGGCTACATTCTCTCCGAGGACCCCACCTATATCACCAACCACAACAACGCCCGGGCCCTCATCCGCAAGGTTGACCGGGACGAGCTGCTCCAGACTCTGGTCAAGTATTATCTGACTCACTGAGCACACACAAAGTTTATGGCCCGCCCCACGGCGGGCCATTGTGCTGTAATCATTCAAAGAGGGGAGTGATACCCATGAACATTCTCATCAGCCACTGTTTTTTGGGAGAGCCCTGCCGCTACGACGGCTGTAGCCGCCTGGATCGGCAGGTCATCGAACTGCACCGGGCGGGGCACAACCTGGTTCCCGTCTGCCCGGAGGTACTGGGTGGGCTGGATACTCCCCGGGCCCCGGCGGAGCTCCAGCCCGACGGCCGGGTGATCAATGAGGACGGGGAGGATGTGACCGAGGCCTACTTGGCTGGGGCCAGGAAGGCTCTGGAAATTGCCCGAGAAAATGGCTGTACCCTGGCAGTACTCAAGGCCCGTTCCCCCTCCTGCGGAAGCGGAGAGATCTACGACGGTACCTTTACCCACACCCTGGTTCCCGGCTGGGGCGTGACGGCCAAGCTACTGCGTGAGGAGGGGATTCTCGTTATGGACGAGGAGAACCTGGACAGCCACCTGTTTGAATCCCAGGTCTGAACCAATATACACAGATAAAGAAAGGCCCCCCGACCTGCATTGCAGGCCGGGGGGCTTTTGCTGATAAGACATGGCACAGCTCAGCGCATTACGTTGAGGCAAAAGTTAGTCATGATCTGAGCAATTTCTGCACGGCTGGCGGAGCTGCGGGGAGAGAGCATATTTCCTTCCCGGCCGGAAATCAGGCCCGAGGCCACAGCCCAGGACATGGATTGCTCTGCCCAGGAGGACGTGGTGTCTCCGTCGGCAAAGTTGGACAGATCGCTTCGGTCCAGAGTGTCGTAGTGGTACAGCTTGGCATAATTGAAGAGGATCAGGGACAGCTGCTCCCGGGTAATGGGATCATCCGGGAAAAAACGGCCCTCCTGATATCCATACATAATATGCTTAGAGTTGGCCCAGGCTACCGCATCATCATACCAGGCATCAGGGGACACATCCCCATAGGTGTGGGAGCCCATGTTGGGCTTGCCATCCATGGCGTAAACCATCTGGACAGCCATGGCCCGGGTGAGGGTCTCCTCCGGTGAGAAGGTGTGCGGCCCGGTTCCGGACAGAATGCCGTGTTCAAGGGTATAGGCTGCCGCCTGGGCATACCAGGCATTAGGGTCCAGGTCAACAAAGTCGTCCGGCGACTTTGTTTCAACGCCTATAGCCAAAGAGGCGGGGGTGAGGCTGAGCAGCAAAGCCGCGGCAATCACGGTACTGCCAAGCCGCACGTAGTTTTTTTTCATATTCTTTCCTCCCGGTTGATAATCTATTTGTGACAGCGAGGGTCTTTCCGCCACTCTTTCTAGGGAGAGTATAGCACAAAAAAGTCGAAAAGGCAACGACACTCAGGGCTTTATACCACACAGTCTGGGCAAAGACCATAATGCCCCACAGGGTGAAAAAATCCATCGAACCAGGTCACACGATAAAAAATTTCCCTGCCTGCCGCCCCGTATGAAAGCACCCGCCCGGGAGATACTGGAAGTACAGTATCACCGGGCGGGAGGTTTTTGTTATGCAGCACAAGGTGGAAATCTGCGGGGTCAATACGTCCAAGCTGAAGGTTCTGAAAAGCGATGAGACCCAGGCGCTGCTTCTCCGGGCCAAGGAGGGCGACCAGCAGGCCAGGGAGGATCTGATTGCCGGGAATCTGCGCCTGGTGCTGTCCGTCATCCAGCGCTTTACCAACCGGGGAGAGAATGCCGACGACCTGTTCCAGGTGGGGTGCATCGGCCTTATCAAGGCCATTGACAACTTCAATACTGATCTCAACGTGAAGTTTTCCACCTATGGGGTACCCATGATCGTAGGGGAGATCCGCCGCTATCTCCGGGACAATAGTACCATGCGTGTGTCCCGGGCCATGCGGGACACAGCCTATAAGGTACTCCAGGCCAAGGAGAGCTATATGGCCCAACACCAGAAGGAGCCCACCGTGGAGGAAATCGCCAAGATGCTGGATATTCCCCGAGAGGAGGTGGTCTTCGCCCTGGACGCTATTCTGGAACCAGTGTCCCTCTATGAGCCAGTGTATTCAGACAGCGGGGACAACATCTGTGTGATGGACCAGGTAAAGGATAACAAGAATAACGACGAAACCTGGGTGGAACGCATTGCCCTGAAGGAGGCGGTGGGCCACCTCACCGACCGGGAGCGTAAGATCTTGTCCATGCGCTTTTTTCAGGGTAAGACACAGATGGAAGTATCCTCTGAGATCGGCATCTCCCAGGCCCAAGTATCCCGGCTGGAAAAAAACGCCCTGCGCCAAATCCGCAGAGAGATGTAAAAAAATCCGCCCGACCCTTTTGGGGGCCGGACGGATTTTTGTGTTTTAAGAGAGAAGATTACGTAGCAGCGGAGGTGCGCACATCGTTCTTGCGCTGCACCCACTCACGCCACATGAAGATACCGAAGAACACCACGGCCACCACAATGCCTACAGGGTAGGCGATGGAGGTGGACATATTCAAGCACTCGGGAGCCTGGATGAAGTAGGTGACGGACACAGCGGACATAAAGGTGGCAGGCAGAGCCGCCATCATGCAGGCGATGGGAGGGAATCCGTTGCGGTGCAGATACACAGCGCCAGCCCACAGAACCATCATAGCCAGGGTCTGGTTAGACCAGGAGAAGTACTTCCACAGGGTGGCAAAATCACCCCATCTGGTCATCAGCGCGCCCACGCCCAGTACAGGGATGGTGAGCAACAGACGGTTTTTCCAGTTGTGCTGGTCAATGTGGAACCAGTCGGCCAGAGTCAGACGAGCGGAACGGAAAGCGGTGTCGCCGGAGGTGATGGGGCAGGCAATAACGCCCAGCAAAGCCAGAACGCCGCCCACAGGGCCCATCATGGTGGAGCAAATCTCCTCCACAACCACGGACTGGCCACCGGCCAGAGCCTCATTCAGGGGACCAACGCTGCCGTAGAAGGTGACGCCGGCGGCGGCCCAGATCAGAGCGATAATGCCTTCGGTAACCATGGCGCCGTAGAAGATAGTGCGGCCCTCTTTCTCAGAAGTCATGCACCGGGCCACCATGGGGGACTGGGTGGCGTGGAAACCGGAAATGGCACCGCAGGCTACACTGACGAACATCTGAGCCCAAATGGGGGTGTTGGTGGGATGGCCCATGCCCTCCACACCGATGTACTGCCACAGCTCGGGCATCTGGGCGCGGTAATTGGCGTCAACCAGCATAACGCCCGCAATGCCCACGGCCATGATGATCAGGCAGGCGCCGAAGAGGGGGTAGAGCTTGCCGATGACCTTGTCGATGGGCAGGAAAGTGGCGATGAAGTAGTAGATCAGAACCACGGCCAGCCAGAAGTTGGCATCCAGAGTCTCAGGCGTGAGGATTGCCAGCAGCTGGGCGGGATTCTTGGAGAAGTTGACGCCTACCAGAACCAGCAGAATAACGGAGAACACCCGCATGACCTGGAGCATGAATTTGCCCAGATATTTGCCAACGATCTCGGAAATGGAAGCACCATCGTGCCGCTCGCTGAGCATACCGGACAGATAGTCATGCACACCGCCGCCCAGGATGGTACCAAAGACGATCCACAGGTACACCCGGGGACCCCAGCAGGCACCGGCCAGAGCGCCGAAGATGGGACCCAGGCCCGCGATATTCAGAAGCTGGATCAGGAACAGACGCCAGGTCTTCATGGGGGTGTAGTCTACCCCGTCGGGATGGGCCACAGCGGGGGTCTGCCGTCCATCCACGCAGAAGACCTTCTCGATGGGGCAAAGCCCACCAGCAGCACCACCAGAGAGATCAGGAACGTAATCATGGTTTTGCTTCCTCCTTTTTTCCTCTTTTCTCCCGTTTTTCTCACAAAGGGCATAAAAAATGCCCCTGTTTCTCCCGAAAAAAACGAAAGAATACACACGGGGCATTTCACAACCATCGGACTGCTCCCAAAGGCGGCTTTATTATAGCTCCGATTTAAAAAATGTCAAGGACTTAGGAAGAGAAACTTGCAAAATCTTTACAGTTCTGAGCTGAGAACTAACCCAGAGCCACATCCAGAATCATCATTAAAAGAAATCCGGCCATAACACCCAGGGTTCCCGAATGACCGCCTTGGGAGAGGTTGGCTTCCGGAATAAGCTCCTCAACCACTACATAGAGCATAGCTCCGGCGGCAAAGGAGAGAAGCCAGGGGAGCAGGGGCTGCACCGTCCCTGCCACCAGCACGGTTAGAAGGGCAAAGATGGGCTCTACCAATCCAGAGGCCGCCCCGATAAGGAAGGCTTTGTACCGGCCCATGCCCTCCTGACGTAGAGGCAGGGAGATGGCCGCCCCCTCGGGAAAGTTCTGAATACCCACCCCCATTGCCAGGGCAGTAGCGGCGGTGAGCAGGGCGGGGTCTCCGCTCTGAGCGGCCAGAGCAAAGGAAACGCCCACCGCCATCCCCTCAGGGATGTTGTGCAGGGTCACCGCCAGTACCAGCAGGGCGGTGCGGCTGGGGGAGTTGTGTAGGTGAAAGGACTCTGGAGTTAAATGGGGGAGGAGATAGTCCATGGCCAGCAAAAAAACGATGCCCAAAACAGATCCTCCCGCCGCCGGCAGCCAACCGGGCAGACCCAACTCCTGGGCCTTTTCAATGGCGGGAATGAGCAGCGACCACATACTGGCGGCGATCATCACCCCAGCGGCAAAGCCCAGCATGATTCGGTGAAGGGTAGGGGAGGAGCGATGGCGGAACAAAAAGACCACGGCGGAGCCCAGGGCGGTCATCAAAGCGGTGAACCCAGTCCCAGCGGCGGCCCATAAAAGCGCATTGAGCACGACAGTTGCTTCCTTTCTGAAAAACGGCGGCGGGAACTGCGGGTCCCCGCCTGTGCCTTTGCTTCCAGAATAGGCTATGTCTTGGGACAGGGCGGGGTGCGTCTTTTACAGAAGGGAGAGGAAAATTTGAGCCGTCCAATAGCCGATGGCCATGCAGGCAGGGAAGGTAAGCAGCCAAACCAGGGCCACACGCCCGGCCACTGCCCAGCAGGGGCGGCAGCCCCCGGCACAGCCTACCCCCAGCAGAGCGGCGGTGCGGGTATGGGTTGTGGACACGGGCAGTCCCAGCAAGGTGGATAACAGCAGGCAGACCATGACGGCCCCATCCGCTGCCAGCCCCTCCCGAGGACCGATGTCCACCATGTCCCGGCCCAAGGTGTTGATGATCTTCCGCCCGCCCATAAGGGTGCCCAGGGCCATGCACCCCGCGCAAAGTCCCATGAGCCACACCGGCGCCGTTCCCATGGCAGTCTCCCCATCCCCACGGGCCAGGGCGGAGCCCAGCAGAAAAACGCCCAGAAACTTCTGCCCATCCTGTGCTCCATGGAGAAAGGCGGCTCCCGCCGCCCCCGGAATTTGTGCCAGAAGAAATGTATGGTTATTCCACTTTACAGAGTCGAGCTGCCGCCGGGACCATTCTCCCGCCCAGAAACCCATCAAAAGGGACAACCCCAACCCCAAAAGCACCTTGGTC
The DNA here is from genome assembly GCA_944383195.1 of uncultured Oscillospiraceae bacterium. Classification (GTDB taxonomy): domain Bacteria; phylum Bacillota; class Clostridia; order Oscillospirales; family Oscillospiraceae; genus Lawsonibacter. The sequence goes on from CALWOP010000068.1 coordinate 7,004, forward strand.
CAGGCTATCGGGTTAATGCAGGAAAAGTTCCCCTCCAAAGCGGCTGCCGCCCCGGAGATCCCCGCCACCAGGGCGTGACTCTCGCTGGTGGGGATGCCCATCGCCCAGGCCAGTACTGCCCAGAACACGATAGCCGTCATAGCAGCGCACAGGGCGGTGAGAGCGGCCTTTGGCCCTCCGCCGAAATGCGCAATGGAGTAGACGGTCTCCGCCACAGAAGCATTGACCTTTGTGACGCACAGAACTCCTAAAAAGTTACATCCAGCTGCCAGCAGCGCCGCCCGTCGGAAGGGGAGGGCTCCGGTGACCACAGCGGCAGAGATGGCGTTGGGGGCGTCAGTCCAGCCGTTTACCAGCAGCACCCCCAACAGCAGCAGGGTGGTGAGAAGTAAGGCTGGATTTTCCATCAGCTGGACGAAAAAATCAGAAAAAGATAGGGGCATGGATTCACCTCCATGCCCCAGAGTATGAACTTAATCCTCTCCATATGTCCGGTGCCCCCCAGACGGCGGTGCGTGGTGTTCCTGCCCGCTGTCCCGTGGAGCGGATGCATGGGCAATGGCGCCGGGTCCATACTTGGCCCGGATGGCATCCATGGTTCCTTCTAATTTTTGTAGTTTCTCCCGTTTGTCCTCTCTCTCTCCCAAAAAGAGATCTATCTGCGAACCAGCCTCATCGGCTGGAATCAGATAGATCGCGGTTACGGTCAGCGCACGAACGGGATGATCCATGTTCCAGCAGCTCTCTGCCAGCGCCATAGCCGTCTGAGCCAGTTCCCGCCCCAGATCTGTGGGAGACTCCAGCCGCTGCTGACGGCTCAGGTCCCGAAACGCTGGGTCCCGAATTGCAAGGGAAACTCCCTGACACTTCATGCCGCACTTGCGAAGTCGGGTCGCTACCTGGTCGGCAAGCTGAGAAATGCCGGCCCGTATCTCCTCTCGTCCCTGAAGATTGCGGGGAAAGGTGTATCCATTGCCCACAGACTTGGGAGGGGGATGCTGGTCGGCGGGTGCCACGGGAGAGAGATCAAGGCCATTTGCAAAATCATGGAGCTGAGCCCCATTTTTTCCCAAGAGGGTAAACAAACTCTCCCGGTCGAAAACAGCTAAATCGCCAATGGTTCGGATGCCAAACCTTTCAAAGGCCCGGGCTGCTGCCCGTCCAACATAGAGGAGATCCGTGACCGGGAGAGGCCAAACGATATCTTGAAAATTTTCCCGGGTGATAATTGTGGTGGCATCGGGCTTTTTATAGTCGCTGCCCAGCTTGGCAAAAACCTTATTGAAAGACACTCCGACTGAGATCGTCAGGCCAAAGCGGCTACGAACCTGGTCCCTTAGACGGTCGGCCAGGGCTTGCGGGTCCCCGCCAAAAAGATGAATCGTCCCGGTCACATCCAGCCAGCTTTCATCAATTCCAAATGGCTCCACCAGATCGGTATATTCCTGATAAAGTAAGTTGATTTGTTTGGAAAATGCCCGATATTCCCCATGGTGTGCGGGGAGAAGTACCAAATCCGGGCATTTCTTTCTGGACTGCCAGATGGTCTCAGCGGTTTTGACCCCAAACTTCTTGGCGGGTTCGTTTTTTGCCAGGATGATTCCGTGGCGACTGTCTGGGTCACCACATACCGCCACGGGCAGGTGGCGCAGCTCTGGATGGGAAAGCAGTTCCACCGAGGCGTAAAAGCTGTTCAAATCACAATGAAAGATAACCCGCTCCATGCCGCCACCTCCTTTTTCTAGAATTATGATACATCATGCAAACGAAAAAGTCAAACCTATGTTCTATATCCCTATAAAAGAAATACGGCCTATCGGCCGCATTTCTTTATCTTAGCTCTCCTCCACAGTGGGGACAGAATTTTCCTGGGGCGTAGAGAGCCACATAGCGGTGGCAGAAGGGGCAGCGGATGAGCATAAATTCCAGCAGGACCCCGACAAAGAACACCAGGATACCGGGTATGTATAGAGGGGAAGAATCCATGGTAAAGCCTGCCAGCATGAGGACGCATCCCAGCAGCATAATGATGCAGCACAGCAAAAATTTCTTTTTCATGTTTCTTACGCTTTCTGTTCAGAGACCGCTGTTTTCCTCTTAGCCAGGAAGAACCCGGCACACAGGGCGGTGAAGGGGGCCACGGTGACCAGGCCAAAGGAACCGATGACCGTGTGAATAAGCTCGGCGGCCACATACTTGTAGTTGAAGATGTTGGACAGGGGAGTACCCTGGGCCATAAAGACCATGAGCAGGGCCACATAGCCTCCCGAGTAAGCAAAGAGGAGGGTGGTGGTCATGGTACCCATAGCGGCCCGCCCCACATTCATGCCCGACCGGGCGGCCTCCCACCAGCTTAGGTCGGGTCGCTTCTCTATCACCTCGTATACCGCAGAGGTAATATCCACGCTGAGATCCATGATAGCTCCGGAGGCTCCAATGAAGATAGAGGCCATAAAAATCTGGGTAAGATTCAAATTCTGATATCCGGCGTAGAGCAGGCTCTCTGAATAAGACATCACAGCCCCGTGAATTTTGAACAGATCAGTAAAGACGATACCCATGATGCAGGTGACCAAAATGCCAAGTGCCGAACCGGATACCGCCGCAGCACACCGCCGATCAAAACCATAGACCAGGGCGATAATGAGCACCGTCAGCGCCAGAGTGATAAAAAGCCCCACCCAGATGGGATTCCAGTCTTTCAGGTACAGGGGAACCATCACTTTCCAGATCATCAGCACCGTGAGGATGAAGGACAGCACCGCCCGGATTCCGGTTTTTCCGGCAAATAGAACCAGCAACAGCACAAACAGAGTGCCCATTACCAGCTCCCAGGGCATACGATAGTGGTCAATCATGGACACGCTGAGCACCTGCTCCCCCTCGTAATTAATACGTACAAGGGCCTTGTCTCCAACGGCAAAAATCTTGTCCTGCTCCAGAGAGCCGTTGAGGGTGTTTTTTCCCTCCACGATTTCCCCCTTAAAGGGGCCGCTGAGTATTTCCAAACGGCAGCGCTGCTCGCCGGAACGCACCAGGCCAGTGTCGATGACAGTGGAGTCATCTGTTTCCAGCACCAGGGCGGGCCGGATGTCCGACTCCTGAAAGACTATGTTGTCTTCGTAGCCCGTAGGTAGGACAATTAAAATCAAAACCAGAATCAAACACACCCAGACTGGGGCGTGGTAGCGCAGAGACTGTGGGAAGAGGGGGAGATGTGGCATAGCGGTCAGGCTCCTTTGGAAAGGGAATTTCATACGGCCCGTCCCGGCCTTTGTGGCCTGGGACGGGCCGTGGGAGAGGGAACTTTGTTACTTGACGGCCAGCATTTGAGCCAGCTTGTTGAAGATGTCGGTGTTGTCGTAGTAGCCCTTGAATTGGTCGGCGTTGACTCCGTCGGCAAAGACTGCCACGGGCAGACCGGTGTGGCTGTAAGAGGTGAAGGACACGCCGGACTTGTTGTTGAGAATGTGGGTGATGGTGACGGTGAGAGGCTCGTAGGTGCCGTAGGCCACATACTCCTCCTGCTCAGCCATGCCGGTGACTGCGCCGTTGATGGACTTCTCATATGCGGTCTTCAGAAGGCCCAGCTCATAGTCGGTGAGCACCAGTCGGTCTCCCGCCTCGCCCTTGGCCTTCAGGCCGAAGAGCTTCTCAATGTCGGTGAGAACGGCCTCAAAGGAGGTCTTGTTGGTCTTGTAGGAGGCGACATAGTCGCTGTCAAACTTGGCAAAGGAAATTTTCTGGCTCTCCAGCTGGCTGAGGTAGGTGTCGTAGTCGGTGCCGGCAAAACCAATGGTCAGGCCGCCGGTCTCATGGTCGCCGGTGACCAGGATAAGGGTCTCATCGGGGTGCTGCTTGGCGAAGTCAATGGCCTCCTGCACCGCGTCGGCCAGGGCCAGTGTGTCGTGGATGGAGGAGGCGGCATCGTTGGCGTGGCAGGCCCAGTCGATCTTGCCGCCCTCACACATAAGGAAGAAGCCCTTATCGTTGTCCAGGACTTCAATGCCCTTTTCCACGTAGTCGGCCAGAGACCACATATCGTCAGTGCGGTCCAGCTCATAGGCCATGGCGTCGCCGTCGGCCAGGTGCTCATCGATGAGGATGACCTTGCCATTGTCCGCAGTGACCTTCTCGGCCTCAGCCTGAGTCTTCACCACATCGTAACCAGCTTTCTCGGCCAGGGTGTACAGATCCTCCTGGTCGCCTTCCGCGCCGGTGGGCTTGAGCAGGCCGCCGCCGGCGAAGTATTCAAAACCGGACGATACCAGCTCCAGACCGATATCATAATAGTCATTGCGGCTGGCCTGGTGGGCATAGAAAGCGGCGGGCGTGGCGTGGTTCAGGTTGACAGAGGAGATGACGCCCACTTTCATGCCCAGCTGGTCATGAACCTT
>CALWOP010000069.1 GCA_944383195.1 uncultured Oscillospiraceae bacterium
CAGGAGCTGATGAAGCGCTGCAACCTGGTCATCGCCACCGGCGGCCGTCCCATGGTCAAGTCCGCTTACTCCTCCGGTGTTCCCGCCTATGGTTCCGGCGCCGGCAACGCCACTGTTATCATCGACAACACCTGCAACACCCCCGAGTATCAGGCTGAGGCCGCTATGAACACCCGCATCTCCAAGTGCTCCGACTTCGGTTCCGGCTGCTCCTGCGACGGCAACCTGATCATCAGCGAGGAGATCTATGACGGCTTTGTGGAGGCCCTGGTGAAAGAGGGCGCTTACCTGGCCAACGAGGAAGAGGCTGAGAAGCTGAAGAACGTCATGTGGGACGAGACCGGCCACCGCCTGCCCAACACCGTGGCCATCAGCCCCCAGAAGCTGGCCGAGGCTGCCGGCTTTGAGATCCCCGCTGACCGCAAGTTCATCGCTGTCACCGGCGGCGGCATCGAGGGCGTAGGCAAGGAGCACTTCTTCTCCAGCGAGAAGCTGACCACCCTGCTGACCCTGTTCAAGTACAAGGGCGAATTCCAGAACGCTCTGGACATGATGCAGGCCATCTTCGAGGTGGGCGGCAAGGGCCACTCCTGCGGCATCTACTCCTGGGATGACGATCACATCAACCGTCTGGGTATGTGCGCTCCTGTTTCCCGTATCATGGTCCGTCAGCCCAACAACCGGGGCAACTCCGGCTCCTCCACCAACGGTATGCCTCCCACGTCTTCCATGGGCTGCGGCACCTGGGGCGGCAACATTGTCTCTGAGAACATCACCCTGAAGCACTACATGAACACCACCTGGGTCGCCCGTCCTCTGCCCGAGGATATGCCCTCCAACGAGGAGCTGTTCGGCGAGTTCAACAAGCCCGACATGGATATCGAGTAATTTCCCATATATGTAACCGCTTCCTCCCCCGCGGCGCCGGGACGGGACACCTGGAATACAGGGCGCTGATCCCGCGGGCGGGCGGAAGACAGGCGGCCAAATAGAAAAATACCACCACAGGGGGCTTTCCGGTTCCTGCTGTGGTGGTATTTTTCATTCTACCGGGCCCGGGCAAACCTTTCTCTTTTCTTCCCCGGAGCGATGGGTTACAATAGAATCAACAAACATCTTAGGAGGGATTTTTATGACATTGACATGGCTGGGCCATTCCTGTTTTCTGGTGGAGTCCCAGGGCTTCCGGCTGATCCTGGACCCCTACGAACCGGGCAGCGTACCGGGCTATCAGCCCATCTCCGCACAGGCGGATCAGGTGCTGTGCAGCCACGAGCACCGGGACCACCATGGCGTGGACCAGGTCACGCTGCGCCAGGGCGGGGTCTCCCCCTTTACCGTGGAGACCATCTCCACCTGGCACGACGACCAGCAGGGCGCCCTGCGCGGCCCCAACACCATTCATATTTTGGACGACGGCCAGTGCCGCATTGCCCACCTTGGCGACCTGGGCTGCCAGCTGACCGCCACGCAAAAGGACCAGCTCAAGGGCCTTGACGCCCTGCTCATCCCTGTGGGCGGCTACTACACCATTGACGCCTCCCAGGCCAAGGCCCTGGCGGACGAGCTGAAGCCCCGGGTGGTCATCCCCATGCACTACCGGGGAGAGGGCTTTGGCTATGATGTGATCGGCCCCCTGGAGGCCTTTACCGCCCTCTGCGGCAATGTGGTGTCCTATCCCGGTTCCCAGCTGGAGCTGACGGTACAAACGCCGGAGCAGGTCGCGGTACTGAAGCCTCTGAACCGCTGAGTTTTCCTTTCATTTGATAAAAACCGCCTCCATCCTGTTCATATCCGGATGGAGGCGGTTTTACGCTGCAAGAAAGGCGGCGTCAGTGCTGACGCCGCCTTTCCGCAGAGGAAACACGAAATTTGAAAGGAGAATGCTTGCCTGTTTATTTGGCCTTGTGAGACTTGGCGTGGTTGGGCGCCACATACTGGCCGTTTTCTTTCTTGACCAGCTTGCCCTCTTTCACCAGCTCGTTGGGGCTGTAAATGTCGTTGATGTTCCAGCAGCCGGGGGTGGGCACCACGATGTTCTCCATGGGAGCCTCCACCAGGAAAGGCTTGCCGGCCTTGTTGGCCTCCATGGCCTTTTCCAGGGCGGGCTTGAACTCCTCAGCGGAGTTGACGCAGATGGCATCCACGCCGTAGGCCTTGGCTACATCGGCCCAACGGGGGGTGTAGGATTTTCCGTCAGGGGTGTGGAACATGGTGCCGAACTTGTGGTGATAGTTGGCGTTCTCCAGGCCGGCGATGGTGCCGAAGGCGGAGTTGTTCATGACCACCCATGTGCAGGCGATGCCCTGCTCCACCGCGGTAGCCAGGCAGGTGGGGTTGACGCCGAAGCCGCCGTCGCCGGTGAGGGTGATGCAGATCCGGTCGGGAGCGGCCACCTTGCCACCCAGCACGGCGGAGGCGCCGAAGCCCATGGTAGCCAGGCCGGAGGAGTGGTGGATGGTGCCGGGAACAGTCACGTCAAACTGCTGGGCCACGCCGTTCTTGTTCCAGCCCACATCGGTGAAGATGTAAGCGTCCTCGGGGATGACCTCCTTTACATCCTTCAGGATGCGCTGAGGAGTCATGGGGAAGCGGCTGTCGTTGGAGATGTCCTCATTGGACTTCTTGAAAGCGGCCTTAGTCTCGGCGATCTTGGCCCGCAGCTCAGGCTTGCTCTTGCCCTGGGGGCAGATGGCCTTGACCTCATCCAGGATCTGCTTCAGGGCAATTTTCAGATCGCCCACAGCGCCGATCTCCACAGGGTAGTTGCGGCCGATCTCGTTGGGGTCGATGTCGATCTGGAGGAAGGTGGTCTTGTCGGGATCGAAGGTCACGCCCTGATACCAGCTGGAGCTGTCGGCCTCAGCAAAGCGGGTGCCCAGGCCCAGGATCACGTCGGCGTTGAGGGTGAGGGAGTGGGTGAAGTCCAGGCCCCAGAAGCCGGTCTGGCCCACCAGCAGGGGGTGATGGTCGCTCAGGCAGCCCTGGCCCATCAGGGTGCGGGAGACGGGGATATCCAAAAACTCCGCCAGTGCGGCCAGCTCCTCAGAGGCCTGGGCCAGTAAAATGCCGCCGCCGGCGTGAAGAACGGGGTTCTCCGCCTCCACCAGCTTCTTGGCGATGGCCTTGGCGGCCTCGGGGTCGATGGCGGGGCGCATGGTCACATGGCTGTCCTTGTAAGTACGATCCCACAGATCCTCCTCCATCTCCCGGGAGAACATATCCATGGGGATGTCGATGAGCACCGGGCCGGGACGGCCGGACTCGGCCAGGCGGAAAGCACGGTCGAAGATCTGGGGCAGCGCCTCCACATCGTCTACCCGCCAGCAGCGCTTGCAAATGGGCTCCAGCATACGGTACTGGTCGCCGTCGGCGTGCATCTGGACCTCCTGATGGGGGTGGCGGCCGAAGTAGTAGCTGGGCACGTCGCCGGCGATGAGGACCATGGGAATGGAATCCAAAGAGGCGTTGGCCACGCCGGTAATGGCGTTGGTCAGGCCGGGGCCCAGATGGCACATGGCCACGGCAGCCTTGTGGGTGATACGGGCGTAGCCATCTGCGGCGGTGGTGGCAACCGCCTCATGGCGGGTACCCACATAGCGCAGCTTTTTGCTGCGCTCCAGGGCGTCCAGCATACCGATCACCGTGTGGCCGCACAGACCAAACAGTTCCGTCACACCCCGGCGCTCCAAATAATCTACAATCAGATCAGAAACCAGTTTCTTGCTCATGCGAACTTCCTCCCGTTCCAGAATGATATTCTTGTTTTCTTCGTTCAGGGCAGATCAAGGCTTTAGAAAACGCAAAAAACCTTTGCAGATTCTTGGTATTTATGCCTGTTTTCCCCCTGTTTTCTTGCTTTTATCTTAGTATAAACCGCCCTCAATGTCCAATACTCAGTTTTCATTTACCGTTCGATTTTTACCATAAGTTTCTCAAAAAACGGGGGATTTTTGCCATAAAAATAGGCGGAGACAGTTTGTCTCCGCCTGTGGGATGCATACGGCTTCAGCCGCCCTTTTGTTTTTCCAAAAATTGGGAGAAAACCTCTCCGCTTCGCACAATAAAGTCGCGGAAATATTCCGCCGCGGGGGGCAGATATTGCTCCTTATTCCACATCAAATAGAGCCTGCGGGGAGGGATGTCATTTTGGATGCGCACGATTTTTGTATTATAGGGTGCGCCGCCCAGCGGATAGGGCATGATCGCCACACCGTGGTTGGCCGCCACAAGACCGTTCATGATAATATCCTGGGCCGTCTCCATGGTGATGTTGGGGTGCACATCCAACTGCCGGAAAATTTCATCGGTCACACCCCGCAGCTGGCATTTGTTGTCGAAAGAAATAAAGCTCTCCCCATCCAGCTCCCGAAGGTCCGCCTGGTCATATTGCGCCAGCCGGTGGCTTTGGGGGACCAGCAGCACGATCTGGTGATCTCCGATGTAGGAGGAGGCGATGCGGGGATCGTCGATCTCCGTTGCGAAGATCAGGTCCACCATCCCCTCCAGCAGCTGCTCCTTAAGGTCAAAGTAAGTAGCCTCCTGATTGAACTGCAGGCGCACATCTACCCGGTTGGTTTCCGAAATGTAGCGAACGATAATGTCCGGGGCAAACTGGGCCAGAGAGGGAAATCCCGCCATGACCACCGTTCCGGTGTTGGGATTGATATAATCCGCCAGCTTGCTCATCCCTGTCTCCAGGGTATCCAGCGTCTTCTGAACATAGGGCAAAAACATCTGTCCGTATTTTGTCAGCTCCACATTTCGGCCCTTTTTTTCAAAAAACTTCACATTCAGTTCGCTCTCCAGCTCCTGAATGGCATGGCTCAGACTGGACTGGCTCACAAAGAGCTTCTCGGCTGCTCGGGTGTAGTGCTCCAGTTCAGCGATGGTTTTAAAGTAGTACAGCTGCCGCAGGTTCATCCGGGCGTTCCCCTTCCTATTTCATGTCTTGTATTATTATCCATGATTTCCGGAAATTTAGCAACCGGGGGGACACAAACTTTTATACACTTTTCGTTCCGCTGAGTTTTTTCGTCTCCCAGGTGCTCAGCGCCACGTCAAGGGAAATGAGGATCAAGCCAAGAAAGAATGCGGGAGAAAAGGTCTCTCCCAGGAGAAGCGCGCCCAGCAGAGCGGAAAAAACCGGCTGGAGGGGATAGAACAGGGAACAGGTACTTGCCGGAAGGACCGACAGGCACTTCACCCAGGTATACTGGGCCACGCCGGAGCCCATGAACCCCAGATAGAGCAGCACCAGCACCACTTTCAGGGACACATGAAACGGCTGGGTGGCGGCGGTGTAGATGCCAACGGGTATGTGGCACAGCAGGCTGAACGCCATCCCATAGGTAGTGACCAAAATAGGAGAATATTTTGCCGTCAGCCGGCGCATATAGACGGATGCCACCCCCCAGCAGATGACCGCCCCCAGCACCACGGCAATGCCAAGGGTCTCGCTCTGGGTCCCGGCCCCCAGAGTGATCACCGCCGCCCCCGCCAAAGCCAGGATCAGACAGACCACCTTGATGGGGGTGATGGATTCTTTCAGCAGCACCGCTGTCAGGATGGTCACAGACACGGGAGTCAGGGCGTTGATGAGCGAGGCCATGGAAGCTCCGGTGAGGGAGATCCCCACCTGGATGCAGAAGATGGTAAGAAAATACCCAGCCAGACCCACCACCGCAAAATTTTTCCAATCTTTGGGGGCTATTTTTTGCCCACGCAGGTTCCGGCTCATCCAAAGCAGCGGGACCATGGCCGTGCAGCATCTCAGGCAGGCCACCAGGGGGGCAGGCAGATCATCCGCGATCATTTTTCCGCCTACATAAATACTTCCCCAGATAAAAAATGTAAAAAACAGCAGGGCAAAGGCCCGCCCCTTGGAAGACTCCCCCATGCCGGGCACTCCTTTCCTTTAGGAAAACCAGGTCGGCGTCGTCCAATGACGCCGCCGGCCTGGCTTTTTTTCTTATGTAGTGATGTAAAGGCGGATCGATCAGCCCGCAGCGGCGGCCAGCTCTTCCTGCAGAGTGGCGCCCAGACCATTCACAGAGGCGTCGATGGACTGATACAGCTCCTGAACAGCAGGCAGAGCCAGAACCTCCTCATAGAACTCGGGGCCATACTCGGTGATGATCATGCCCTTGCTCTCCAGGTCGGCCTTGTTGTCCTCGTCGATCTGGGCCAGCTGAGCGCTCATCTCAGTCAGGGACTCGGAGACAGCCTGGGCCAGAGCCTCCTGATAGGCGGGGTCCAGAGACTCCCAAGCCTCCTGATTCATGATCATCATGTTGGCATACAGGATGTGGTTGGTGAGGGACAGGTACTTCTGGACCTCGTTCAGGTTGGCGCCCACGATGGTGTCGGCGGCGTTCTCCTCAGCGGCCAGGTTGCCGGACTGAAGGGCGAAGTAAACCTCATTCCAAGCCATGGGAGTGGGCGCGGCGCCAATGGCCTCCCAGAACTCCATGTGGTTGGGGTTCTCCATGGTACGGATCTGCAGGCCCTTGAAGTCATCCAGAGTGGCCAGTTCGGTGTTGGAGGTGGTCAGACGGTAGGTGGCGTTCTGCAGCGTGCCCATGAGCTCAAGGCCGGCGGCATTGAACGCGCTCTTCATCTGAGTGTTGAACTGGGAATCGCCGTTGAGGACCTTGTCAATGGTGGCGCCGTCATACTGGGCAAAAACCATGGGCAGGTCGTACACGGCAACCTCGGGGACAAAGGACACCACAGGGGCAGTCTGGCCCACAAACAGCTGGATGTCGTTGGCCTGCAGCTGGCGCAGCAGGTCGGCGTCAGCGCCCAGCTCGCCGTTGGGGTAGTAGTCGATGGTCAGCTGGCCGCCGGTGATCTCATCCACCTTGGCCGCAACCATCTCACCAAAGAGCTGACCGGCAGCGCCCTTGCCGGTGGAGTCAGCGCCGGTGAGCACCACGGGGTCAAGGCTGGCATAATCGCCGGCAGTGCTGGAAGCGCCGCTGGTGGCACCGCTGGAGCTGGTGCCGGCATTAGAGCTATTGCCGCCACCGCAAGCGGCCAGGGCCAGGGTCATGGCCGCGGCCAGGACCAGAGCAGTGATCTTTTTCATTATGATTTCCTCCTTAAAATTTTGCGTTTTACGTTTATATCGTCTGGCCTCCCCGTTTACAGGGAACGGGGAGAACCAGAACAAACCCCAACGGAAGCAGGGACAGGGAGTTACGCTCCACCGCCCACGCCAAACATACTGACCAGCAGCGTGCTGACAGGCTCAACATAAGTAATCAGGAACAGGGCAATGAGGAAGGCCACCATGAAGGGGATCGCCTTCTTGGCCACAGACATAGGCGGTTCCTCCGAAAGGTTTCCGGCCACGAACAGGTCCAGGCCGAAGGGGGGAGTCGCCAGGCCGATGGACAGGCAGCACACCAGAACCACGCCGAAGTGGACGTCGTTCACGCCCAGGGCCTGCACGGCAGGCAGCAGCACGGGAGCCAGGATGATAATGGCCGGGCCGGTATCCATGACCATGCCCAGAATCAGGAAGATGATGACCAGCACGGTCATAACTGCGAACTTGGAGCTGAAGTTGCCCACGATGAAGTCCTCAACGATCTTGGTGGCCCGGGTCAGGGACAGCACGCGGCCGAACGCGGTGGCAAAGGCCAGCACGAAGGCCAGACCGCCGTAGGTCTTAACGGAGCTGCACAGGAAGGGGATCAAGTCCTTGATCTTGATGGACTTATACACAAACAGAGACACCAAAATGGCATAGAACACGGAGATACAAGCGGCCTCGGTGGGGGTGAACCAGCCGGTGTAGATGCCGCCCAGAATGATGATGGGGCACAGCAGAGCGGGCAGACTGTCCATAAACAGGTGGCCCAGACCCTGGCCGCGCAGCTCCTCCATCTTGGCGTGGATGAGCTGCTTATCCTCGCCCTTGCGCACACAGTAGAATACGGCGTAAACCATCATGAACAGGCCGATGAGAATACCGGGGATGATACCGGCCAGGAACAGGTTGCCGGTGGAAACGCCGGTGGCCAGAGAGTAGAGAACGAACGGAATGGAGGGCGGGATGATAACGCCCAGGCCGCCGGCCACAGCCACCAGGCCGGCGCTCCACTGGCGGTCATACCCCAGGCTCACCAGGAAGGGGATACACATGGAGCCCACAGCGGCGGTGGTGGCGGGGCCGGAACCGGAGATGGCGCCGTAGAACAGGCAGGTCAGAATGACCGCGCAGGGGATACCGCCGGGGATGCTTCCTACAAAGTAGGAGAAGAAGTTGAACAGCTTCTTGGAGATGCCGCCCTCCGCCATGATGACGCCGCCCAGAATGAACAGGGGCACGGCCAGGATGGGGGTGGAGTTGGCGCCAGAGAAGGTGTTATTCAGCAGTTGGGCAATGGAGCCGCCCTTGTCCATCAAAAAGATGGGGGCCAGGGAGCCTACGATCATACTGACTCCGATGGGAATGGAGATGGCAATGGCCACCAGGAATACAACAAATACCAGTAACGCCGCCATTACTTCGTCCCTCCTTCTTCACCTTTGGCCATGGCCGCCTCTTCCGCAGCCTCAGCCATAGTCTGCTCAATGCTAGAGAGCTCTCTCTCATTAAAGTGCATCACGTGGATAATGGCCTGCTGCAATCCCCGCAGAGCGGCCAGGGCAAATCCGATGAGCATAACGCTGTAGACGATCCACATGGGCCACACCATGGCAGTGGAAGTCTCACCGCTGACGTAAATATCCGTAACGACCTTGACGGAGTGATAGGCCAGCAAACCCATACAGGCGGTGGTAATGAGGTCAACGGCAATATTGATGACCTTACGCACCAGCTGGGGCATGGTGTCCAGCAACACACTCACCCGGAGCATACTGCCCTTGCGGATGGTGTAGGGGAGGGACATAAATACCGTCCAGATCCACATATACCGGCAAAACTCATCCGACCAGGTCAGCGGAGTCAAAAACGGGATCTTTTTAAACAGGACCTGAAGCAAGTTGACGCAGGAAATCAATACCAAGAAAATCACCAGAAAAATTTCTTCAAAGTGATCATCCAGCCACTTGGCAACTTTCATGTTATACCTCCTCTTTTCTCTTCTGCTCTTCCAAAATGGCGAGAAGCTCCCGGCGCATGGCCTCCACGGGAGGCTTTTTGCCGGTCCACAGCTCCACCTGTGCAACGCCCTGATAGAGCGACATACCTAGACCATTAAGGATCTTGCAGCCCTTTTCCTCGGCGTCCAGCAGGAACTGGGTCTTGTCGGGGTTGTAGCAGGCGTCAAAATAGAACTGGCTGGACTGGATGTACTCCTTGGGCAGAGGGGACTGGCCAATGCTCTTGCCCATGCCCACACCGCTGGCGTTGATGACTACGTTGCAGGCGGCCAGCTTAGAGTAGTCCCCGTAGGGCACAAACTCGGCCACCGGAGCAAAGTTGGTGTTGATATCCTCCGCCAGAGATTTGGCGCAGGGCTCATAGGCGTCGGTGATGTAGATCTTTCGCGCTCCCTTATAGGCCAGCACCGAGCAGATGGCCCGGCCCGCGCCGCCGCCGCCGAAGCAGAAGAACACGGACTGGTCGACCTTTACCCCGCCCTCCTCAGTCAGTGAGGTATAAAAGCCGATGCCGTCGGTGTTGTAGCCCACCAGTTTGCCTTCGCTCGTCTTGACCACCGTATTGCTGGCGCCCATCTTGGCGCACAGGGGGTCCAGCTCATCCAGATACTGCAAAACCTTCACCTTGTTGGGCTTGGTCACCGCAAAACCGGCGAAATTCATGTACCGCAGACCGTTTACGATGTCTCCCAGGTGTTCGTTGTCCGCCTCTGTGTAAAAATACAGCATATTCAACCCAGCGGCCGCGTAGCCGGCGTTTTGCATCCGGGCGGCAAAGGACTGGCTGAGGGGAGTGCCGATCAAAGTGATCATCTTGGTATTGATATCAACCATTTCATACGACCTCATTTCTATATGGGCATTTGGCTTATAGTCCGTTGGCTGCAAAATAGGCCTTGGCCGTCTCCAGACAGCGCGCCGCGTGTCCAGCTGCGCCCCGAGCCTCAATTTCCTTGGTGTTGGGCAATTCAATGGAGCAGACGTTCTCGGGCAGTACCTTCAAAATCCCTTTCAGATCCACAACGCCTTCGCCGCAGTACACACGGCCTTCCCGCACCACTTCCACCAGTTCTCTGCCCGCCATATCCTTGGGCCAGTCGCACAGATGGATGACGCCGAAGCGGCTGGGGTCCACCGCCTGAATCATCTCAGGCGTGAGGCCGGTTTTATAGACATAGATCATGTCCATCAGGATCTTCAGATTGGGAGCGCCTATCTTATCCTGAATCTCCATTGCCGTTTGCAGGGAGGTCACTTCCGAAACAATGGGGAACTCCAGATTCAGCGTCATGCCAAACTCGGCGGCCTGCTCACAGAACGCACCGTAGCGATCCACGGCCAGGCTGTAGTCCTTGGTCCAGACGCTGGTCAAGATCTGTGTCGCCCCCAGCTGTGCCCCTTTTTCAAAGGCAGCCCGGTAATCCGTGGGCAGGTCTTCCCGAATCCGGAGCAGTTCGATGTCAAACAACTTCATATCATGGTCCTTCAGGGCTTTTTCCACCGCCCGGGCCAGTTCCGGATCTGTTTCCAAATGGACTTGCGGCTCTCCCTGCTGTCCCATGGGGATCGTCCTCAAGCTCACATAGTCGTAGCCAGCTTGCTTGGCAATTTCAATCTGTCGAACCGGATCGATCCCCGGGATCGTCAGATAGGCAAGTGAAAACTGCCTTGGCATGGTCATCTTCCTCCTCCTGCTTCTTGCAACACCAAATCACACGGTTTAACTGTTGACAATATGAACAATATCCCGCTGTTGTTGCCTTTATTTTATATTCGTTTTAGCCGGAAGGTCTATTATCAAAACTTCATCGATCCATCAATTTTTTTCATTGAATGGATAAAGTTTAGTCTCTCTCGGCACAATGTCTAAAATTGCTTTTCCTTTTTTATCGGGTTCGCCGACTTTTGGGCCGCTAACAAATTAAATCAAACGATTTTTCGTTCAGATTCTGTTAAAATGATGTGCTGTATTCATGAATTAAGTTTAAAAATATATTGGATTCTGTCATGGCGATTGGATATGATTCAAATATAAATCAGATCAAATCTGTGTGAGGATTCGTGCATTTATGGCACGCTGCAGCCTCACATAAGGGACTGTGAGAGGTGCTTTATGGAAGAATTTCGCGGGAGTCAAAACTACGTGGCCTCAGAGGAGCTGCTGCGGGCGGCCAACATCGCCATGGTGC